>NZ_JBXAKV010000013.1:0-189501 GCF_058798795.1 Pseudomonas sp. GW822-FHT07A10
AGGATTTCGATACGGCCAAGCTTTTCAGCGAAAAACATCTACTAAAAGCTTGACCGTGAACAGAGTATCTACAGGTTTTGGGTCGTTCACATTTCCGGTGGACGACATAAAACCTGTAGGAGCGAGGCTTGCCCGCGAAGGCGTCAATTCAAACAACACTGAATTGAGCCAACGCCCCCCGCAACCGCGCCGCACTCGCCCGCGGGCAATTCAGCTGAACCCGCTCAAGCCCCAACCAATCGGCCATCCGCCGCAGATTGACTGCCAACGCCAGCATCCCTTCATCATCCAGCCCCGGCTCTTCCTCATGCACGGCATGCACCGCCAACCGGCCCGACGCTCGTTCGGCCCGCAAGTCGACCCGCGCAGCAATCCGCTCATTGTGCAAAAACGGCAAGACGTAATAGCCGTAGACGCGTTTGTGCTGCGGCGTATAAATCTCCAGCCGATAACGGAAATCGAACAATCGCTCGGTACGGCTGCGCTCCCAAATCAGCGAATCGAACGGTGAAAGCAGCGCACTGGCCTCGACCTTGCGCGGCACTTTCGGCTCAGCCAGGCAATAGGCCGGTTGCCGCCAGCCTTCAACCTCACAGACCAGCAGCTCACCGCCCTCGACCAGTTCCGCCAGACGCGGCCGGCTGTCTGCGGGGTTCAAGCGAAAATAGTCCCGCAGGTCCTTTTCCGTGCCGACGCCCAACGCCGTGGCCGCATGCAGCAACAACCCGCGCTGGGCTTCGGTTTCACTGAGCAAGGGCTGCTGCAGAAGCGCCAAAGGAATCACCCGTTCCGGCAAATCATAAAGCCGTTCGAACCCGCGCCGGCTGGCCACGGTCACTTCACCGGCGGCGAACAACCATTCAAGCGCATGCTTTTCAGCGCTCCAGTCCCACCACGGCCCTGCCCGTTCCTGACGGGTCGACAGGCTGCCCGCCCCCAGCGCACCGAGCTCCTGGACCGACGCTAAAACACGGCGAATCGTGTCCTGCTGCTCACGACCGAAACGCGCCAGTTGCTGGTAGATATCTTCGCCACGGGAAGCGCGCTGCATGCGCCAGCGCATCAAGGGGTACATCGACAACGGTAATAACGAAGCTTCGTGGCCCCAATACTCGAACAACGTGCGCCGACGGCCCTGACTCCAGGCAGCCTGATCGAGCAAGTCGGTTGAATAATTGCCAAGACGGGAAAACAAGGGAAGGTAGTGCGAACGCACCAATGCATTGACCGAATCGATCTGCAGAATGCCGAGCCGTTCGATCAGCCGGTTGAGCTGAACCGGCTTGGTCGCCGCCGGCGGCTGGCGCCCGTTGAACCCTTGGGCAGCCAGCGCCAGACGCCGAGCCTGTTTGAGGGAAAAGGACAGTGTGGCGGGCATGAGCATCTCCTTGTCTGCTCGCAACCTACCTCACCCGAAAGTGGTTTGTGTAGCGATGGCATCATCATTTGTGCATCGGATCATCCCAGAACGGTCTTACTGCCTCATGCTCCACATCCGCGCGGCTCACGCCGATATCCTTCAGTGCTTCGTCGCTCAAGCTCGCCAGTAATTCACGTTCACGGTGAAGTTCGTACCAGCGACTAAACTTGTGCAGCAGATCGGATACCGCGTGGATTGAGAATTTTTGTTCCGTTACATGCTCGTTGTGACCTTTCATCGTGTAGCCCTCCTTTAGGGATGGATCCAGTCTCGCCGCAGCGCTAAGATCAATCCAACGAATGTTTCTGATGGCATACATCTCGGAGATTGATGAATGTCCGCCTACCCCAGTATCGACACCGATGTACTGCGCACCTTCGTCGCGATCGCTGATCAGGGTGGCTTTACCCGCGCCGGGGAAATGGTCAACCGCACCCAGTCGGCGGTGAGCATGCAGATGAAACGTCTGGAAGAAGACGTGTTGCAGCGCCAGCTGTTCGAACGCGACGGGCGCCAGGTCAAACTGACCGCCGAAGGCCAGGTGTTGCTCGGCTATGCGCGGCGCATCCTCAAACTCCACAGCGAAGTCTTCAATACCCTGCGCGAGCCGCACATGGTCGGCACGGTGCGCATCGGCACACCCGACGATTACGTGATGCGCTTTCTGCCGGGCATCCTGTCGCGCTTCGCGCAGTTCTACCCGCTGATCCAGATCGAGGTTCATTGCGAATCGACCCGGCAACTGTTGCAGCGCCAGGATCTGGATCTGTCCATCGTCACCCGCGAGCCGGGTAACGAGATCGGCCAGTTGTTGCGCAAGGAGCGCTTTGTCTGGGCCGAAGCCCAATGCTTCAACGCCCACGAGCAGACGCCGCTGCCGCTGGCGATGTTCAACAGTGATTGTTTCTGCCGCGTCTGGGCGTGTAATGCGCTGGACGCCATGGGCCGCGATTACCGCATTGCCTACAACAGCTCCAGCCTGTCGGCATTGATGGCGGTGGTCAGCGCAGGGCTAGCGATCACCGCGCAACTGGAAAGCCTGATCACGCCGGACATGCGCATCCTCGGCGCCGACCAGGACCTGCCCCTGCTGCCGGAAGCCAGCATCATGCTGATCCGCAACCTGAACAACCCTTCGCCGATCACCGAATGCCTGGCCGAACACATCATCGAAGGCTTCAAACTTTAAAGGCGAGCATCACCGCACAGAACACCAGAAAACCACAGAACAGCCCGCGCAACAGCCGCTCCGGCAGTGCGTGGGCGATTCTCACGCCCCAACTGATGCTCATCAATCCACCGACCGCCAACGGTATTCCGATCGCCCAGTGCACCTGATGGTGCACCGCATAAGTCGCCAACGTGACGCCCGTGCTCGGCAATGCCAGCGCCAGCGACAAGCCCTGGGCAACCACTTGGCTGGTACCGAACAGACTGGTCAACACTGGCGTGGCCACCACCGCCCCGCCCACGCCAAACAACCCGCCCATGGTCCCGGAAGCCGCGCCGAGCACACCCAGCCACGGCCATGAATAATGCATCTGCGAAGACGCCGGTGCGGTGGCGGTAAACATTCGCATCAGGTTGTAGGCCGACAGCGCGACCAGGAACGCGACAAACCCCACGCGCATGGTTTGCGCATCAACGCCCACCGCCCAGATCGAACCGATCCAGGCGAAGCAGAATCCCATCGAAGCCAATGGCAGCGCATGACGCAATTCGATGCGATTACGCTGGTGATAGCGCCATAGCGCCAGCATCACGTTCGGCACCACCATCACCAGCGCCGTGCCTTGGGCAACCTGCTGATCGAGACCGCACCACACGCCCAGCAGCGGAATCGCCACCAGCCCGCCACCAATGCCGAAGAGCCCGCCGAGGGTGCCCAGGGCAGCGCCAAAAACCAGGTACATCACGAACTCAATCACAGGCGGTTTTCCTCTTGTCAGGCTGTTCATCCTACGCAGTCGGCTCTGGCGGGGAAACGCACAGCAACGCACAATGGCTGTGCCAAATTCGCACAAGCGTTGATGAAGCCATGAACCCCAATCAATTGACCGAACAACTCGGCCTGTTTCTGGATGTGCTGGAAACCGGCAGTTTTTCCGCTGCATCCCGCCGTCATCCCCTGACGCCATCGGCGGTGGCGCGACGTATCGATAGCCTGGAAAGCGCCGTCGGCAGTCAGCTGTTCATTCGCAGCACCCACGCGGTGCGGGCTACCCCGGCAGGTTTGGCCTTTGCCGAGCGCGCGCGGCGGATCGTCGCGGAGCTGCAACTGGCGCGGGCGGAAGCGGTGTCCCTGAGCAATGCGCCGGAAGGCTTGATTCGGGTCGATGCGCCGGCAGCGTTCGGACGACGCCATCTGGCACCGGTGATTGCCGACTTCCTGACCCTTTACCCCGGCCTCGACGTGCAATTGCACCTGATCGACAGCTTTGTCGACATGCAGGGTTCGAACCTGGGCAAGGTCGACCTGGTGCTGCGTGCCGGGCAAATGGCCGATACCCGGCTGGTGGCCACGCCGCTGGCGAGCATGGTGCGCATCGCCTGCGCCAGCCCCGATTACCTGCAACGCCGTGGCGTGCCGACCGAGCCGGCGCAATTGGTCGACCACGACGGCCTGGATTGGGACGGCCTGGCTCCGCCGTTCGCCTGGCGCTTCGAGCGGGATGGGCAGATGCATTTGCACCGGCCTGCGCGAATCCGCATGAGCGCCAACAACGCCGAGGCGCTGGTCTGCGGCGCACTGGCCGGGTTGGGTGTCGCGCATCTGCCGACCTGGCTGGCCAGTGAATATTTATTGCGTGGCGAACTGCTGCCGCTGTTCTGCGAAAAAGGTCTGCCACAACCGGAAAGCACCGGAATTTATGCGTTACGCCTGGAGCAGCAGCCCAGTTCGCGTAGCCGCTTGCTGCTGGAATACCTGAAGACCCGTTTCAGCCCCATCCCACCGTGGGATCTGGCGCTGCAAACCAACCTGGACCGCCACTAGTCCATAATTATCTGGCGCATTAAAGATTCGCCCGCTAGATTCATGACGATCACTGATCAAGGCTTTGAAATGCACACCGAGCGCGACACCCCGGACAACTGCGATAACCTGCTGCTGGATAATCAGGTCTGCTTCGCCCTGCATTCCACTTCGTTGCTGATGACCAAGGTCTACAAGCCGCTGCTGCAAGCGCTGGGCCTGACGTATCCGCAGTACCTGGCAATGATGGTGTTGTGGGAAAAGGACGGGTTGACGGTCGGCGAAATCAGCAGCCGACTGCTGACCGATCCCGGCTCCCTCACCCCGCTGCTCAAACGCCTGGAAGCCGAAGGCCTGCTGAGCCGCACCCGCAGCCGCGAAGACGAACGGGTAGTGATTGTCGAACTCACCGAGCAAGGCCATGCGCTGCGAGACAAAGCACGCGATATTCCGCAGTGCATCCTCGGCGCCAGCGGGCAGACGCTGGAACAGTTGAAGAAGCTGCAAGCGGATCTCCAGGAGCTGCGCAGCCACCTGCAAGACAGCCTTTAGACCGCGTTATCGTTCTTCGCGGGCAAGTCGGATCGCCCGCGAAGGCGTCCTCCCCGTCGCAAAAAAATTCACTTCGCATAAATCCCGCACGAAAGCCTCTATCTCAAGCATCTCCCGCTTGATCGAATCTCCAGGTGATGGGCAGGGTCAGTTTTTTCAAAAATTTATCTTGCGCGCTAAATATTAGCGAGCTACATTCACTTCGCACTTACTTAGCGCGCAAACATTTAGCGCGAAACACCCAATTCAAAACGAGGCTCACACCATGCAAACTCTCTACACCGCAATCGCAACCTCCACCGGCGGCCGTGACGGTCGTTCGATCTCCAGCGACAACGTCCTCGACGTCAAACTCGCTACCCCGAAAGAACTCGGTGGCGCCGGCGGTGCGGCAACCAACCCTGAACAACTGTTCGCCGCCGGCTATTCCGCCTGCTTCATCGGCGCGCTGAAATTCGTCGCCAGCCAGACCAAACGCAAAATCCCCGACGACGCCTCGATCACCGCCCATGTCGGCATCGGCCAGATCCCTGGCGGTTTCGGTCTGGACATCGACCTGCACATCAGCCTGCCGGGCCTTGAACAAGCCGATGCACAAAGCCTGGTCGACGCCGCCCACCAGGTCTGCCCTTACTCCAACGCCACCCGTGGCAACGTCGATGTGCGCCTGCACGTTGCCGTTTAATCACTGATCTTGATCATTCGCCCACAAAAAAGCCCGACTCAATGGTCGGGCTTTTTCATTCCTCAAGCGGTGCTTATTTAGCACGGCCTTTGTAGGAACCGCCTTCGCGGGTATCGATCTCGATCATGTCGCCGATTTCGATGAAGTCAGCAACCGACAGCTCGGTACCGTTCTTCAGTTTGGCAGGCTTCATCACCTTGCCGGAAGTATCACCGCGAGCGGAGCCTTCGGTGTAGTCAACCTGACGCACGATAGTGGTCGGCAGTTCTACGGAAACCAGACGCTCTTCGAAGAAGATCGCTTCGCAAACATCGGTCATGCCTTCTTCAACGAAAGGCAGAACGGCTTCGATGTCTTCAGCGTTCAGCTCGTACATGGTGTAGTCAGTGGTGTCCATGAACGTGTAGGAGTCGCCGCTGATGAAGGACAGGGTCGCTTCTTTGCGGTCGAGGATCACGTCGTCCAGTTTGTCGTCGGCGCTGTAAACGGTCTCGGTCTTGTAACCGGTCAACAGGTTTTTCAGCTTGGTCTTCATGATCGCGCTGTTACGACCCGACTTGGTGAATTCAGCTTTCTGAACCAGCCAAGGATCGTTGTCGATACGGATCACCATACCGGGTTTCAGTTCTTTACCAGTTTTCATTGCGAATATCCGAATTTGGATGGGATTTACAAAAATCTAGGCCGCGTATCATATCCAATTTAGGTAAAACTGTACCAGCGCTGCGGCAAGATCTGCCTGCAAGGCTTGTTCCAGACACCACGCCTCGGCATGCTTTTCCAGTTCCGGCCAATGTTTGCGGGTTGATTTCCAGTGCTCGACCATTGTCTCACCTGCATTCCATGCCCGCCATAGACCGCTGATCGCCTCGCCAGCAGGTTTGGACAGGCCTTGGGTGTACAGGGTCAGGAAGGCGTCGAGCTTGTCCAGGTGGATATCTTCGTCCTGCCGATAGATGTGCCAGAGCAGTGGCCGGCCTGCCCATTGCGCGCGAACAAAGGAATCTTCGCCGCGCACGGCGTTGAAATCGCAGCTCCACAGCAGCAGGTCATATTGATCCTGCCGGACGAACGGCAGCACTTGCACAGTCAGGGCATCGCGCACATGCACCGCGCCGGCCGTCAGCCCGTCCACTGCGAGCCAGCGTTCGACGTCGCCGAGAATCCGGCCCTCGGGCACCAACAGATGAGTGGGCGTCGAGTCGGCAGCCATGGCGTCGAGCCAACTGGCCAGCCCGTTATTCTCGTAGGCGAACAGCGAGATCAGCTGTGCGTTCGGGGCGCGTTCAACCCCCAGGCCTTGCAGGAACTCTCGCTGAGCCTCGGGACTTTGCTGAAACTGCCGACGCCGCTCGAGCAATCCCCTCTCACGCAGCAAGCCACCGGTGCCCTTGCGAAAACCCGGGAAGAAAAAGAACTTCTGCACGTTCTTGTACTTCACCGACGGCAAGCCGTGACAACCGACGACCCAGTCTTCGGCGCTCAGATAATCGAGGTTCATCCACAGCGGCGGCTTTTCCCGCTCGGCCATGGCCTCCATATAAGCACTCGGCAACTGGCAGGCGAACGCGGCGATAACGACATCCGCGGCTTCGGTGGGTTGCCAGTGCGCTGACCATTGCCGAACCTCGACACCCTGCTGCCACTGCTGCGTAGCGTGGATGTCGATTTCTGGACACAACCGCTCGAAGGCCCGCAGGTCATCGACCCACAAGCGCACCGTCACTGAATGTTCGGCCACCAGTTGGCGGGCCAGACGCCAGGTCACACCGATGTCGCCGAAATTGTCGACCACGGTGCAAAAAATATCCCAGCGGGTTTTCATTTCAGGCATTCCAGGTTCCCGTTGGCAAAAGCGCCGATTGTCCGCATAAATTACCCCGTGCAGAAGAGCCGACGACGATTAATCTTCGTGCGACAATCGCCACTTGCCCGCGACCACCCGCCAGGAGGCAGTCATGCCCTACCGTCCCCACCCGCGCCGCTCCATGCCGATCCAGCTCAATGCGCTGCAACTGACCGGCAGCATCGCCCTCGGTTTGTGGCTGGGATTTATCGCGATCGCACTGACTTGCTGGCTCGCCTGGCGCCTGTTGTTCAACGAGCAATTGGCACCCTTGGCCCAGGCGGTGGAGCAACTGGCCAAGCCGCCGGTGATTGAACAACCCGCTGCGCAAAACCCGATGTTCGAACAGTACGAGGAACACCTGCGCAGGAACGATCAGCAGCAAATGGTGGAACAGGCCAGAAGCAGCAAACACAATCTGGCCAATCCAAAATGTCAGTTCTGGCTGCAACAGGACCAGACCGCGCCGAGCGAAAAAAGCCGCGCCAACGTCCTGCAATTCTGCGATTGATCATGAAGCTCTCTATGCACAAGCCGACCGTCCACCAACTGATTATCGACAAGCTGCGGATCGATCTCGACATCGCCGAGCGTGCCGCGCAAACCGCTTACGAAACCGCGACCCACGAAGAAAACATAGCCGAAAACAAGTACGACACCCTGGGGCTGGAGGCGTCTTATCTGGCGGCCGGGCAGGCCAGGCGAGTGGAGGAAATCAGACTGTCATTGACCCTTTGCCAGAACCTGACACTGCGGCCTTATGACGAGCGGCGCGGCATCGAGGTCGGCGCCCTGCTCGGCCTGGAAGACGAAAAAGGTCGCGAACAATGGCTGTTCCTGGCCCCCGACGCAGCCGGATTGAAGATTGATCTGGTGGGGCAACTGATTACCGTCATCACCCCTCGTTCGCCGCTGGGTAAAAGCCTGCTGGGCAAGTTCGAAGGGGATGAAGTGGAGATTCTGGTGGCGGGCACTCGGCAACAGTTTGCTGTCACCGAGGTGGTCTAGCGTCTGTTGACGCTTAATGGACCGGCAGTTCGACGCCGTCGAACAGCTCTTCCAGTTCCTGTTTGTTGTGGCATTGAATGGCCTTGGCCATCACTTCGCGGGTCAGGTGCGGAGCGAACTTCTCGATAAAGTCGCACATGAAGCCACGCAGGAAAGTGCCGCGACGGAAACCGATTTTGGTAATACTGGATTCGAACAACTCGCTGGCATCGAGCACCACCAGGTCGCTATCGAGCTTGGTATCGACCGCCATTTTCGCCACGATGCCCACGCCCAGCCCCAGGCGAACGTACGTCTTGATCACGTCGGCGTCAGCGGCGGTGAACACCACTTTCGGTGTCAGGCCACGGTGGCTGAAGGCTTCGTCGAGTTTCGAACGGCCGGTGAAACCGAATACGTACGTCACGATCGGGTATTCGGCCAGGGCTTCGAGGGTCAGCTTCGACAGCTTGGTCAGCGGGTGACCCTGAGGCACGACCACGCAGCGATTCCAGCGATAGCACGGCATCATCACCAGATCACCGAACAGCTCCAGGGCTTCGGTGGCGATGGCGAAATCGACGGTGCCGTCCGCAGCCATCTCGGCGATCTGCATCGGCGAACCCTGGTGCATGTGCAGGGCAACGTCCGGGTATTGCTTGATGAAATTGCTGATCACCGGCGGCAATGCATAACGCGCCTGGGTGTGGGTGGTGGCGATCGACAGGGTGCCTTTTTTCTCGTTGGAGAATTCCTGGGCGATCTGTTTGATGCTTTCAACTTTGCGCAGGATCTCACCGGCGGTGGTGATGATGCGCTCGCCGGCCGGGGTAACGCGGGTCAGATGCTTGCCGCTGCGGGCGAAAACCTCGACCCCCAATTCGTCTTCCAGCAGACGAATCTGTTTGCTGATGCCCGGTTGCGAGGTGTAGAGGCTTTGGGCTGTAGCAGAAACGTTGAGGTCGTGGTGCGCCACTTCCCAGATGTAGCGCAATTGTTGAAGCTTCATATGAATCCCTCAAAGCAGGTAGACGCCACGGGCATCAGCGACGGTATATAACTATATTAATGGTTAGACCAATAAATCTAGAACTTTTTTGTCAAAATGCCATTATTCGTGTTCTAGCGATCCTCTTTGCGGCGACGCTCTACCAGCGGCACCAAATAGACCGGCACCCTGGCCAGTTGCAACACGCGCGCAGCGGTTCGACCCAACGGCGTTTCCGCGCCAGCACCATGGCTGTGACTCCCTACGATCAGCAAATCGACAGAGAGTTTCTGCGCCTGGTCGAGAATCACCTGCGACGGATCGCCCTGCAGCACCCTCACTGCCTGAATCCGCTGCAAATCCTGCACTCCTTCATCCCCCAGCTCTTCGCGAAAGTTGTCGAGCACCCGTTGCTGAATATTGGCGATCACATTGTTCAGACCCTGACTGTGAAATTCGTTCAAGGCCTTCTCGTCGAGATAGCTCTGCAACACGGATTCGGCAAACAGCCCCATGGGCTCTACCGCATGCACCACATACAAGTCGGCATTGAATGTTCGAGCCAGTTCCAAGGCATGCTGCATCACCAATGGTGCGTACAGACCCAAGTCAGTGGCATACAGCATCGAACGAATCATATGACCTCCTCAAATGCCAACATGGCGGAGATTGATTCAGCTTAGCAGTGCCGTGGCGAGTGCGGCGCCCGGCGCAACGCATTGAACCGCCGGGCTTTAAACCGACGGCTCGTTACTGATGCCATGGGGCACGTGCCCGGTGGCAACCACTTCACGGGCCAGCTCGCAATGGCCTGCCTGATCGTCAAAAAATACGTCGGCGGCAAAGGCTTCAAGAAAAGCCGATTTGGTCAGGCCGCCAAGAAACAGCGATTCATCCAGACGAATGTCCCATTCGCGCAAGGTGCGGATCACCCGTTCATGGGCCGGCGCCGATCGCGCGGTCACCAGCGCGGTGCGGATCGGACAGGCATCATCGGGGAACTCACGCTGCAACAGATTGAGCGCCGCGAGGAAGCCTTTGAACGGCCCGCCGCGCAAAGGCTCACGGGCCGCCTCACGCTCGCTGGCCTGAAACGCCGCCAGGCCTCCCGACTGATAGACCCGCTCCGACTCGTCGGAAAACAGCACCGCGTCACCGTCGAAAGCAATGCGCAATTCATCGCTGGCGGCGCGACTGGCACCGCCCGATAGAATAGTCGCTGCGGCGAATCCGGCCTCCAGCGCATTGCGCACATCTTCGGCATGGGTCGAGAGAAACAGGTCGCAACCAAAAGCCTTGAGGTACGGATAAGGGCTGCGCCCGCCGACGAACGCCGCACGCGAGATCGACAGGCCATAGTGATGAATCGAGTTGAAAACCCGCAGGCCGGTGTCGGCGCTGTTGCGCGACACCAGGATCACCTCGACCCGGGCACGGCCGAGACGGGTATTCAGGTTCAGGAGTTTTTCCACCAACGGGAATGCATCGCCGGGCTCGAGAATTTCGTCTTCGTGTTCGATCTGGTACTGCCGATAAGCCTCGACGCCGCTCGACAGATAGACCTTGTGGCTCTCGCTCAAATCGAACAGCGCTCGCGAAGAAATCGCCAGCACCAGTTTGTCGTCTATGACATTTGCCATGCCCTTCCCCCTTCTTGACCGACTCAGTGGTTACGTCGGTCGATAAAACTCAAGCTGCGATACAAGGCCTCGATTCGCGGCAACTCACATCCCGCCGCCTTCGCCGCTGCCAGTGGCCGAGTGTAGATGGCGTCCAGTTCCAGCGGCCGCTTGTGCAGAAAATCGTGATGCATGCTCGGCCAGTAGTCGGGCATTTTCTCGGTCATCATGAACAGATAATCGGCGTAACCCGGCGGCATGTCATGACCGCAGGCCTTGGCCCCCTGAACCACTTCGGCCATCAAGGCCTGAATCAGCGCGCGGCTGTCGGCATCCGCCATCAATGGCGTGGTGCTGGCCCCGAGCAGCACCGACAGACCGTTGTAGGGAATATTCCAGACCAGTTTCTGCCAGCGCGCCTGCTGCAAATTCGGCATGGCCTGGGCGTCGATACCGGCAGTGCGGAACAATCCGGCGCCCTCCTCGACGATGTTCATGCGTGCCTGTGCATCGGCGGCGGGGCCACTGTGGTAGCCGACATTCACCGCCCCCAGCGCTTGATGGGTGATGACCCCGGGGCCGGCGCGATGGACGCAGATCAGACAAAGCCCGCCCAGCAGGTGCAGCGAATCGGGGAGCAACTCGCGCAGATGGTCTTCGACGTCCAGGCCATTTTGCAGCAACAGCACTTTGGCATCAGGTGCGGCGGCTTGAATAATGGCCGGTGCCAGGTCCGCGTTGCTGGTGGTCTTGGCGCCCACCAGCAGCCAGTCACAGGGCGGCATGTCGGCAGCCGACGAATAGGCCTGGACCGGGTTCAGGGTCAGCGGGCCCAACGACGCATGGTCAAGATGCAAGCCGCGTTCGGCCACCGCTGTAAACTCGCTGCGCAACAGAAAATGCACATCGAAGCCGGCACGCGCCAGCATCAGCCCGTAGAAACCACCGATCGCGCCGGTCCCGATAATGCCGATTGTCGGCTTGGCCACTGTGCCTGTCATGGCAGCTCCTCTGCTGGTCGACTCAACGCCTGGTCCACAGCCTCGTTGAGCGCTGTGCGGGTCAGGCGCGACTGTAGCGCCCCGAAATACTCACCGTCGCGCACCACGAACAGTGCCGGCAAATGAAAGACCCGATAACGCTCGACCACCCCGCCATTGCTTCCAGCATCGATCCAGCACAGCCGATCGACCGCCAGTTCGAGCCTGGGCAACTGCTCGCGGGCAAAACGGCAACAGGCACAGCCGACGCTGGTAAATATCACCAGTGAAATGCCGCTCATTGCCAGCAACCGTTGGTCGGCGTCGAAATCGGTCAGTTCCGATTCGACCACTATACTGGGAGAAACAGTGTCAAGTGGCCGACACAGGGAGTCCGTGTTCATGAGACGTTATCTTCCTCATCCTGACGATGTGCCCGTCGAATTAACGTTGCTCAAACATGAGTGTATTTCGCGGCAAGAGCTGCACACTATCAGCCTCGGCGGCATGGCTTGCAATTACCACCGCGCGTGGCGCCACGGTACGGCGCTGGAAATACGCATGCCGACCCTGAACCCGGACTTGCGTTTCCTGGGTTATGTGGCGTGGTGTTTGCGACGAAAACGCGGCTATCTGGTGGGGATCGCCTTCGTCGACGAACAGACGCTGTTTTGCGCGCGGATGGGTGAGCAGATCTGCCAGATCGAACGTTACTGCCGTCAGCATGAACCCCAAAGTCAACAGCAGAACAATGAGACCCTGGCCCTCGAGTGGGTCCAGCAGCATGCCGACGAGTTCTCCCACGATACAGTCAGCAAGGCATTTGCGCAGCCAATGGCCGGTTAGGGTGCATTCCCCATCAGTTTCCCCGCCACGGTGGGGGAAACTGATGGGGAATGCCCATTAAACCGGTGTCTGCCCATTGTCGAGCCACGGTGTAACGCGCTAAGGTTCTGCTCCCCGACGCGCTTAATTTGCTGTGCTCCGCCGCGCGGGTTCGCTGGCGGCCGGCACCCGTGACCTGACGAGTAAACGATGGCTGATTTACCGATCAACGACCTAAACGTCGCCTCCAACGAGACCCTGATCACTCCCGATCAGCTCAAGCGTGATATCCCTCTGAGCGACGCTGCCCTGCGCACCGTCACCAAGGGCCGCGAAGTCATTCGCAACATTCTTGATGGCACCGACCACCGCCTGTTCGTCGTGATCGGGCCGTGCTCGATCCATGACATCAAGGCCGCCCACGAATACGCCGAGCGCCTGAAAGCGCTCGCGGCCGAAGTGTCCGATACCCTGTATCTGGTCATGCGCGTGTATTTCGAGAAGCCACGCACCACCGTTGGCTGGAAAGGCTTGATCAACGATCCGTACCTGGACGACTCGTTCAAGATTCAGGATGGCCTGCACATCGGTCGTCAGTTGCTGCTGGACCTGGCCGAGATGGGCCTGCCGACCGCAACCGAAGCCCTCGACCCGATCTCCCCGCAATACTTGCAGGACCTGATCAGCTGGTCGGCGATCGGCGCACGCACCACCGAATCCCAGACGCACCGTGAAATGGCTTCCGGCCTGTCTTCGGCCGTCGGCTTCAAGAACGGCACCGATGGCGGCCTGACGGTGGCCATCAACGCCCTGCAATCGGTTTCCAGCCCGCACCGTTTCCTGGGCATCAACCAGGAAGGTGGCGTGTCGATCGTCACCACCAAGGGCAACGCCTACGGTCACGTGGTACTGCGCGGCGGCAACGGCAAGCCGAACTACGATTCGGTCAGCGTCGCGCTCTGCGAGCAAGCGCTGAAAAAGGCCAACATCAAGCCGAACATCATGGTCGATTGCAGCCACGCCAACTCCAACAAGGATCCAGCCCTGCAACCGCTGGTGATGGAGAACGTCGCCAACCAGATCCTCGAAGGCAACCAGTCAATCATCGGCCTGATGGTCGAGAGCCACCTGAACTGGGGCTGCCAGGCAATCCCGAAAGACCTCGCCGACCTGCAATACGGCGTGTCGATCACCGATGCCTGCATCGATTGGACTGCCACTGAAAACACCTTGCGCAGCATGCATGCCAAGCTCAAGGACGTATTGCCTAAACGCAATCGCAGCTGATCGCCGTTTCGCGCATAAAAAAACGCCAGGTTTGAACCTGGCGTTTTTTTATGCGTTGGTTTTGCTCACAGCTTGGCGGCATGCCGCTGATGACGCTCCATGTAGCGCTCCACGTAGGAGCACGATGGAATCACCGTGTAGCCCATTTCATCAGCATATTGCAGCGCCTGCTCGGTCAAAGCCGCCGCAATGCCGCGACCACGCAACGCGTTGGGCACAAAAGTGCGATAAATATCCAGGGTCTGTTTTCCCAGATCCATATAGGTCAGGTAGGCACGATAACCGTCCACAGTGGTCTCGAACTGATGACCAGCCTGGTCATGGTGGATGGACAACGCCTCGCTCATCACTACTCCTCGCGGGTCTTTAATTCTGACCCCTACCTTACCGATGTTTTTCCGGCGAAGGAACAACTACGCCACCCCGTGCCTGAATGGACACCGAGAGAGCCGCACCAATCTCGCGCAACCGAGCACGTATCAAATAGTAGGCACCATTGGCAAAAATGCTCAAGGGACGCTCGTCATTGTGCATCGGATGGCGGGTGTTGCCGCGGATTACGCAGGAACGGCTCGACCGAACGGGTCAAAGCCTGAACATTGCCGGATATTGAGACTTAAGACGAGCGCCCTTTGTTTAAGTCACCTCAACATGGATAAAGATATGCGAGCGGCTGCGCAAAATTCGAACACAAGTGTAGACAAACCCATCTAGACGGACTTTGGGCAAGACCAAAAAACAGCTGCCGGGCCAGGGAACTTTTTCCCAACGGCTCGCTCAGTTCGGGCCTCGTAGCTGGATATTTTTTATACAACGCAGTTAAAAGTTGCTCGAAAAAGAATCAACGCCTACAATTTTTTTTGCTTCTTGCGCTACGTCAGTTTACTTACTACAAGTAATGGGTAGTATGTACGCCGGCTATTTCCTCACTCTGAGGAGACAGCTACTTAATAGAAAGTCCTTGAAGGGGAACACGATGAACAACGTTCTGAAATTCTCTGCTCTGGCTCTGGCCGCAGTTCTGGCTACCGGTTGCAGCAGCGTATCGAAAGAAACTGAAGCACGTCTGACTGCTACTGAAGACGCAGCAGCTCGCTCCCAAGCTCGTGCAGACGAAGCTTACCGTAAAGCTGATGAAGCTCTGGCTGCTGCTCAAAAAGCACAACAGACTGCTGACGAAGCTAACGAGCGTGCTCTGCGCATGCTGGAAAAAGCTAGCCGCAAGTAATAATCCTTCGGGATTGTTATCAAGCCGATCCATTTTTTGGGTCGGCTTTTTTATTGCCTGGGGTTTCTGCAGGCCATAAAAAACCCGCCGATGCGGCCTGCATCGGCGGGTTGCTTTAACGCGTTACTGCTGCAGGTCGATCGGCGCACTCGAGACCATCGGTGCCGACGTATTCGGCACGGCGATTTCCACCGGCAGGCCATCCTCAGCGGCGACCACGTCGCGCACTACATCCCAGTTCATGCGCAAGTTGTTGGTGATGTCCTCACGCTTGAGCATCGCATTGATCACGGCGGTGTGCTTGTCGACCACCGAAGGGTTGCCCTTGTCATCCAGCGGCGTGTGCGCTTCCAGATAAACCTTGCCGCCACTGAGGCCGAACTTGTACGGATCGTTGAGGATGCGTACCGACGTCCCTACCGGCACCATGCCGGCCATTTCCAGCACGTTATTGTTGAACATGCGGAAGCAACCGTGGCTGGTGCGCATGCCAATGCCGAACTTCTTGTTCGAACCGTGGATAAGGTAGCCCGGAGTGCCCAGGGTGAATTTGAAAGGCCCCAGCGGGTTATCCGGGCCGGCCGGCACTACGTTCGGCAGTGGGTCGCCATCGGCGGCGTGCTCGGCCTTGATCGACGCTGGAGGGGTCCAGGTCGGGTTCGGCGTCTTGGCGACGATGCTGGTGTGGGCAATCGGCGAACCCCAGCCTTCACGGCCAATACCCAGCGGGAAGGTGTACACCACGTTCCGGCCTTTCGGGTAGTAGTAGAGGCGGTATTCAGCCAGGTTGATGACGATGCCTTCACGCGGGCCAGGCGGCAGGATGAAGCGCGTCGGCAGGACGACTTCGGTACCGGCGCCCGGCAGCCATGGATCGACGCCAGGGTTGGCCGCGACCATTTCCAGATAGCCCAGGTCGTAGGTGGTGCCAAGGTCGGCGAAGGTGTCTTCGTATTTGGCCTTGATCACTTGCACCTGGCCGACAATGTCTTCACCGGGTGGTGGCAGGGGCAACTCCAATGCTGCAACGGGACCCGCCACGCAGAGCGCAGCAAGAGACAGGCAGCGGGTGACGGCGGGAAAGCGCGGCAACATCCGGAAAATCCTTCGCATGATCGACAAGGGTATAAAAACCCGATTGTACACCGCCGCCCGTTATTTCGGGGAGATGCAAGACCTGTGGCGAGGGGGATTGCCTGCGGTGGAAGCTTTCCTGTGGCGAGGGAGCTACAGCTCGAACCGCAACTCAGGCCAGATCGGCGAGGTGCCGCGTTTTTGCGATTCCAGAATGGCCCGGCACAGCGAGCACAGGCGCTGGTCCTGGAACACCGTGCGATCGACGCTCGACCAGCGTGGTTGCGCCGGCAACAGGCTGCCGCACAGGGTTCGGTCGGCCGAGCCGCCCAGCTCCAGCTGACGGGTCACCAGATGCACCCGCACTTCCTGGCAGGCGAACAGATCCAGCTGTTCGTCAGGCTCGATCAGTTGATAGGCAAAAAGGGACCAGGCGGGACGCGGCATCGGGGCCTCCAAATCGGGGGCGCCACCTTAGCCGAAACGCCGCCGCTAGAAAAGCGTCAAAGCAGCGGTTTCAGTGTCGGCCAGACATTTTCCAGCAACTTGCCCTGAGCCCCCGCCGCCGGGTGCAGGCCGTCGGATTGCATCAGGTCTGGATGACCGCCCACGCCGTCGAGAAAAAACGGCACCAGCGAGATTTTTTTCTCATCGGCCACCTTGGTGAAGACCTCGGCGAATGCCTGGGTGTAACGCACGCCATAGTTGGGTGGCAATTGCATGCCCAGCAACAGCACCTTGGCGCCACTGACGCGGGAGCTGTCGATCATCGACGCAAGATTTTGTTGCAATTGTGTTGGCGGCATTCCGCGCAAGCCGTCATTGCCTCCCAACTCGAGGATGACGAGCTCAGGCTTATGCTCTGCAAGCAGCGCCGGCAGGCGTGCCCGGCCTCCGGCACTGGTGTCGCCGCTGATGGATGCATTGACCACCTTATCGTCGAAACCTTCGCGCTTGAGCCGTTGCTCGAGCAACGACACCCACCCCAACCGGGTATCCAGGCCGAAACCGGCGCTGATACTATCGCCAACGATCAGGACTGTACCCGCCGCTGCGTTCTGGGCCATGCACATCAAGGCCAGGCCAGCACTCAAAAACCACACACGCATCGGATTCTCCATGGGCGCAAGCATTCTCACCGCGAAGAACCTCAGCAAAGTGGTTCCCAGCGCGGAAGGTGAACTGACTATCCTGCACGAACTCAGCCTGGAACTGAACAAGGGCGATAGCCTGGCCATTGTCGGCGCCTCCGGTTCCGGCAAATCCACCCTCCTCGGCCTGCTGGCCGGCCTCGACCTGCCGAGCAGCGGCGAAGTCACTCTCGCCGGCCAAGGCCTGAGCAATCTCGACGAAGACCAGCGCGCGCGCATTCGCGCCGAGCACGTGGGGTTTGTCTTCCAGTCCTTTCAACTGCTCGACAGCCTCAACGCCCTGGAAAACGTCATGCTGCCACTGGAACTCGATGGCCGCAAAGATGCCCGTGAGCGCGCCACCGAGCTGTTGCAACGGGTCGGCCTGGGTCAACGCCTGACCCATTCGCCGCGCCAGCTCTCCGGTGGCGAACAGCAGCGCGTGGCGATTGCCCGTGCCTTCGCCGCCGAGCCCGATGTGTTGTTCGCCGATGAGCCCACCGGCAACCTCGACAGCCACACTGGCGAGCGCATCAGCGATCTGCTATTCGAACTCAACAAGGAACGCGGCACCACCCTGGTGCTGGTAACTCATGACGAACGCCTGGCACATCGCTGCCGGCGCCTGATCCGCCTTGAAGCCGGCCTGCTGGTCGCCCCTCTGGAGCCTTGATGGCACGCCTGCCGCTATTGCGCCTGTTCAGTCTCGCCATTCGCCAACTGCTGCGCGATGCCCGCGCCGGTGAGTTGCGCGTGTTGTTCTTCGCCTTGCTGGTGGCCGTGGCGGCGAGTACCGCCATCGGTTACTTCGGCGCCCGCCTTAACGGCGCCATGATGCTGCGCGCCACCGAGTTTCTCGGCGCCGACCTGTTGCTGGAAGGCAGTTCGCCGGCGCGGCCGGAACAGATCAACAGTGGCATCGAGCTGGGCCTTGAACATGCTCAGGTGGTGGAATTTTCCAGTGTCATTGCCACCGACAACGGCATTCAACTGTCCAGCATCAAAGCCGCCGATGACGCCTACCCGTTGCGCGGCGAACTGAAAAGCGCCCCCGCGCCGTTCGCGCAAGAAGCGCCCGGTGGCGGTCCGAAACCCGGCGAAGCCTGGGTTGAAGCGCGACTGCTGACTGCGCTGGACTTGAAGATCGGCGACAGCATCGACGTCGGCATGAAAACCCTGAAACTGGCGCGGGTACTGACCTACGAACCGGATCGCGCCGGCAACTTCTACAGCCTGACGCCACGGGTGCTGATCAATCTCAGCGACCTCGAGGCAACCGGCGTGGTGCAACCCGGCAGCCGGGTCAGTTACCGCGAACTCTGGCGCGGCAACGCCCAGGCGCTGGAAACCTATCGTCAATTGATCAAGCCAGGCCTGGCCGCCAACCAGCGCATCCAGGATGCCCGCGATGGCAATCGGCAGATCGGCGGTGCCTTGGGCAAGGCCGAACGTTACTTGAACATGGCCAGCCTGGTGGCGGTGCTGCTGTCCGGCGTGGCGGTGGCGTTGTCGGCGACACGCTTCGCCACCCGCCGATTCGATGCCAGTGCATTGCTGCGCTGTCTGGGTCTGTCACGCCGGGAAACCATGGTGCTGTTCAGTCTGCAACTGACGGTTCTCGGACTGCTCGCCAGCATCAGCGGCGCCCTGCTTGGGTGGCTGGCGCAGCTCGGGCTGTTTGCGCTGCTGCATGATTTACTGCCAACTGACGTCCCACCGGGAGGTCTGTTGCCGGCCATTGCGGGGATCGGCACCGGGCTGGTCGCGCTGGCCGGTTTCGCCCTGCCGCCGTTGGCCGCTTTGGGGCGAGTCCCACCGCTACGGGTATTGCGCCGGGACTTGCTACCGATTCCCTCCAGCACCTGGATGGTCTATGGCGCGGCGTTGGGCGCCCTCGGCCTGATCATGTGGCGCTTGAGCCTGGACCTGGTGCTGACTTTCGCCCTGCTCGGCGGCGGCGTGATCGCGGCACTGGTGCTTGGCGGTTTGCTCTTGCTGCTGCTCAAGAGCCTGCGCCGGATGCTGGCCCGCGCCTCATTGCCATGGCGTCTGGGGTTGGGCCAACTGTTGCGCCATCCACTGGCGGCGGCGGGTCAATCCCTGGCCTTCGGCTTGATTCTGCTGTCGATGGCGTTGATCGCTTTGCTGCGTGGCGAGCTGCTCGACACCTGGCAAAACCAGTTGCCGAAAAATGCCCCGAACTATTTCGCCCTGAACATTCTGCCAGCGGACAAACAAGCCTTTAGCGATCGGTTGATGGAGCTGTCGGCACAATCGGCACCGCTGTACCCGGTGGTGCCGGGACGGCTGATCAGCATCAATGGCAAACCGGTGCAGGACATCGTTAGCAAGGACTCGGCCGGCGATCGAGCCATTCAACGCGACCTGAGCCTGACCTGGGCAGCGGACCTGCCGGCGGGCAACAAGCTCACCGCCGGCAACTGGTGGGATCAGCAACCGGCGGATGAACTACCCGGTGTTTCGGTGGAAGGTAAAGTCGCCGAAAGCCTCAAGCTCAAGCTCGGCGATCACATGGTGTTTAGCGTTGGCGGGGTCAACCGGGAGGCGAAAGTCACCAGCCTGCGGGAGATCAACTGGGACAACTTCCAGCCGAACTTTTTCATGATCTTCCAACCCGGCACCTTGAAGGATTTGCCGGCGACCTACCTGACCAGTTTCTATCTGGCACCCGGTCACGACCAGCAGATCGTCGACCTGTCCCGCAGTTTTCCAGCGGTGACCATTCTGCAAGTCGAAGCGTTGCTGGAGCAGTTGCGCAGCATTCTCGCGCAGGTCACCCTGGCAGTGGAGTACGTGCTGTTGTTCGTGTTGGCGGCGGGGATGGCGGTGTTGTTCTCCGGCTTGCAGGCCACCCTCGATGAACGTATTCGCCAAGGCGCGTTGCTGCGAGCGCTGGGCGCCGAACGGCAGTTGCTGGTCAGGGCACGGCGAATCGAGTTCGGTTTGCTCGGCGCGGTCAGCGGGCTGTTGGCGGCATTGGGCTCGGAACTGGTGAGCCTGGTGCTCTACCGCTACGCCTTCGACCTGCCTTGGCATCCGCATCCATGGCTGCTGGTAATGCCGCTGATCGGCGCGGTGCTGATCGGTGGTGCCGGTGTATTCGGCACACGCCGCGCCTTGAACGCCAGCCCGCTGACAGTCTTGCGCGAGGGTTGATAAACTCAAGTACGCTTGTTTAAAAACCCGATTCAAGAACTCAACCACAAGAAGTCGCCATGAGCCGTTATCGCCCTCCCCGCACCGCCGGCACAGCGCTGATCACCCCCGAAGGTGAAGCGCGGATGCGCGCCGAGTTTCATGAGCTCTGGCATGTGCGCCGACCGCAAGTGACGCAATCGGTCAGCGAGGCGGCGGCCCAGGGCGATCGTTCGGAAAACGCCGAATACACCTACGGCAAAAAGATGCTGCGCGAGATCGATAGCCGTGTGCGCTTCCTCACCAAACGGTTGGAAGCGCTCAAGGTGGTCAGTGAAAAGCCCAGCGATCCGAACAAGGTCTACTTTGGCGCCTGGGTCACGATCGAAGACGAGGACGGCAAAGAGTCGCGCTATCGCATCGTCGGCCCGGATGAACTGGACCTGAAGCTAGGCCTGATCAGCATCGACTCACCGCTGGCCCGCGCCTTGATCGGCAAGGCACTGGACGCCGAAGTGCGAGTGCAGACACCAACCGGTGAGCAGTGCGTGTATATCGTGGCAATCGACTATTTTTGAGCCACGGAGCTCTAAGCCGTAGAGCCCTGAGCCTCAGCAGCGGGCAATCAGCCCTTGGCGCGCGACGCGGGTCAGTTGCCTGATCACTTCAGGCGCGTCCTCGGCGCTGGGTGCCTGAATCACCGCCAGATCGAAACTGTCAGTCGCGAAGCGCTCCAGCGACTCGCCATCTTCGACAAACTGGATCAGGAATGCTGCCGGACCGCCGGTGCGACGTGGCCAGCCATCGAGGTAACGCAACAGCGTCGGCTGATGTTTACCGCCAAGCAGGATTTTTGGATTGCGTTGGGTGAGATGTGCCGTGATCGGCGCGGGGCGTACAACGGGGTTCAATGCATTCATTGTGTCGTGTCTCTGCCTCAAAAGTCTGCATGGCAGGTGAGAGGCAACACCGAACCAGCGCTTTAGCGGTATTTCGAAGCCTGTTTCAAGCTTCTATCGGCAACTGAATGAGTCACCTGGCGCCCCGCAAGTAGCTGTTTAAATCGGCGCATGAGCAGCATCCTAGAGAAGCTGACCGGACAGTGTCAAGAATCGCCAGCAACAAAAAAGGCCCGCACAGTGCATCACACTGCGCGGGCCTTTTCGTTGAGTCAGAGCGGTCAGTCGGCGATGGCGCGGTCGACCGAGAGCTTGCCTGCGCCTTCGATCAGCACTGCGAGGCTGCCACCGAGCAAGGCCAGGGCGAATTCATAACCGTTGTTGGCCATGAACAGACCGTTGCTGATGTGCACCGAGAAAATCGCAACCAGCGAGAGGAAGGTCAGCCCCAACGCCGCCGGGCGTACCAGCAGGCCGATGATCAGCGCCAGACCGCCGAAGAATTCAGTACCGCCGGCCAGGATCGCCATCAGGTGACCGGGCGCCAATCCAATGCTTTCCATGTACTGCGCGGTGCCGGCAATGCCGTAGCCGCCGAATGCCCCGAAGAGTTTCTGTGAGCCGTGGGCCGCGAAGATGATGCCGACGAAAATCCGCAGAATCGTCAGGCCGTAGCCAGCGCGGGTAGACAGTACCTTGTTGATCAGTGTGCTCATGCTGTGTCATCCATTGTGAGAGTGTGTTGGTTGGTCGCCATATTAATCGGTTTATCTCATGTTAAAAGCGCAAAAAACGCACCATAACAATCAGATTAGTCGATCATTTACGTAAGGCAACTTTCTGCCCCTGAGGCTCCAACGATTCCCGCTCCCGATCGAACGCCAGGTAATACTTGTTCACGCTATTAACATAGCTGACAGCCCCCATTCCCACCTGCTCCATGGCGATGCGCTCAACCTGGAAAAACCACTGATTAGGATTCAGGCCGCGGCGCCGAGCCTCGGCCCGCATGCCCTGGACCCGCTCCGGCCCCATGTTGTAGGCCGCCAGCACGAACGCCATGCGCTCGCGCTCGTTGAGTTTGGGGCTGGCAAAGAATTTACGGCGGATCATCGCCAGGTACTTGGCGCCGGCCTGCACATTGGCATCGAGATTCTGAATGTCACTGACGCCAACCCGTTGGGCGGCCGATGGTGTTATTTGCATCAGGCCGGTGGGGCCGCCTCCACTTCTGGCGGTGGGTTGCAGCGCCGATTCCTTGAAGGCCAGCGCTGCCAGGTTCAGCCAGTCCATGTCCTGGGCTTGCGCGTGTTTTTGCAGCACCGGTCGAAGTTTTTCCAGGCGCTGACGATCGGCCTTGGCCAAGGGATAGTGCACTTGATACAGGCGCCGGTAGATCCGCAGGAACGCCGCATCCTGGTCCGACGGTTGCTTGTAGGTGGTCAGGAAACGGTCGATGCTCGCCCGCAGCATCGAGGCGTCGCGACGCACGAACCAGTATTCCTCGCCCGGCTCATTGATGAGCACCTGTCGATCGAAGCGCAACTTGGGCAGGATCTTGCCCCAGCGCTCGGCGATCGGTTGCTCGACGATGGTTAGATGGAAGATCCCGCCCTGGACCATTTCCAGTACGTCCTCGACGGCCAGGCTTGGGTCGACCCACTCGATCTTCACCGGGGGCAGTTTGTGCAGCGCGAGCTTCTGATTGATCTGGCTGACCGCATCCCCGGCAGCACTGCCGGTGGGCAGCGCGAGGGTTTTACCCGAGAGTTGTTCGAGGTGGGTGTAACGCCTTTCGCCTTTGATCCCCACCAGCAGCAACGGCACGTTGCTGGCAATCGGCTCACTGGTGCTGACCGCGTGCCCCGATTGCGGATCAAGCAATTCCCCCGGTGCGACTAGATCACCCTCCCCACGCTGCAACGCGCCGAGCAGTTGATCCTTGGCTTTAGGAATGATCTTGAGGGTGATTTCCTGGCCATCACGGGCGTGGCCATTAAGGTATTGCTCGAAAGCCCGCAGGCGGTGGTATTCGACGCCGATGGCCTGGCCCTGGATTTCGCCGGAGCTGTTGCGGCTCTGGTTGACCAGCACCCGCAGCACACGACTGCTGCGAATCTCCGCCAGGTCACGGACCTTGGCTGCCGGTACGGCTTGCAACGGCCCGGCCAGACGCGCAACCGCCGGCATCGGCAGCAGCAACGAACAACACAGCAGTAACAAAACCGAGGGACGTGTCATCCACTCTCCGGAAAGAATACTGGCCAACCTCATGAGTGATTTCATGACATCGGGCAACAGAAACAGAGCGCTTGAAGCGCTGATAAAGTGCGAGAGAGTGGCACAGTGATGGCAAATCTACCAACCCCGACCTGCCTCGCGGCCTCAACAGACAGCTTTAACTCGTTGTAGTTCTTGGTTTTTCTTATAAATCTACAGCTCTGATATGCTTTCCGGCCTTTGGTCCGAGGTAGCACCATGCAACTCATCGATATCGGCGTCAACCTGACCAACCCCAGTTTTGCCGACAAACACCAGGCTGTACTCGACCGTGCCTACGCTGCCGGGGTCTGCCAACTGGTGCTTACCGGGACCAGCGTCGAGGGCAGCGAACAGGCGCTGGAACTGTGCCGGCAATTGGACGAAAGCGCTCAGCGACTGTTCGCTACGGCCGGAATTCACCCGCATTCAGCCAGCGACTGGAACGCCGACAGCGCCCAGCGTCTGCGCAGTTTGCTCAAGGAGCCGAACGTAGTGGCCGTGGGTGAATGCGGCCTCGATTTCAATCGTGACTTCTCACCCCGCCCGCAGCAGGAAAAAGTCCTCGAAGAACATCTGGCAATGGCGGTCGAACTGCAACTACCGGTGTTCCTGCATG
Organism: Pseudomonas sp. GW822-FHT07A10; assembly: GCF_058798795.1. Taxonomy (NCBI): domain Bacteria; kingdom Pseudomonadati; phylum Pseudomonadota; class Gammaproteobacteria; order Pseudomonadales; family Pseudomonadaceae; genus Pseudomonas; species Pseudomonas sp. GW822-FHT07A10. The sequence goes on from NZ_JBXAKV010000013.1 coordinate 24,529, forward strand.
AACGTGACGCCAGCCAACGATTGCTGGAGATCCTGCACGATTACCGCGATCAATTGCCGGCCGCCGTGGTGCACTGCTTCACCGGTGAAAAGAAGGCGCTGTTCAGTTATCTCGATCTGGACTTGCACATCGGCATCACTGGCTGGATCTGCGACGAACGCCGGGGCACGCACCTGCATCCGTTGGTCAAGGAGATTAAACGCGGGCGCTTGATGCTGGAGAGCGACGCGCCGTATCTGCTGCCCCGCAGCTTGCGTCCCAAGCCGAAAAACGGTCGCAACGAGCCGGCGTATCTGACTGAAGTGTTGCGTGAAGTGGCGTTGCATCGCGGGGAAAGCTTGGAAGATCTCGCCGCCCACAGCACCGCCAGCGCCCGGGCGTTTTTCGGGTTGCCCTCGACCCCTCAATAAACACACATTCCCCTGTGGGAACGAGCCAGTGTGGCGAGGGGGCTTGCCCCCGTTCGGCTGCGTAGCAGTCGTAAATAATTATGTGCGGTGTACCTGATACACCGCGATTGCAGGTTTCGGGGCCGCTTCGCGACCCAACGGGGGCAAGCCCCCTCGCCACACAGGATCGTCCACACATTTAGATATGACGTGCTTGTTGACCTGTATCAACATCTGAATCCCTGAGCAGCGGCACAATAATGGCACCTTGCCAAAACTGTTTCCGCTATCAGAGAAGACCTCCATGGGTGCCTGGCTTAGCAATATCTCGCTGAAATACAAATTCTGGGCGGTCAACGCAGTCGCCTTTGTCACCACCTTGTTGCTGGTGCTGTACGCCGTGCAGCTCGAACAACAGGCCCGCAGTCACGCCGCGCAAGTATCGGCCCAGGCCCAGGCACGATTGCTCAATGCCTGGCCTGTCGGGCAGCCGTTGCCCAAGGCCGACAACCTGCTGACCTTCAATCGTGGGCAGGCGCCTTTACTGAACGGGCAACCGCTGCTGGAGCTGACCGATACCCTCGGTTGGGTCCAGATCAATGCCATGCCGCTGTTCGGGGAAAATCCGTTGATGGGCGCCGAGGTGTTCGCTCGCCCCGATGGTCAACAGGTCGCGGTAGTTGCCTACAGCCCGAGCCTGAGCCAGGTGTTCGGCGAGCGCTTCACTCACTACGCGGTAGCGGTGTTCATCCTGATGCTGGCGATGCTCGGCGCGTCGCAACTGTTGATCCGCTTCCTGCTCAGCCAGCTCAACACCTTGAAAGACGTGATGCTCCACGTCGAGAAAAGCGGCGACCTGTCGGCCCGTGTGCCACTGGCCTGCAAGGACGAAGTCGGGCAGATGGCCAATGCCTTCAATGCCATGCAGGCCGGCTACCAGCGGGTGGTCAACACTGTCGCCAGCACCGCCCGGCAACTGGACGTCGGCGCCGCGCGACTGGCCGCGAGCATGAACGAGGTGCGTCACGGCATGCTCGGCCAGCAAAGCGAAACCGATCAGGCCGCTACGGCGATCAACGAAATGACCGCCACGGTCCATCACATTGCCCAACACGCCGGCGCCACCCGCGACCTCTCGCAAACCGCCGACACCCTGGCTGGCAGCGGTCAGGAAGTGGTGACTCGGGTACAGAAATCGATTGGCGGATTGTCCACTGGCGTGCAGCAAACCGCCGAGATGATTCAGCGCCTGGCCGAGGACAGCCAGAAGATCAACGGCGTGGTCAACGTGATTCACAGCATCGCTGAACAAACCAACCTGCTGGCCCTGAACGCGGCCATCGAAGCGGCCCGGGCCGGTGAGATGGGCCGAGGGTTTGCGGTGGTCGCCGATGAAGTGCGCAACCTGGCCAAACGGGTCCAGACGTCCACCGACGAGATCACCACCATGGTTTCAGCGCTGCAGGCCGGGACTCGGGATGCGGTGGATTTCATGCAGGAAAGTTCGTACAAGGCGGACGACTGCATGCAACAGGCCCAGGAAGCCAGTGTGGCCCTGGCTGAAATCACCGGTGCGGTGGCGCAAATGCGTGAAAGCAATACGCAGATCGCGGTGGCGGCCGAGCAACAGAGTCATGTGGCGGAGGAGATGAATCGGGCCGTGGTGAGCATTCGCGACGTGACCGAGAACACCGTGAAGCAGACCGTGAACTCGGCGATTACCAGCAATGAATTGGCGATGTTGGCCGGGGAATTGAGCAAGGCCATCGGGCAGCTCAAGCTTTAAGGGCCCGCGAAGGCAGTCAACATGAATATCGACCATGACCCCTATCGCGCCGATAGCCAGCCTTGATTCGCCGACGGCTTTCGCCCGACCTATTCTTTGTTCATGAGCCTCAACGAACCAAGGATAAGCATCATGGGCAAACGTCACCCCAACCTTCCCGCCTGGCAATGGCGCCTGTACCCGCACAATCACCAGCACCCGACCAATCTGGTGTTGCACCTGATTGCCGTGCCGCTGTTCATCGTGGCGTTTTTGCTGATGGTCTCGGGGGTGTTCAGCCTGGATCTGGCGAGCTTCGCAATTGGCGTCATCGGCTTGATTGCCGCCCTGGGCCTGCAGCGTCACGGTCATAGCCTGGAGGCGCAAGCCTCCGAGCCGTTCAGTAATCGCAAAGACGCGGTATCACGCTTGCTGGTCGAGCAGTTCCTGACCTTCCCACGGTTTTTCTTCAGTGGCGGCTGGTGGCGCGCCTGGCGCGAACGCCACCGTCGCCATCGCTGATCAGGCGAAAATCGTGACGGTCTGCCGACTCATGGCGATCAACTGACCGTCTTCGCTCCAGAGATTGGCGGCGGCGTGCCCGTAGCCGTCAGCGGCATGTTCGATGTCCACCAGGTACTTGCACCAGTCCAGCGTACTCAACGCCAGCAACGGCTGGACGAATTCGATGGTCCAGGTAAGTGTGCTGCCTGCCGCCGGTTTCTTCAGATGCGACAACAAGGACGGCGGCCAGGCGTCGACCAGCGCCAGGATATGGGCCTCGCTGACCGACTCGCCCTCCCCATCCCCGCGCAAGCGTACCCAACCACCCATGTCCCGCGATTTGTTACCGGTGAACGGCATGCCACCGACACTCCAGCGCATGGCCAGGTAGCGCATGAATTCCGGGGTCACGCCTTTGATGTACGGCAGTTCCTGACAGTCGTCCCAATGCTTCATCTCAGGAGCCGGGTTGGCCGCGACCACCACTTCGGAAGTTCGCGAAGCGCCGAAGCTGCCCTGGACCAACGTCACCACTTGCCCCTTCTGCATCGCCCGGCCCAGCACCTGGCTGACGGCTTTGCCTTCGCGCAATACGTCGACTTCAAAACTGACCGGTACATCGGGCTCGACCGGGCCGACAAAGGTGATTGCCAGCGAGCGCACCGGACGATCCGCCGGGACTTTTGCGCGCATGGCTTCGTATTGCAAGGCGGCGATCAGACCACCAAAACTCGCCCGCCCCTGGCCCCACTCAGGTGGAATAGACACTTCCTGCGGCTGGCTGCGAACAGCGTCGAGCAGATCGGAAAAGCGCATGGGAACCTCAAAGACTGGAAAATGGATGGAGCGATCTTAACCAGCCCGCAAGGCCGGCACAGCGCTTATTCCGGCCAAAATTACTGACAGATGAGCCGTGCTCGACTGGAACCCACATTGGATTCGTGGTGGTTTCAGGATTTGAAACAGGCTCTGCTGAGTTTGTCGAGAACACGGTCGGCGCGCTCTTCGGCCTGGGCCATGGTGGTTTTCCAGACTTCGACACATGGCTGCAAATCAGGCTCTTCCTCGGCGCGGGCCAGCCATTGCCAGCTGTCGTGCCAATCCCCCAAGGCAGCCTGAGCCGACTTCAGCCTGGGCATGGCTGCTTCCGGCAAACGATCCAGTTCGGGATAAGCTTCGATGCCATAACGCGCACGCTTGATCAGCAGGCGCAGACGATGGCGGTCATGGGCGGGATCGTGCAGGGCCTGGTCGAGTTTCTTCCATTGTTTGGCCAGGCGTTTTTCGATGCGCTGGCGCAAGCCCTTGAGCAAACGCTGGCGCTGGGAGGCCCGCAGGAAACGCGGAAAGGCGTCGAGGATCATCAACAACTGCGTCAGCTCCGGGCTCATCGCCACGGTGGGATAAGCCTCAGCCATCCGCGCCATGCGCCGGTGCGCGGCCTCGGGTTGATTGTGCTGGAGCAAGTACGCTGCCAGCACTTCACGATCACGCAACGGTGTGGTCAGTTGGCCGACCCGGGACGACGCTGCTTCCAGTTGTTCGACCCCAGGCAAACCGCGCAAGGGACGAAGCAGGCTGCGCAATCTGCGCACGGTGGTGCGCAGATCGTGCAGCGCCTCCGGATCGGTGCGGGCACTCAAGCGAGCCTGACAGGCCAGCAAACGGACTTCCAGGCCCAGTACTTGAGCCACCAACCGATCAACCACGGCAGACATCGCGTACTCCCTGAATCGAATTACCCTGAGTACGCTCCATCATGCCTCAACGGCCGGCGCGGGACTCACGAATGTAGAAACGTGCCTTCTCGGCCTTTCTGGTACACCCCTCGTACGCTTCGAATTGTTGCTGGGTCTTGGCACCGGTCAGCAACGACAGCGCCTTGGAGTAGCTGACAGTCCCGGCTAAACCCTCGGCCTTGGCCAGATCCAGTTCGTGCCAGGCGGCGTCGAGCTGGCTACCGCAGCTGTCACGGTAAGCGGTTTTACCGGCACAACCGGCAAGCGCCAACGCAATCAAAGGCACACAAATCCAGGCTTTCATCACTCACACCTCAAAGATAATAGACAGTCGTGCAGGTAAGACCGCTCTGGCGCGCGAAAAGTGCCTTGGACCCGCAGTGGAAACTATAGCGCTCGCGAGGATACCTACTCGCCTTCGTTGAGTGTCAAAAAACGACGCCCGCTCCCGTCGAACGACCATAGCGATTGAAGCGAGCCCCTCGTTGGGTGCATTGTTGAACCTTGTCAAAGAGGTCGATTCATGAAAAAGCGTGTCGCACTGGTGTTGGGCTCGGGCGGTGCCCGGGGCTACGCCCATATCGGCGTTATTGAAGAGATCGAACGGCGTGGCTACGACATCGCCTGCATCGCCGGTTGCTCCATGGGCGCGGTGGTCGGCGGGATCTATGCCGCCGGCAAACTCGATGATTATCGCGACTGGATCGAGAGCCTGGATTACCTCGACGTGTTGCGTCTGGTGGATGTCAGCTTCCGCCTGGGCGCGATTCGCGGGGAGAAGGTCTTCGGGCAGATCCGCAAGATCGTCGGCGAGATCAATATCGAAGACCTGCGCATCCCCTATACAGCCGTGGCCACGGACCTCACAAACCAGCAGGAAATCTGGTTCCAGGAAGGTTGCCTGCACCAGGCCATGCGTGCGTCGGCGGCGATCCCCAGCCTGTTCACCCCCGTGATGCAGGGCAATCGAATGCTGGTGGACGGCGGCATCCTCAACCCGTTGCCGATCGTGCCGGTGGTGTCGAGCCATTGCGACCTGATCATCGCGGTCAACCTCAACTCCACCAACCAGCGTCACTATCAACTGCCGGTGATCCAGCGCCCGGCGGCATTCAAGACCCGCTTCGACAGCCTGATCAGCTCGCTGGGCTCGAAATTGCCTTTCCGCCGCAAACAGGCGGAGCAATTGCTACTTCTCGAAAAGGAAGCGCTGATGGCAGAAGCGGCCGAGATCAACCCGTGGATCGAATCCGCCCAGCCCGAAGCCCAGCAACCGGCCGCAGCCCCGGAAAGCGACGGCGCACCGAAATCCGCCACCGGGTCGTTCATCATCGACAACGTCGGGCCGGCGTCTTTGCTGGACCTGATCAACCAGAGTTTCGAGGTGATGCAAACTTCATTGGCGCAGTACAAGATTGCCGGGTATCCACCGGATATCCTGATCAACGTGCCCAAGCGGGTGTGCCGGTTTTTCGAGTTCTACAAGGCGCCGGAACTGATCGCGCTGGGGCGGGAGATTGCCCGGGATACGCTGGATCGGTATGAGAGTGAGCGCAATGAAGATTGGCGGTAAAGCGTACTGACGATCGTTCCCACGCAGAGCGTGGGAGCGATAAACAGAACTAAAGGCTGACTTCACTCAACAACCGATACCCCACCCCCGCCTCGGTGACGATGAACCGCGGCTGAGTCGGATCATCCGCCAGTTTCTGCCGCAAATGCCCGACTACGATCCGCAGATAGTGGCTGTCCTCGGTGTGGGTCGGGCCCCAGATGTCCTTGAGCAATTGCTGCTGGGTGATCACCCGCCCCGGATGCCGCGCCAGTTGCGCCAGCACCGCATACTCCTTGCGCGTCAGCGCCACTTCGGCGCCGTCCAATAGCACCCGGCGATAAGCCAGGTCGACAGTGAGCGGACCGAAATTGAGCGCCGCTTCCTGGGCCTCACCCGTTGGCGCCTGACGCAGCAAGGCGCGCACCCTGGCGAGAAACTCCTGGATGCCGAACGGCTTGGTCACGTAGTCGTTGGCGCCGCCATCCAGCGCCTGGACTTTCTGCCCTTCACTGGCGCGCACCGAGAGCACCAGTACCGGCACCGTCGACCACTCGCGAAACTCGCGCAATACCTGCTGGCCGTCCATGTCCGGCAGGCCGAGGTCGAGCACCAGCAGGTCGGGTTTGTTCAATGCGGCCTGGGCCAGGCCTTCCGAGCCGGTGCCGGCCTCCAGCACTTTGTAGCCTTGGGAGGCGAGGCTGATGCGCAGGAATTTACGGATCTGCGGTTCGTCGTCAATGACCAAAATGGTCGCGGTCTGGCTCATGAATTCACATCAACACAAAGAGGTGGCAAGAGAGTAGCGCAGGCGGGATCAGGCTTCACTGTCCAATCCCGGCTGAGTCTGCAACGGCAAGTGCAGCGTGATGCAGGTGCCGCGCCCTTCGATGCCGTCGGCGACGCTGATCCGCCCGCCATGGGCACCGACCATACCCTGACAGATCGCCAGCCCCAACCCCGTACCCTGCCCACCGCGATCACCACGAGCGGCGGTGTAGAACATGTCGAAAATTTTCGCCCGGTCCTCCTCCGGTATCCCCGGTCCCTCATCACTCACCGAAAAAAACAGCTCGCTGTCAGTGGCGCCGGCGCGCAATTCAAGACGTCCGTGGGGCGGAGAAAAACGCGCGGCGTTTTCCAGCACATTGACCAGTGCTTGCTCGATCAACGCAGCATGCACATAGAGCAGCGGCAGTTCGGCCGGCACTTCGGTCACGACGTGCAACGACGCCAGCACCGCGCGCAGACGATTAAGTGCACTGCCGACGATGTCTGCCGGCGATACCCAGTCCCGCGCCAGCTTCAGGGCGCCGTGACCGAGGCGGGTCATGTCCAGCAGGTTTTGGATGTAGCGATCCAGCCGTTCGGCTTCATCGCGGGTGCCTTCGAGCAGTTCGCGACGGTCCGCAAGCGGAATCGCCTCGCCCAGCGCCAACAGGCTGTCGATGCTGCCGCGCATGGAGGTCAACGGCGTGCGCAAATCGTGGGACACCGACGCCAGCAGCGCACTGCGCAACTGTTCGGTTTCGCCATGCAAACGCGCGGCCTCAAGGTCATCGGCCAGTTGCGCCCGGGCCAACGCCTGGGCCAACGGTTGGCTCAGTGCGGTCAGCAAGCGCCGACGCTGGCCGCTCAGGGTCTGGCCTTCTTTGGCACACACGCCGAGCAATGCCAGCGGCCCGTCGTCCACCGACAACGGCCACCACCACCAGCGCCCGAACGGCAAGGTGCCGGTGCCCGCGCCTGCCGGTTGATCGTGTTGCCAGGCCCAATCGGCGGCGGCGCGCTCGGCCTCGGAAAACTCCAGCGGCCCACCGGTTTCAACTTTCCAGCCGCTCTGGCCATCGCGATTGAGCAGGCACAGCTTCAGGTCGCTCCAGCCGTTGAGATGCTGGGCCGCGGCGCTGACCACGGCCTGACGGTCGGTGGCGGCGGTGAGCTTGCGCGACAGGTCGAGCAGTTCGCTGGTCTCTTCCTGAGTGTCGCGCAAGGCTTCCAGTTGCCGCCGTTGCCGCGCTGCAAGGTTACCGGTCAGGGCCGCCATCAGCAGGAAGAACAGCAAGGTCAGCACGTCTTCTTCGCGCTGAATACTGAAAGAGAACGTCGGCGGAATGAACAGAAAGTCATAGGTCAGAAACGACAGCGCCGCACAAGCCAGCGCCGGGCCAAGACTGCTGCGCACCGCCACCAGCAACACCGCCGCAAGGAACACCAACGAAATGTTGGGCAGTGGCAAGACGCTCGACACCGCCCAGGCCAAGGCACTGGCGAGCACCGTCGCCACCAGCGCCAACGCGTAGTCGAACCACACCAGCGACTGCGCCGAACGCTGACGTGGCTGATGCTGTTCGTGATCGCTGTCGAGCACGTTGATTTCCAGCCCGCGAGCATCGCGCAACAAACGCGACGCCAGGCCGCCGCCGAACAAGCGTCGACGCAAACGCTGGCGTGACTGGCCCACCAGTACCAGGCTGGCGCGACGTTCAGCGGCGTGCTGGATCAGGGTTTTCGCCACCTCACCGGCGCGCAGCAACACCACTTCGCCACCGAGGCGTTCGGCCAGTTGCTGGGCGCTTTGCAGGCGCAGGCGCGACTGTTCGTCACGCACCCGGCCGTTGTCCACATGCACCAGGCTCCACGGCAGATGCCGCCGCTGGGCGACGCGACTGGCGTGACGCACCAGACGCTCGGCCTGCGCATCGCCATCGACGCCCACCAGCAAGCGACCGCGCACCGCTGGCGCCGCTTGCCCTAACTGGCGATACCCCTGCGCCAGATCGTTATCGACCTGAGCGGCGGCGGTTTGCATCGCCAGTTCGCGCAGGGCGGTGAGGTTGGTCTGGGTGAAGAACGCATCGATGGCCGCCCGCGCCTGCTCCGGCACGTAGACTTTGCCGTCGCGCAGACGCTCCAGCAACTCACGCGGCGGCAGGTCGATCAGCAGCAGTTCGTAGGCTTCTTGCAACACCCAGTCCGGCAGGGTTTCACGCACCTGTACGCCGGTGATGCCGCGCACCTGATCGTTGAGGCTTTCCAGATGCTGGACGTTGACCGTGGTGAACACGTCGATGCCGGCAGCCAGCAATTCCTGGATGTCTTGCCAGCGTTTGGTGTGACGGCTGCCGGGGGCATTGGTGTGGGCCAGTTCGTCGACCAGCACCAGTTTCGGTTTGGCGGCGAGCAAGCCATCGAGGTCCATTTCTTCGAGCATGACGCCACGGTATTCCGAGCGCACCAACGGCTGCTGCGGTAAACCGGCGAGGAGTGCTTCGGTTTCGGCGCGGCCATGGGTTTCGACCACCCCGGCCAGGACTTTCACGCCCTGGCGCAGTTGAGTGTGGGCGGCCTGGAGCATGGCGTAGGTCTTGCCGACCCCCGGAGCGGCGCCAAGGAACACCTTGAGCCGGCCGCGACCATCGCGGGGCAGGTCTGCTAACAGCGCATCGGCGCGGCCGGAATCACTCATGCTGGAAGTTCTCTCTTATGCTGATGTTGATGCAGTGACTGTCAGGGCCTCTTCGCGGGCTTGCCCGCGATTAGCGGCGCCACCGATTTACAGCTTTTCCAGCGCCAGGTTCAACTCAAGCACATTCACCACCGGCGGCCCCACCAACGGCTGTTCGATGTGCGCATTCATCAATTGCTCAAGCGTAGACACCGGCAGATTACGCGCTGCCGCGACACGCGCCAGTTGATAGGCAATCGCCGCTGGTGGCAAGTGCGGATCGAGGCCGCTGCCGGAGGTGGTCAGCAGCGCCAACGGCACCGGCCCCTGCCCGGCCACCTGCAGTTTATTGGCCTCCTCGATCACCCGAGTAGCCAGCGCCGGATTACTCGGTGAAAGGTTGCTGGCGCTGCTCGACACGGTGGCAAAGGCACCGGCCGATGGCCGTGGGTGGAACCAGGCGTCGCCGACAAAATCCTGGGCAATCAGCGACGAGCCGCGGATCTTGCCGTCGGCGTCGCGCACCAGGCTGCCATTGGCCTGGTCCGGGAAGGCAACCTGGGCAACGCCGGTCACCACCAAGGGGTAGGCGACGCCGGTGATCAGGGTCATCAGCACCAGCAGGCTCAGGGCCGGACGTATCAGTGTGGACATTTCAAAATCCTCGATTCGATAAAAAACTCAGGTCTGGATGCTACTGCTCAGGCAATAGTGCTTCTTGTGGTGAGGGGGCTTGCCCCCGTTGGGTTGCGCAGCAGCCCCAATGCGGCAACCGCGAGCTGTCTGGCCCAACGAGTTGGCTGGTTTCAGGACTGCTACGCAGTCCAACGGGGGCAAGCCCCCTCACCACAAAAGCTCCCTCGCCACAAAAAGCCCCTGCCTCAAACAACAACCGCTAAACCAGATGCAACGCCGTCAACAGCATGTCGATCGCCTTGATGCCCACGAACGGCACCAGAATCCCGCCCAGTCCATAGATCAGCAGATTGCGTCGCAACAACGCCGCCGCACTCGCCGCCTGCACCCGCACACCGCGCAGCGCCAGTGGAATCAGCACCACAATGATCAGGGCGTTGAACACGATCGCCGACAGAATCGCGCTCTGCGGACTGCTCAGGTGCATGACGTTGAGCACACCCAATTGCGGGTAGATCGAGGCGAACAGCGCCGGCAGGATCGCGAAGTACTTGGCCACGTCGTTGGCGATGGAAAAGGTAGTCAGCGCACCACGGGTCACCAACAATTCCTTGCCGATCTGCACCACGTCCAACAGCTTGGTCGGGTCGCTGTCGAGGTCGACCATGTTCGCCGCCTCCCGCGCCGCCTGCGTGCCATCGTTCATCGCCATGCCCACGTCCGCCTGAGCCAGGGCCGGGGCGTCGTTGGCGCCATCGCCGCACATGGCAACCAGCCGACCGTCGTTCTGCTCATGGCGAATGCGCGCCAGTTTCTTCTCCGGCGTGGCTTCGGCCAGTACGTCATCCACGCCCGCTTCGGCAGCAATCGCGGCGGCGGTCAGTGGGTTGTCGCCGGTAATCATGACCGTGCGAATCCCCAGTTTGCGCAGCTCGGCGAAACGTTCGCGGATGCCGGGTTTGACCACGTCCTTCAGATGGATCACACCGAGCAATTTGCCGTCGGCGCACACCAGCAACGGCGTGCCACCGCTCTGGGCGATCTTGTCGATTTCCCGGGACAGGGCGGGAGCCAGATCAGCGCGTTTCAGGCCGACGAAATTCAGCAGCGAATCCACCGCGCCCTTGCGATAGACCCGGCCCTGATAGTCGACACCGGACAGGCGGGTTTCAGCGCTGAACGGCACGGCGGTCAGTACTGCGGGGGACGGTTCGGGGTGCGAGTGAAGACCGCGCAGGTAGTCGACGATGGATTTGCCTTCAGCGGTGTCATCGGCCAGAGAGGCGAACAACGCGCCTTCGGCCAGTTCCTTGGCGCTGACGCCTGGTGCGGCATAAACCGCGCTGCAGCGACGGTTGCCGAAGGTGATGGTGCCGGTCTTGTCCAGCAGCAGGACGTGCACGTCCCCCGCCGCTTCCACGGCGCGACCGGATTTGGCGATCACGTTCAGGCGCACCAGACGGTCCATCCCGGCGATACCGATTGCCGACAGCAGGCCACCAATGGTGGTCGGAATCAGCGTGACCAACAACGCGACCAGGAACACCAGCGGCAGGTTACCGTTGGCGAAGTGGGCGAACGGTTGCAGGGTCACCACCACCAGCAAGAAGATCAGGGTCAAGCCGATCAGCAGGATATCCAGCGCCACTTCGTTCGGGGTTTTCTGGCGCTTGGCGCCTTCGACCAGCGCGATCATGCGATCCAGGGTCGACTCGCCGGGGTTGGCGGTGATGCGCACCAACAACCAGTCCGACACCAGACGAGTGTTGCCGGTGACAGCCGAGCGGTCGCCGCCGGACTCGCGAATCACGGGCGCCGATTCACCGGTAATCGCCGCTTCGTTGACCGCCGCGATGCCTTCGATCACCTCGCCGTCACCGGGAATCATCTCCCCCGCTTCGACGCGCACCACGTCGCCCTTGCGCAGGCTATTGGCGGGCACTACCTGAAAGCTGCCATTGGCACTTTTGCGCCGGGCGCTCAAGCCAACACTGCCGGCCTTGAGACTGTCGGCGCGGGCCTTGCCGCGACCTTCGGCCAACGCTTCGGCGAAGTTGGCGAACAGTACGGTGAACCACAGCCACAGCGCGATTTGCGCGGCAACGAAGGTCGGCACGGCGCTGTCGGGAATGAAGCACAGCACGGTGGTGAGGATAGCGGTCAGTTCCACCACCAGCATCACTGGCGCACGCTGCAATTGCCGAGGGTCGAGCTTGACGAACGCTTGCACCAGCGCCGGACGCCAGAGGGCCGAGATCGCAGTTTTCGGTTGTTCCGGCGCTTTGGCGGCGACGGTTTTGGTAACGGGCATATTCATCATTAGATCCTCAGAAGCCCATGCTCAAGTGTTCAGCGATAGGACCCAGCGCCAATGTCGGCAGGAAGGTCAAACCACCCACCAGCAAAATGGTCACGGTCAGCAAGGTCACGAACAGCGGGCCATGGGTGGGGAAGCTGTTCTGGCCAATCGGCGCGGTTTTCTTCATCGCCAGGCTGCCGGCCAGGGCCAGCACCGGAAGGATGTAACCGAAGCGCCCGATCAACATGCCCAGCCCCAGCATCAGGTTGTGGAACGCGGTGTTGGCACCAAAGCCGCCGAAGGCAGAACCGTTGTTGGCACTGGCCGAGGTGTAGGCATAAAGCAACTGACTGAAACCATGAGCACCGGGGTTGCTCACCGCCGCCACCGGGCCTGGCAGGCTGGCGGCAATCGCGCCGAGCACCAGCACGCCCACCGGCATCACCAGCAAGGTCACCACCAGCAGCTGAACTTCCCGGGCTTGCAGTTTCTTGCCGAGGTATTCCGGCGTGCGACCGATCATCAGCCCGGCGAGGAACACCGCGATCAACACGTTGAGCAACATGCCGTAGAGCCCGGCACCGACACCGCCGAAGATCACCTCGCCGACCATCATGTTGACCATCGCGACCATACCGCTCAGCGGGTTGAGGCTGTCGTGCATGCCGTTGACCGAACCGTTGGACGCTGCGGTAGTGGTCACCGACCACAGCACGGTGGCGGTGGTGCCGAAACGCGCTTCCTTGCCTTCCAGCGGCGCGGTCTGTTCGACGGCGACGTTGGCCAAGGTTGGATTGGGTTGGTATTCAGCCCACAGCGACGTCGCGCCACCGATCAAAAACAGCGCCAGCATGCAGGCGATGATCGCGCGGCTCTGACGCAGGTCTTTCACGTAATGGCCGAAGGTGAACACCAACGCCACCGGAATCAGAATGATCGAGGCGACTTCGAACAGGTTGCTCCACGCCGTCGGGTTCTCGAACGGATGCGCCGAGTTGACGCCGAAGAAGCCACCGCCGTTGGTGCCCAGTTGCTTGATCGCAATCTGGCTGGCGGCCGGGCCGAGCGGGATCACCTGATCGACGCCCTGCATCGTCACGGCATTCACATATTGCGCGAAGGTTTGCGGCACGCCCTGCCACACCAGATACAGCGCCAGCAGCAAGCACAGAGGCAGCAGGCCGTAGAGGGTGGCGCGGGTCATGTCGACCCAGAAGTTGCCCAGGGTCTTGGTCGACTTGCGACCGATGCCGCGACACAGTGCAACCAGAACCGCCAGGCCGGTGGCGGCGCTGACGAAGTTCTGTACGGTGAGGCCGACCATCTGGCTCAAGTAGCTCAGGGTCGCTTCGCCACTGTAGGACTGCCAGTTGGTGTTGGTCATGAAGCTGACGGCGGTATTGAACGCTTGTGTCCACTCCTGGCCCGGCAAGTTTTGCGGGTTCAGTGGCAAGTGATCCTGGAACAACAGAATCGCAAACAGCAGCAAAAAACCCGCAAGGTTGAAGGCGAGCAAGGCCAGGGTGTATTTCTGCCAACTCTGTTCGGCCTGCGGATCGACGCCGGCCACCCGATAGCAGCCACGCTCCACCGGGCCGAGAATCGGCGAAAGCCAGGTACGCTGCCCTTCCATCACCTTGTAGTAGAAGCGCCCCAGAAACGGTGCCGGAATCAGCACCACGGCGAAGAAGGCGAGGATCAGCCAATAGTCATAACTGTGCATAGCCGCTCCTAGTTCCGGTCCGCGCGCAACAGCGCAACCAACAGATAAATGAACAGCCCCACTGCCAATAGCAGTGACACTCCGTCCAGAACGCTCATGGAAGTTCTCCGTGTTACGGCGTATTGCCGCGTGTGGAGTGATTGTCGGCAGGGAGGCTGTAAAGGAGCGAGATCGAGGGGTGTGGCGGGGCATAAAGAATGTGTAAAGAGTGGGTTTATGCCGGGGTTGCTGTGGTGTCCGGGCTTGCTCGCGAAGGCGGCAGCACTGACGACACTGCCCCCAACTGGCGCACAAAAAGCGGCTAATCCGCCGCGAACATCCCCGATACGACACCTTTTCGCGCTTTACGACTGCCACCACAACACTGGCACGCCCGCTGCACACGCCCTCCCCCGAGCTTTCCAAACCGTTCAGGGGGCAACACATGAACACACAACTCAAACCCACGCTGGGCACGCTGCACCTGTGGGGTATCGCGGTCGGGCTGGTGATTTCCGGTGAGTACTTCGGCTGGAGTTACGGCTGGGGCGTGGCCGGTACGCTGGGTTTTCTGGTGACCTCATTCATGGTCGCCACGATGTACACCTGCTTCATCTTCAGTTTTACCGAGCTAACCACCGCGATTCCCCATGCCGGCGGTCCCTTTGCCTACAGCCGCCGTGCCTTTGGCGAGAAAGGCGGATTGATTGCCGGGCTGGCAACGCTGATCGAATTCGTCTTCGCGCCACCGGCGATTGCCCTGGCGATCGGCGCCTATCTGAACGTGCAGTTTCCCGCCCTCGACCCGAAACACGCAGCAGTCGGGGCGTACATCGTGTTCATGGGCCTGAACATTCTCGGCGTGAAACTGGCCGCCACCTTCGAACTGGTGGTCTGCGTATTGGCAGTCGCCGAACTGCTGGTGTTCATGGGCGTGGTCGCCCCGGCGTTCAGTTTCAGCAACTTCGCCCTCAACGGCTGGGCCGGCTCTGATGTGTTCGGTGCGCCGGCGATTGCCGGGATGTTCGCGGCGATCCCGTTCGCCATCTGGTTCTTCCTGGCCATCGAAGGCGCGGCCATGGCCGCCGAAGAAGCCAAGGATCCGAAACGCACAATTCCCAAGGCCTACATCAGCGGCATCCTGACCCTGGTGCTGCTGGCGATGGGCGTGATGTTCTTTGCCGGGGGTGTCGGCGACTGGCGCACCCTGTCGAACATCAACGATCCGCTGCCGCAAGCGATGAAAGCCGTGGTTGGCGAAAGCTCCGGCTGGTTGCACATGCTGGTGGGGATCGGCCTGTTCGGCCTGGTGGCGAGTTTCCATGGGATCATCCTCGGCTACTCGCGGCAGTTCTTCGCCCTCGCCCGGGCCGGTTACCTGCCGGCATCGCTGGCCAAACTGTCGCGCTTCCAGACCCCGCACCGGGCAATCATCGCCGGTGGCGTGATCGGCATCGCGGCGATCTACAGTGACGGCTTGATCAACCTCGGCGGCATGACGCTGACGGCGGCAATGATCACCATGGCGGTATTCGGTGCGATCGTGATGTACATCATGAGCATGCTCAGCCTGTTCAAACTGCGCAAAACCGAACCGAACCTGGAACGCACTTTCCGCGCGCCTTGCTACCCGTTGCTGCCATTCATTGCGCTGGTGTTGGCGGTGGTTTGCCTGGTGGCGATGGCCTGGTTCAACACCTTGATCGGGTTGATCTTCCTCGGCTTCATGGCAGTGGGTTTCGTGTACTTCATGCTGACCGCGCAACTGCGTGCCGATGCACCGGCGGATGCGATGTTGACCGGGCTCTAAACAGCCGCAGTGCTGCTGTCGGATCAGGCATAGAATGGAACCACTGCGAAATTCCATCGCTCAAAAGTGGTATGCAGGATCGGTTGGCGAAACCCGCCCACCGACCTGCCCTCAAGGAGAATCCTATGCCCTGGTATGCCTGGTTGATTCTGATCGTTGCCATCGGCTCGATCGTTGGCGGTTTGATGATGCTGCGCGACACCGCCAACAAGGTCGAATTGACTGAAGAGCAACGCAAGCGCGTCGCCGAACGCAATGCGGAAGCGGATGCCAAGGATGCGCAGGACCGCTGACCGAAATTGTGGTGAGGGGGCTTGCCCCCTCGCCGCACCGCCCCGTTGGGGCGCGAAGCGGCCCTAAAACATTTACGACTGCTTCGCAGCCGGACGGGGGCAAGCCCCCTCGCCACAAAAGCCCCTCACTTTTCCCAATCGGCCTTGGCAATGTGCAAGCCATGCAACCCCTTGTAAGCCGCACGCTCCGGCTGGCTCCAGCCTTCAAGCAACGAATCCTCCAACCGGTAAATCTCCACCCCCAGAGGGCGACACACACTCAACGGATCCTGCGCATCCGGCCCCCACATGGCCAGCGACAGATCGCCACCCGGGCAGGTCGATAGCGCACACAAAAGATCAATCTCGGCAAAGAACTCCAGATAATCGCCCTTCTGCGCCGGGCAGGCTTTCATGAAATACAGGTCGTCGTGGTTCAGGCCGGTGCACTGGAAAATGTTCAACACGTCATGCACATCGAACTCGGTCAGGCCATGGGGCAATACGGCGCGAGTCAGGTTGGAGTGGCAGTGATGATGGAAGTCTTCGCCGGTAAGCATTTTGTTCACGTAAGGATCGCAGCGCGTTCCCAGCAAATCGTGCAAACGCCCGCCGTGTTCGTCGATGCCATAACCGGCCAGGCTGTCGTCGGTAATGGTCACCAGCGGCCGTAAAAATGGCAGGTTCGACCAGAGCCGGTCATGGGTGCTGACATGGGCGCCCTGCAACTGCCGGGTTCGCGCCGCCCACAGGCGCTCGCGTGGATCGTGGGCATTCCAGACGTTGAAATCCCCGACTTGCGGGCCGACCGGGGTCGTGACCCTGAACACGTGCCCGGCCGGCACATTCCACGCCCGACCGGTGCGGATCGGCACTTCGAACTGCTCGATCAGCGTGCGCCGCTCTTTCTGGTCGCGGATCCGTTCGTAGAAGGCTGTGTCCACCTGCAAGGCCGAGCCTTTGCTGACTTGATAGGCCGCCGGATAGTCTTTGTACATGGCACAAAATCCTCGATCAGTGATGGGAAGAAGGGGCAAGCATCTGCAACAGGAGGTGTTCGGAATCGTCGAGATAACGGCTCATGGCGTCCGCAGCCGCGCGCTTGTCGCCGTCGGCCAGCAACTCATGTATCTGCCGGTCACGCGCCAGCCAGGGCGCCTGAAAACGTGATTCATCGGGAGCGGTGCAAAACACTAGGCGCAGTTGCGCGACGACGTTGGTGAAGAACTCATCGAACAACGGACTGCGCAGCAATCCGACGATGTGTTGATGAAAGGCCAGGCTGTGGGTGCCGACG
Organism: Pseudomonas sp. GW822-FHT07A10; assembly: GCF_058798795.1. Taxonomy (NCBI): domain Bacteria; kingdom Pseudomonadati; phylum Pseudomonadota; class Gammaproteobacteria; order Pseudomonadales; family Pseudomonadaceae; genus Pseudomonas; species Pseudomonas sp. GW822-FHT07A10. The sequence continues at coordinate 41,942 of NZ_JBXAKV010000013.1, forward strand.
GCGCGCCAGTCCTCACGCTCCCGGGCCAGTTCGGTGGCCTCCAGGGCTTCGAGCATCCGGTCGGACTGATACTCACGCAATGGCTGGCTGGCGCTGATGGCTTGCAGTTCCAGGGTGCGCCGAACCTTGAACAGATCGCGCACATCATCGGCCCCCAGCCTGCGCACCATCACGCCCTTGTTGCGGACATAGCGGGTCAACCCTTCTTGCCCCAGACGGTGCAACGCCTCGCGAATGGTGTTGCGCGAGGCGTTGTAAGCCGACACCAGATCGTTTTCCACCAACGCCATGCCGGGCAGCAAACGACCGCCGATGATGTCAGCGCGCAATTCCAATGTGATGTGGTCGGCCAGGGACAGTCCGCTGCTCATACTCAACGCCTCGTGATTGTTCAACAATCGTCTGCGAATGAGTAATCACTATTCGTGCCATCACCTGCCTGTCGTGAACTAGTCCTCCCAGTATTTGAACAATACGCTGGCGTTCACACCGCCGAATCCGAAACCGTTGGACATCGCGTAGTCGATGTTCATTGGTCGCGCCTGACCGTGAACGATGTCCACGCCTTCGGTAGCCGGATCCGGGTTATCGAAGTTGAGCGTGGCCGGCACCACCTGATCGCGCAGCGCCAACAGGGTAAAGATCGCCTCGACCCCGCCTGCGGCGCCGAGCAGATGCCCGGTGGCGGACTTGGTCGACGTCACCGCGATCTTGTTGTCCGAGCCGAACAGCGACTTGATGGCCGCCAGCTCTCCCAAATCGCCAACCGGTGTCGAGGTGGCGTGCGCGTTGAGATGCTGCACCTGTGCCGGCGAAATGCCCGCCTGAGCCAACGCCAGCGACATCGCCCGACGCGCACCGCTGCCATCCTCCGGCCCCGCAGTCAGGTGATAAGCATCGGCGCTGGTGCCGTAACCGACCAGCTCAGCTAATGGTTGTGCGCCGCGTGCCAGGGCATGTTCCAGGGATTCGATCACCAGCAGGCCCGAACCCTCGCCCATCACGAAGCCATCGCGCCCACTGTCGAACGGCCGCGAGGCGCGCTCCGGGGTATCGTTGTAACCGCTGGACAAGGCCCGTGCCGCAGCGAACCCGGCGAGACTGACCCGATCGATCGCCGCCTCCGCGCCGCCACACACCGCAATATCCGCCTCACCGCAGCGAATCAGCCGAGCCGCGTCACCAATCGCCTGAACCCCGGCCGCGCACGCTGTTACCGGAGCCCCCAAAGGGCCCTTGAAACCGTGCTGGATCGACACATGGCCCGCGGCGAGGTTGACCAGAAACGAAGGAATGGTGAACGGTGATAACCGTCGCGGACCACGGCTGTCGGTGGTGCGCACCGCATCGGCAATCGCGCCGAAACCACCCACGCCCGAGCCGATAATGGTGGCCGTGCGCTCCTGGGCATTGGCGTCGAGCGCTTGCCAACCGGCCTGCTCCACTGCCTGACGCGCCGCCTCCATGGCGAACACAATGAAGCGGTCCATCTTCTTCTGCTCTTTGGGCGGCGTCGCCCGATCCGGGTCAAAACCCGCCTCGGCATCTTCCGCCAGAGTCGGCACCACGCCACCGACCTTGGCCGGCAAATCGGCAACCACCTCGTCCGGCAACGCCCGCACCCCGGAGCGTCCAGCCAACATACGCGCCCAAACCGCTTCGACGCCGCTCCCCAACGGACACACCAGGCCCATGCCCGTGACTACCACCCGACGATTACTCATAGCGCAAATACCTCAGTCGATTCATGGCGCCTCACTTGTAACGCGCGGCGGCCGTGCTTCTGGACAGATTCGGCGCCATCGCATGACGCGCCGCCATAAAAGCTTCCCACTCGGAGGCATTCGGTAACGAAGGAATGGTGATCAGTTCACCCTGATCCAGACCCGACAACGCCGCGTCGACCATCTCTCCCGCTTCCATGATCATGTCCTCCGGAATCTGGGACGCATCAATACCGGAACGCTCCAAAATCTCGGTGCGTGTCACGCCCGGCAATACCGCTTGCACCTGAACCCCGGTGCCTTGCAGCTCAGTATTCAACGACTGAGTCAGGCTCAATACATAAGCCTTGCTCGCGCTGTACGTCGCGTTGAACCGCTCAGGAAACAACGCCACCACCGACGCAATATTGATAATCGTCCCACGACCGGCCTTGGTAAAACCGGCTGCCGCCGCCGAAGCCAACCGCGTCACCGTGGTGACGTTCAGTTGAATCAAGCGCTCCATCTGATCCATGTCGGCGTTGGCCAACAAACCATCCGCCGCGATACCGGCGTTGTTCAACAATAGGCTGATGCTTGAATCGCTGCGCAGACGCTGCTCAATCTTCAATACATCATCCTTTTGCGTCAGATCCGCCTTGAGCACCTCCACCTGAACACCATGCTCCGCGCGCAATTTGCTCGCGGCAGCCTCCAGCCGTTCCTGATCACGGGCAACCAGCAATAAATCAAAACCACGCGCCGCCAACCGTTGCGCGTAAACCGCACCGATGCCGGAAGAAGCGCCGGTGACAAGGGCCGTACCTTGGGTCTGGACAGAATTCATGACAGTGCTCCTGGGAGGATGCTTAAGGGAAGACGAATGCTTCAGCGAACGACGGATTTATTATAGGCATAATTTTATCGCCATATGATAGCCGTAATTTTTTGCATCCCGATAAAAGGTGCCAGATAACCCTCTGCAGCAATAAGCAAAAAAGGCCGGTCAATGACCGGCCTCCTGGTGTGGATTTATAAGCTTAGTTCACTTCCAGCTTGTCGCGATTCTTGTCCAGAATGGCTTTGCCGATACCCTTCACTTCCAGCAGTTCGTCTACCGACGAAAATGGCCCATTACTCTCACGATAAGCAACAATCGCCTTGGCCTTCGCCTCACCGATCCCGGTCAACTCCCGTTGCAGGGTTGGCGCATCGGCCCCATTCAGATCGACCTTAGCGGTTTGAGGCTTGGCGGCAGCGTCCAGCACCAAGGGTGCCTTGGCAGCCTCTGGCGTAGCCGTCGGCGCAGCGATTGCCGCAATAGAGGCGCTGGTGAGCAGGGCAAAAACCAGAGAGTAGAAATAGCCAGTACGCATAAATGAAGCTCCATGACATCGATTGGAAGAAGCAGCTTTTCCGAAGCTGCCTCCCAAACTTAGGCGATGTGATGGAGCTGTCAAAAGTGTGTCCGTTACAGGATGTGAAACAATCAGGGTTCGAGGCGGCGTTGCTGGTGAATCCAGTCGACGATCTCGCCGTCGGGCGTGTAGCCGCTGACCGTTTCGCGTAGAAGTTGACGGACGCGGGCGTAATCATCCTCCTCGACAGCGATCAGTAACTCAGTGAGACGCCCCTTGAGCACGTCCCAGAGCAAATGGTCTTCATTGGCAGTCATGATCATCGGATGTGGCGTCGCGGCAACGTTATCGCCGATCAGCAATTCTTCGTAGAGCTTCTCACCCGGACGCAGGCCCGTAAACTCGATCGAAATATCGCCCTGGGGATTTCGCTCGGAACGGATGCTCAAGCCGGACAGGTGAATCATCTTCTCCGCCAGCTCGACAATCTTCACCGGTTCGCCCATGTCCAGCACGAACACATCACCGCCCTGCCCCATGGAACCGGCTTGAATCACCAGTTGCGCAGCTTCGGGGATGGTCATGAAGTAGCGGGTGATTTTCGGGTGTGTGACGGTCAGCGGGCCGCCGGATTTGATCTGGCTGTGGAACAGTGGGATCACCGAACCGGAAGACCCCAATACATTACCGAAGCGCACCATGGTGAAACGGGTCTTGTTGACGCGCGATACATTGGCTTTATCGCCGAACAGCACAGGGGCAATTTCACGACTCAGGGCTTGAAGCGTCAGCTCCGCCAGGCGCTTGGTACTGCCCATGATGTTGGTCGGACGTACGGCCTTGTCGGTGGAGATCAGCACGAAGTTGGCGACCCCCGCCTGCAACGCAGCCTGAGCCGTATTCAGGGTTCCGATAACGTTATTCAGCACGCCCTCGGCAATGTTGTGCTCGACCATTGGCACATGCTTGTAGGCAGCGGCGTGGTAGACGGTGTCCACCCCCCAGGTCTTCATCACATCGAGCAGTTTGTGCGGGTGACGAATGGAACCAAGGATAGGCAGCAATTTGACCGGGACCGACTCACGGGTGGCGCGCTGCTCCAATTCCGACAGGATGCTGTAGAGATTGAACTCACTGTGCTCAAACAGCAGAAGCGTGGTCGGGCCCAGCGAAAAAATCTGCCGGCACAGCTCCGAACCAATCGAGCCGCCGGCACCCGTGACCATCACTGTCTTGCCTTTGATACAGCGCTCGAGTAAATCCGCCTGGGCCGGCACGGCATCACGGCCCAGCAAGTCAGCGATATCCACTTCCTGGATGTCTTCAACCTTGACCCGACCACTGGCCAGATCGGTGAAGTTCGGGACGCTACGCACATGGAGGGGATAGGCTTCCAGCAGATTGAGAATTTCCCTGCGTCGTGCGCGGGTGGATGACGGTAGGGCCAGGAGAATTTCCTGTGCGCCGGTGACGTCGATCATCTGCTGGATGTGTTTGGGTTTGTAGACCTGGAGGCCTGAGATAGAGCGATCGGCGATGCTGGGGTCGTCGTCGATGAATGCCACTGGGCGCATCACTCGGCCCATGCGCAATGCAGCCACCAACTGATTGCCTGCCACTCCTGCACCGTAGATGGCGACTTTGGTGAGGCCGTCGTCGCGGTTGGTGAACGGTACGTGTTGCGAAGCAGAAAACCAGTCCCCCATGAAGTACTGGCGCATACAGAGACGCAGCCCGCCGATAATGACGAGGCTTAGCCACCAGTAGTTGAAGATTATGGAGCGCGGGACGACGGTTTCGTGGTTGCTATACCAATAGACCACGACCGCCAGAATCAGCGAGGATAGGCTGACAGCCTTGATAATGGCAATCAACGCATCATTGCCGAAATAGCGCATGACGGCGCGATACATTCCAAAGCGTATGAAGAGTGGAATGGCGACGACAGGAGCGCTAACAAACAGCCAAAAATGGACCTTGAGGGGGTTGTACATGTCATCGATCCCCAAACGGACGATGAACGCCAACCACAGGGCGACCCAAACCAGAAATATATCTGTGCTTACCTGAATCAGTCGTTTTTGCCGTCTGGGAAGCGCTACAAGACGCTGTCTGACCTTATCCATAAACTCTTCAAACACCTCAGCCACCTCACCTGACCTACCGCAACTCTTATAGGAGCATCCAATCCACGTTAGACACAAATGAAAGGACTGTTACTCAGTTCTTCATTTATGCCGTTTCGAGGTCTCCAGCGCGAAACTTTATTGCCAGTACAAGCAGTGGAGCATAGGCCAGAATCAAGCCCAAACCACCGTCCAGGTCATAATGTGTAACCCCCAGAGCAATTGGCAACAACCAAAGCAAATTGATCGCCCCAACAGCCGCAGTAACCGGTAAATGCTTGCCAAACCGCCGGGAGGCGAACTGATAGGCATGGCTACGGTGCGCTTCATAAACCTTATCGCCTCGAAGCAAACGGCGAAACAGCGTGAATGTCGCATCAACGATGAATACGCCGAGCAAAATCAGCCAGCCCCATAAAAAGTCGGCAGAGAACCAGGCAGCCTGAAGCGACAACCCTCCGAGCACAATGCCCAGGAATCCACTCCCGGCATCCCCCATGAAAATCCTGGCGGGGGGGAAATTCCAAAAGAGAAAGCCCGCCACGGAAACGGCCAATAACAATGGCGCCCAGACCAGGTCCGTCGCACCACCCACCCAATACAGAAGACACGCACCAAGACAAACGCAAATCGCCTCGACGCTGGCAATGCCATCGATACCGTCCATGAAATTGTAGAGGTTGAGCAGCCACACTAAATAGAACGCCGCCAACACATGGCCCAACCAACCGAGGTCGAAAGTTTCCCCCCAGATCTCGACGGCCGGCAATCCACCTAACCAGAACAGCAACCACATCGAAGCAACGAAATGTCCCAGCAAACGCCAACGGGCGGCGATGTGTCCGTGGTCATCCATAAATCCGATAAGGGCGATCAGAGCGCCTGCACCAACCATCGCGAAGAAGAACGAGGACGTGACCAACGAATGCGCATACATCGCACACAGCATCAACAGAAACACCACTACAATCGCCACTCCGCCGCCCCTGGGCGTAGGCATGGAGTGCGAGCTTCGTGCATTGGGAATATCCATCAAGCTTCGCGCCAATGCGTACTGACGCAGTAACGCGGTGAGGATGAACGAAGCAGCACCTGCTGCTGGAAGAAGCCACCAGAGATTCATGCTTGATCGGATTCCAGAAAGTGTCGGGCAGTGGAAAGTAACGCCTGGTCCAGTGTCACAGGCGGAGACCACCCCAATAAACGATGGTTTTTCTCAATGTCGACCTGCAGCGACCCTAGCAGGCGCTGACTCATTGCCCCTTTCCCGGACAGAATCGCCATACAGCGTAAGAGCCCGGCAGGTACTGGCAGAAGACGGACTGGACAGCCCAGGGAGGCTCCCATACGACGCAATAGCCCAGTTGTCGACACATCTTCGCCATCGCTCGCCAGAAAAATCTGGTTGGCCGCCCCCGGGTGCTCTAAACAGGTTACGATCAGATCGACCAAATTGTCGATGGCTACCAGGCTGCGACGGTTGTCTATGGCCCCCAGGGGCAGTGGAACTCCCCGGCTAAGCCAGCGCATCATGCTGAGCATGTTGGCTTTGACGCCTGGGCCATAGACAAGGACCGGTCGGATGATCACGACCTCCATGCCGGTGCCGGCAGCAAGCGCGAGCAAACCTTGCTCGGCCTCATATTTGGAGATGCCATAAGGATCTATCGGCGCCGGAACGTCATCGGCGGTATAGGGCTTGCCACGAGACGTGCCTTCACCGTTGACCTTGATGGAACTGATATAAACGAAGCGTTTGACGCCTGCCCTTGCAGCTTGGCGAGCGAGATTCAAGGTCCCATCGACATTGACCTTGCGAAAAGCCATGAGCGGATCACTATCCGATTCATGCATTACATGCACGCGCGCCGCCAAGTGAACAACAATACCGACATCCGTCAAGGCACTCTGCCAGTCCGTGTCCCCGTCAAGTCCCTGTATGAAAAGACTATGCACCGCTGAAGGAAAACTGCCATGTGGGTAACGGGTGGAGGCAATCAGGCTATACCGCTGATCCATGCAGAGGGTTTTTATCAGGCTCTTTCCTACAAAGCCCGAGCCACCTGTCACAAGAACTAACTCAGAACTCATTTCGATACTCTTTAGACATCGACAGATTTTCTTGGCATCGAAATTTCAAATACTGGATAAAACGATCTACGGACGTTTAGAAAAGTCGATAGGTTGTCAAATATTACAGATCTTGCCTGGCGCCACTGATCTTCCAAACTTAACGGTATATTCCGGACTTGAGCAGGAAGGCCTGCCCCGCCGCAGCAGGATCAGCTAGAGCAAAAAATCGGGCCGATAGTATCACGGAGCTTTCACTGATCCCATTCAAGCGAACATTTTCGCACCCCCTGAAAAGCAGGTTCAGGGGTTGGCAAGACACGGATTTCTTGTAAACCGCATCGACCGCCCGGTATCCGGTACGAGTGTCCGACATTGAGCAAACTCACCTTTAAAAAAGATGACGCTCAATCTGGCTTCGGACTAAAATGCCACCTTTTTGCTATTGGTCGCGCGGTTGGCACGTTGATTGTGCACAACCTTAAAGTCAACACAGTACGTAAACGAGTATTTTGTGCAAATTATCATTCCAATGTCAGGTTTCGGCGAGCGCTTCCGCCGGGCCGGTTACACAGTACCCAAGCCCCTTATTGAAATAGACGGCAAGCCGATCATTGGGCATGTCATTGACATGTTTCCAGGTGAAACGGATTTTATTTTTATTTGCAATCAGGACCACCTGGACACCCCTGATTACCGCATGGCCTCCATCCTGCAACATCACTGCCCTACCGGTCAGATAATTGGCATTCCGGCCCATAAGCTCGGGCCGATTTATGCCGTACGCCAGGTCGAGCATCTGATAAACCCCGACAGTCCGGTGATCGTCAACTACTGCGATTTTACCTGCTACTGGGATTGGCAGCATTTCAAGCAATTCGTAAAGGCTACGGCATGTGTTGGGGCAATCCCGGCCTATAAGGGCTTTCACCCACACACCCTCGGCAGCACCAACTACGCCTACATCCGCGAAACGCAGGGTTGGGTGCAAGACATTCAAGAAAAGCAACCCTACACCTCCAATCGCATGGAAGAGTTCGCGTCCAGTGGGACTTACTATTTCGACTCGGGCAAGACCATGAGCGAAGCGTTCCGCAAAACGATGGACCAGCAACTCAACGTCGGTGGCGAGTACTACGTCAGCCTGGCTTACAAGCCTCTGCTGGCGGAAAAACAACCCGTCGCGGTTTACCCCCTCCAGCACTTCATGCAGTGGGGTACACCGGACGATGTCCGTGAATACAACGGCTGGTCGGCAGCGTTTGAAACGATGAACCGCCAACCGAAACGTTCGCAGACCTCCCCGACAGGCGCTCTTGTGATCCCGATGGCGGGAATGGGGCAGCGATTTGCAAACGAGGGTTATGCACTGACCAAACCGCTGATCCCCGTGTCAGGCAAACCCATGGTTACCCAGGCCACTGAAGACTTGCCCAAAGCCGAGCACCATGCCTTTGTTCTTCGCCAGGACATGCCCGGTTACGCCGAGATCGCCAAAGAACTCGAGCGTGTATTCCCTGGCACCGTGATTGAAACAATCCCGCAAGTAACGGAAGGCCAAGCCTGCACAGCGTTGCTCGGCCTGGAGGCTCTGGAGCGTGCCGTCGCGGATATTCAAGGCCCCATCACCTTTGGCGCCTGTGACAATGGTGTTCTTTATGATGAGCAGGCATTTCAGGCCCTGATCGACAATCCGGATGTCGATGTCATTGTGTGGGGCGTGAGGGGGCATGCAAATGCCGTCCGCCATCCGCAAATGTTTGGCTGGATAGATGCCGAGAACGGTCGGATTCGTCAAATCTCCGTGAAGACACCACTGCAATCCCCGGCGACAGATCCGATCGTCCTGGGAACCTTTACATTCCGCCGCGCGGAAGACTTCCGCCAAGTGGTTTCGCGACTGGTTCAGCGTGATGGTCGTATCAATGGCGAGTTCTACATTGACTCGACAATTAATGATGCCATCGAATCGGGCCTGCGCTGCGAACTGTTCGAAGTCGACAGCTTCCTGTCATGGGGCACCCCGAATGACCTGCGCACGTTCGAATACTGGCAGTCGTGTTTCCACAAATGGGCAGGTCACCCTTATCGACTGCAGAACGATGGTCGGATCCCGCGCGATGCTGTTGCCGAGCTTGAGTCTCGTTATCAAGCAACGGTGCCCGCGTTACCAGGCACTGCAGCATGATCAAGCGTGAGCTTGCAGTCTTTCTGGTCGTAGGCTCGCTGACTGTCCTGATCGATTTCCTGACCTATCGCGGCCTGGTCTGGACTGGGTGGATGAGTGTCGACCAGGCCAAAGCGGTAGGCTTTCTGACCGGCACCCTGTTTGCCTACTTTGCAAACAAGGTATGGACATTCGGTCACCAGGAGCACGCGCCCGGCAGCGTATGGCGCTTCGTCCTGCTGTATGCAATCACGTTGGGCGCCAACGTTCTGGTCAACGCCGGGTGCCTGGCGTTACTCAGCACAATGTCCATTGCAGTCCCGGTTGCATTTTTGATTGCCACGGGCGTATCGGCCGCTCTCAACTTCCTTGGAATGAAGTTGTTCGTGTTCAAGGCCAGCAGCCTTACGGAGAAGTCATGAAGTTTTCGCTCATCATCCCCTGCTATAACGAGTCGGCCAATTTGCCGCTGCTGCTGGAACGCTGCAAAGGCCTGGTCGAACAACCTGGCGTAGAGGTGATTCTGGTCGACAATGGCTCCACCGACGACAGCCCGAAGGTTCTAGAGCGTCTGTTGCCGGCGTATCCCGGATGCAGAAGTGTTCGAGTCGACGTCAATCAAGGTTATGGTTTCGGCATTCTTTCCGGCCTGCGTGCAGCCGAGGGCGAGATTCTCGGCTGGACCCATGCAGACCTGCAAACCGACCCAATGGACGCCATGCGTGGCCTGACGTTCTTTGACCAGCACGGGCCAGACATTTTCGTAAAAGGACGTCGCTTCGGCCGACCATTGGCAGATGTTGTGTTCACCTTCGGCATGAGCGTTTTCGAAACGGTTCTGCTCGGCAAACCGATGTGGGATATAAATGCGCAGCCCACCATGTTCTCCAAAGCCTTTTTTGAGCGCTGGCAGGCTGCACCATCGGATTTCGCACTTGATCTATATGCGTACTACCAAGCCCACATTCAGGGTCTGAAAGTTTATCGATTTGCTGTGCATTTTGGTGAGCGCGCCCATGGCGTTTCGCATTGGAACGTGAACTGGGCCGCGAAACGGAAGTTCATCCGCAGAACTGTCGATTTCAGTTTGCAACTTAAGAAGAGTCTAAGGACATGAAGCTCATCTCGCATCGGCGCAACACCCGCCAGGAACTCAATGCTACTGAAGAAAAATATGGCATTGAAGTCGATATCCGCAGCTACGGTAACGACCTGATCATTCACCATGACCCCTGCGTGCCAGGTGAATCGTTTGATGAGTGGATTGCCGAATATCGGCACGGCACGCTGATTCTGAACGTCAAGGAAGAAGGCCTGGAAGCACGCTTGATCGCGCTGATGAAAGAGAAAGGAATTGAAGATTACTTCTTCCTCGATCAATCCTTTCCGTTCCTGATCAAGTGGTCCAAAGCCGGCGAACGCCGTTGCGCCGTCCGTGTGTCCGAGTTCGAATCGATCGAAACGGCGCTGACGCTGGCAGGCAAGGTTGATTGGGTGTGGGTCGACTGCTTCACCCAATTCCCACTCAGCCATGACGACGCCAAGCGACTGCAGGATGCGGGGTTCAAACTGTGCCTGGTTTCCCCGGAACTCCAAGGCCGTAACGCCGAAACCGAAATTCCAATGCTGGCGAAACTATTGGCCGAACGGAATATTGTTGCCGAAGCGGTTTGCACCAAACGACCGGACCTCTGGGAAACGTTGGCTGCGAACGCATGAATATAAAGTTTTTCTGCCACCCGACCTTTCTGATCGGATTGGTGCTTCGTCTTGTGCTTGTACTATGGGTAGCCCCTGCACCGGTGACCGAGTGGTATCTGCCATTTCTGGACACCAGCACCAACATACTGACACTGAACCCGTGGGGGACATGGCTGGATCAAGGTGGCGCAATCAACGCATTCCCCTATGGCTATGTCATGTGGGGGGCCTTCCTGCCAGCGATGTTGCTGTGTAAAGCGCTCTCGCTCCCCCTGATACTCGGATATGGCCTGACACTCATAGGCGCAGACATCCTGCTCTTGGCAGTGCTCAGAAAAATAGTACCCAACCGCGACCGATTGCTCATTGCGGTGTATTGGCTATCGCCTATCGTAATCGTCGGCAGTTACGTACTCGGGTTCAATGACCTTGTACCGGTGCTTCTGCTTGCTGGGTCGCTTTACTTCCTCAAGCGTGCACGGTTGATCCTGGCGGGCGTGGTGTTTGTGACCGCGATCTCAGCCAAGCTGAGCATGGTGCTGGCACTCCCTTTCTTCCTGATCTACCTGCAACACAACCGCCCTCTGCGTCAGCACCTGCCACGCCTGTTGATCGGTCTTGGCGTAGGTGCCGTCGCGACAATTCTTCCATTCCTGTTGTCCAGCGCAGGCGTCAGCATGCTCTTCAACAATCCGGAAATAGGCAAAGTCTACAAGCTGGCATTCAGCATCGGCGATACCACCCTATATGTGGTGCCCCTCGCCTACCTGCTGATGCTCTATGCGGCCTGGCGAATCAAACGTCCAAACTTCGAGCTCTTTCACTCCATGCTCGGCATGGTGTTCCTGCTCGTTATCCTGATGACGCCGGCGTCCCCGGGATGGTTTATCTGGGCCATTCCATCCCTCGTGGCCTATCAGGCCGCCAGCAACCGGGTTGCGGTCGCTATCACCGGGATCTTTTCGCTGCTCTATGTGGTCAGCGCTCTGCTGGTAACCCCGGACATCAAACTGATCATCGAGCAGGCATCATGGCTGCCGCAAGCGGCCAGCCAATGGTTGTTCAGCGACAAGCTGTTGTCGTTGGTCCACACCGCCATGGTCGCGACCGGTGTAGTCCTGGCCATTCGAATCTGGCGAGAGTCTGTCAGCCGCAACGATTACTTCCGTCTCAGCCGCAAGCCATTCGTCATTGGCGTGGCCGGCGACTCTGGCGCGGGTAAGGATACCTATTCGGATGCGATAAAAGGGCTGTTTGGCGGCCACTCGGTCACAACTCTCTCCGGTGATGACTACCACCTGTGGGACCGTCAGAAACCGATGTGGCAGGTCATGACTCACTTGAACCCCATGGCCAACGACCTTGAAGGCTTCGCCAATGACCTGGTGGCATTGACCGATTCGAAGAATATCCATTCGCGGCATTACGATCATCAAACCGGTCGCATGAGCCGCCCCTTCATGATCAAGAGTAATGACTTTGTCATTGCCAGCGGCTTGCACGCGCTCTATATGCCGATTCTTCGCGAGTGCTACAACCTGAGTGTCTACCTCGATATCGACGAAAGCCTGAGGCGCCACTTCAAGCTTCAGCGCGACGTACATCAGCGCGGGCACACCGAAGAGAAGGTGCTGGCCTCTTTCGAACGCAGAGAGCCGGACTCGGCACGCTTTATTCGTCCACAAGCAGCTTATGCAGACCTGGTGCTGTCCTTGCAGCCTATCCATCCGCGTACTCTGGAAGGGGCCGGCAAAAATCACCCTCTGCACTTCAAGATCGTGGCACGCTCGCGCAATGGTCTGAACGAACTTTCGCTCACCCGAGTTCTGGTCGGTGTTTGCGGTCTGCATGTCGATATGTCAACACGCAATGACGCGACAGAAGTCGAGCTGACCATAGAGGGCGAAACCTCGGCCCAGGACATCGAAATGGCGGCGCGGATGATCTGCCCACGAGTCTTCGAATTCCTCGACCTCAAGCCAGAATGGCAAGACGGCGTGATGGGGTTAATGCAACTTATTACCCTCTCCCATATCAACCAAGCACTGACAAAACGGTTCATATAGTGAAGATTTTTGCACCAGAGCGGTTCAATCGCCTCCCCGACGCCATACTGTTCGACACCGATAATACTCTGTACCCCTACGATCCGGCGCACGCCGCTGCGCAGCAAGCCGTCAGGGATAAGGTAGTCAATACATTTTCGATCAAACCGGAAGTGTTTGACGCCGCCTTCAAGGAAGCACGTCAGCAGGTAAAGACTCGCCTGAAACACACCGCGTCTTCCCATAGTCGCCTCCTGTACCTGCAACGCATGCTCGAGATCATGGGGCTGGGCTCTCAGGTGCTACTGGCCCTGGATTTCGAACAGACCTACTGGCGAACCTTCCTCAGCAATGCCGTGCTGTTCGATGAAGTCAAAGACCTGCTGGACGATCTGAGACTGTTAGGCATCCCTACTGCCATCGTTACCGACCTGACAGCCCAGATCCAGTTTCGCAAGGTGGTCTACTTCGGGCTCGACCACTACTTCGATTACATCGTGACCAGTGAAGAAGCCGGCTTCGACAAGCCCCACGCAGCCCCCTTCGAAATCGCCCTGGAAAAAATGCGCCCTAAAGGCGATTGCATCTGGATGATTGGCGACAACCCAATCAATGACATCCGGGGTGGCCGCGAACAGATAAATGCCGTGACGTTGCAAAAGATCCATACCGGCACACCGTTGGGTACGGACGAAAACGCACCAGACGCCGCGTTTACAGAGTTCCGCGAGTTGCGCCACCTGATTTCCAGACTGGGAGAGAAAAATGAGGTTGCATGAATCGATTCGTCAGTTCTGCTCTGAAATCGGTAAAGACCCACTGATCGTGCAAGGTGCTGGCGGGAACGTATCCTGGAAAGAGAACAATGTTCTCTGGATCAAGGCATCGGGAACCTGGTTGGCCCACGCAGGTGACAAAGATATCTTCGTACCCGTAAAGCTCGACCACCTGACTGCAGCCCTCAAAAGTGGAGACTATGCCGTCATACCACAAACGGTCGAGAGCACTCCACTGAAGCCCTCGATTGAGACACTGTTGCATGCGCTGATGCCCCATCGCATTGTGGTCCACGTGCATGCAATCGAAGTACTCGCCCATCTGGTTCGCAAAGACTTCGATCACATCAACTACCCCGCTCTGGACAAGGCACTTAACGCGCGTACCGTTAAATACTGCAAACCTGGCGCAGAACTCGCGGAAGCCGTTGCGAACCAACTGGATGGCACCTCGAACACGCGCGTGGTCTTTCTGAAGAATCACGGCGTCATTATCGGTGGTGACAACATTGATGAGATCAGTAAAACCCTGGAATACCTGACTCATTTTTTTGCAACACCTACGGTATCCACCCCAGTCACCACACCTGATACGTCGCTACGCCTGGCCAATAGAGTCGAGTTCTCCCCCATTGGTGTGACCAAACTCCATGAAGTTGCCGTCACGCCATCGCTGGTAGACCGTCTGCATGACAACTGGGCGCTTTATCCCGATCACATTGTTTTCCTTGGGCCACATCCACGGCTGTTCGGATCGCTTGAAGAAGCGAAATCCGCTTTAGAGCAGGAATCGGAATTGCCGGACGTCATTTTTGTCCGCGATCTGGGGACCTTCGCCAGAGAGACAATGAACAAAGCAAAAATGGCGCAGTTGATTTGCTATTACGACGTAATGACAAAATTGAATGACGATGCACAACTGTCGACGTTGACCGACGCGCAAATCTCCGAACTGATCGACTGGGACGCCGAGAAGTATAGAAGAGGTTTAAATGACACCAAGTAAGCGCCTGACCGGTCAACAGTATCTGTCCATCATTGCATGCGTGCTACTGACAGCCATGGTGAGTATCTACACCATGGCGACCTACGTGAAAGGCCCCCTCAACGGTAACTTCGATCATTACCTGATGCAGGCAGATCGCTGGGGCATGCCCGAAGCTATCAAAGAGCGCGGCGTTACTCCCCTCTATTTGGATAAGTGGAACTCGGGCTGGGACGGTCAGTTCTACTACTACATCGCGAATGATTTATTTGCGCAAAAGGATACTGCGAGCCACATCGATGCCGATGCCTATCGTTATCAACGAGTTGGCATCCCAATATTGGCGAAACTGTTTTCCTTGGTGCTTTTTCAGGATTGGGTTAGTCCCTTTATTTATTATCTGACTCACTTTTTGCTAATCCTGCTTGGTACCGCAGCAGCCGCGCGTTTTTTCATAAAAGAAGGCGTACCGGCCTATTGGATCTTACCTTGGTCGGTAGGCATGGGAACCCAGATCACACTGTTGAACGGGCTTCCAGATGGTGCAGCTGATGCATTGCTCATCATCGCCATGGTGTCGGCTTACCAAAAAAAATACCTGGTTTACGCCATTGCCGCTACCTTTGCTTGCTTGTCGAGAGAGGCATATATTGCGTTTCCTGCGATATTCTTCGGTGCGCAAATTCTAGATCGCCTCATCAAACAAAAGTCGATCAAACCCTATACAGATCTATTTTTCCTACTCTGCCCAATCATTATCTTCGTTGCCTGGCACTCTTTCATCAGGCTGCATTTCACCCAGACGCCTGCCGAACAAAGCGCCTCTGTCCTCGGGCTACCGCTAAAAAGTCTCCTTCTTCATTTAGTTTCAGGACTTCAGGGACATTACCCAAATACGCCAATTGGATTTTATTCCTATATAGCCGGGATCGGCGTTGCGCTGTTCGCCATACTGTTGGGCTGGACGCTATTAGTCATTGCTAAAACAAAACCTGTAAAGTCCATCCTTGAGGGTAATATCGTAAGGAATACTGCTGGTGCATTTACGCTTACGCTTTGCTTACTGTATCTCTGCTTTGGTGATACCGTAATATGGAACTTCACTGGCTACATGAAAGCTGGCGGGCTATTCCTATTCTGCATTCCATTCATTACAGCAATCACCAAACTGCCCCTTCGAAAGTCTGCTTTTATATTATCGTTGGTCATTACTGCATTTTTTTGCTGGCAGGGTTGGCTCCTGAGGGTCGCTCAACCGCCAATCAAATACAAGTTCGATACCAACTGCAAACATCTCAAGATCGACACCTCCACCGCCTGTTTTGAAAAGTTCGTATGGAAAGGTGATGAGTTGGCGGGATTGGTAGGTGTACCCCAAGATGGAAAGCGTGTAGCCAAACAGGGTAAAACCACCTCGGGATTCATATCTTATGGGCCCTACATCGAATTGCCTCAAGGAAAGTATCGAGTCGAGTTATCGATCTCAGGGGATGGCAACGACCTCGGCTATACAGACATTCAGGGTACCAACCCAAACAACAAAGTAGTAACGCTCGCCAAGAAATTGCTCACACCTGGCAAAGAAGTCAAGATAGAGACCAACCTCGACATACAGGAGAGTTTCATCAGAAATCTTGAGGTTCGTACTTGGTACCAATCGGGAAGCCTTTCAATCCAGTCGTTGACGATAGAACGACTGGATAACTAATAGTTTTCACTTCCGAAACATACACGACGGAAGCACATTAATACACATCCTAAACTCAAGGGTGCCTAACACAGACACCCTTCTTTTATCCAATTCGAAAACTATAACACCTGACATAAACCATGAATTACCAAGACAAAAATAATCAGCATTCAGTACAGCCGTTCCTTCTCGTCCAATATCACCCCAACCGACCTGTACTCAATATACTCACCTATCCTGTAGCCGAGTTTTCTGCTTGGTAATTCGAGATATCTGTAAGAAACAAATGAAGCCAAAGCAATGATTGAAAAAAGGAAACCATTAGCTAACAGCATAGCTCCGAAGCCGCTATACCCTTCATACAAATGAGACACCAACCAAATTAAAGGAACATGCACAAGATAAATAGAAAACGAAACCTTACCCACAACTGAAAGCATGATACTTGTTTGGCGCCCCATGAGATACCCTTTATCTGGAAGCGATAAAACAAATAGCAGCGCACAGCTCGTAACGATTGCTACGTAAGCCTTGCCAAAACAATGAGCGGTCAAGTACATAGAAGACAATAGCAATATAGGCAGCACCCATCTCACCCATTTACGCCTCCCTAACCTCTCCGCCAGCACCAGTAACTTCGTACGCGTTAAGTAGATAACAACACCCACCAGCATTGGCTCTATGCGCAAAATCCCCCACATAGACCACCCCACAAATGCTAGAGCAAACAAAACAAGCAGAATACCGGCAATAACAGTAAGCATTGCCTTCATTCTAAGGCACAAAAACAAAACCGGAAGCACCACATAAAACCACTCCTCCAGCGAAAGCGACCAGTAATAACCAAACAGACCGCAGCCATTCCCCTTAACACATTCAAAGTAAAGAAACAGGTGAGCCCACTGTAAAACAGCCGCAACTGCATGATTTAAATTCTTTACCGGCTCACCAAAACCATCTGTCAGAAAAGATAGCACTGTCCATATAACGACCCATATCGCCGCCGGAATAATCGTACGAAACCATCGACGAGCAAAATAGATGCTTATTGCCTTCCTAAAACTACCAGAATTTGATTCCAAAATCTTCATCAACGAAGCGCTTACAAGAAAACCACTTACCAGAAAAAAAAGATCGACTCCAAAAGAACCGTTAAAATTAGCTAGCATTGTGGAAACCGCGGATGGAATATATCCAACAGCCGCCATGTGGTATGAGACCACTAAAATAATTGCAATTCCGCGCAATGCATCTATGTCTACGTTATGACGTTCAACACGCATTTTTTAACCTTGTTAGCATGTACAACACATAAAAAAAAACAAGAGTCTCTTTAAGAGAATCCCACCCTATAAAGCAGTTTATTACCCAGCGCGAACAAAAATCTCCGATGCTTCTATAACCATGTTAATCCGTACCCTGTTTACGTCAGTATTACGACCCACTGATCACGAAATACTACCATTAGCACGCCGAGCCTTGGACGTTTTGTTTCTACCCAGCCTCGACCTGGCTATAACATAGAACGCTGGCCGTCGGACTTTTGAGCGTCTCACTGAACAGCCAGTCCTTACGACCAATGACCAATGACCAATGACCAATGACCAATGACCAAAGGATGATAGCCCGCCCGGCCGCGTTTTAGTTTTTTCATCACAGACACACGCTTTTCGTCGCAGTGAATTGCGCGACTTTCCAGCAACCGATTTTTCGTCAGGTGTTACCACACAGACTCACCCAACGCTCCCGCCTTTGACGCGGGATGTCGATTGCCGTGGCGACTGAGTACTTTACTCAACTGCGCGGATTTATCAGCGATAACCAAGGCAGTTTCGCAGCTATGGCATACATCAACCTTACGGATGGCTTGCTCGCGTCAGCCGCAAGCACAGTCAGTTCATGCTTGGGTGGCTCCTTGATGTCTTCGATCCGAGACTAGGGGATCGGGACATGCGATGAAAATGCTTGTATTTGAAAAGCCATAACTGCAGGTGCAGAGCATGGTCAATGTGGAAAAACACTTTGGGTGAAATTTTAGTGAACCTATACTGACTTAGCCTCCAGAGATGTAAAACACCAATCGAAAAGGAAAAGCCCGCCACGTGCAATCTTTTTTGGGCTTGGAAAAAAGTGATGACGGCGAACTTCGTGTACCGCGCAAGTTTATTTCAATTGTTGGCTAAGTAGCCACTGCTACGGTCTTGGCCTAGGGCTCATGAAACGGATACAAAACATCTACGCCCACACCATGTCGGGCTTCACGCAAATCATTAATCTACGTACAATCAGCTATCAAAATTAACCAAGTTCGATCATTTAGGTTTCAGCCATGCGACAAGCCACAACTAACCTTATCTCTCGCTAATCTGGCTTCTACAAAACATAGAAAAAGTCGTGCCAGTCAGAAGCAGCAGGAAGGCAGTCATGATCAAATAAAGCTTTGAAAGCACTTTTATTTAACGCCATAATGTGTTGAAACCTCATCAAGAAACACCGGAAAATCCAACATGCTCATCCCACAACAACGACACCTACTACTAACGCTGATAGCGTGCCTCCTCACGAGCATATTACTGCTGGTATTCACCACAAAAATACACAGCGACATTCTGTTCATGAGATTCTTGCTAGACGATATTTTTTTGAATGGAGGATCTTGGAGCGACTGGAAAATGTCACCCGCCCCGAGTTATTTTCCGGATATGATCATTTATCTTGCATCATACTTATTAAGCAAAAACATAGTCTTCGAGATCATTTTTGTTACGTTCGTTCAGATTGGCGCTATAGGAACACTCTGCGTGTGGCTAACCAAACGCCTATTACCCAATTCATCAAGAGCTGTACAATATATCCCTCTACTAGCCTTACTTCTAACCGTCGTCACATCCGATCACTTTACCGGCTCCGACCTTACTGGCAAAACCAACATTGCCATATACTTCATATCCAACAACATCCAAGTACCAACCTTAATTTCAGGATTAATCCTGCTAGGACTAGCAATTACATTCCTGACAAAACAAAAAATCATCACGGCTTTTTTATTTTTGATAATAGCAGCCATAGCCCAAGCATCATCCGCAGTATTCCTAATCTGCTTCACACTACCTTTTTTTCTAACCCTGATAGCTTTAATTGCTCACGCAACCATAAATAAAAATAGAACACTTACCAAAACCCTGACCAAACTAACAATACTACTTGGCACCTCTCAAATAGCAGGTTACTACATCACCAACGCTATAACCTTTAACTCGCCCCTTCAGGGACGTATTTACCCCACGCTTCAAAGAGCAGAAACTTCTCTAGACTATTTAATATCCGGACTTCAAAACCTGCTCAACCCAACTACCCCTTGGGTTGTTATCTCATTCATTTTTTTTGCGACCACTGTCACTTACGCACTTTTTAAAAGCATCACTCTAGCCTGTAAAACACTTACAACTGTAAACCACACTTCTAATCTGCCTAACCTTACTGAAACAAGCCAATTTCTTACTTGCGTCTTTTTTCTAACTACAACTGCCACATCCATTCTAGGCTCAATTATATCTGGAGGTTTTGCAGACGTATCCGGCTTTCGATATTTTATGACGTTCATAGCTCTATCGATACCAGTATCCCTACTGTTCATCGATAAAAAAGAACGGCTTTCGAAATACAAACACACTCCAATCACTCTTACCATATTAGCTTTAGCCCTGACAATTCCATCAGCCATATTCGTTATTCTAAAAAACAAAGACACAGAAATAAACGACACTATTAGATATGGAGCGTTCTATGACGACTCTAGGGACATAGCATCCTGCATCCAAAATGCTGAGCTCTCCGGAATACGCTTGACTTCTGGAATTGCAAACTATATCGATTCAAGAGCAACGATGTACTACTTGAACCGCTCCCACTACATCCTTTCCTCGGACAACAACTTAGACCCATCATTCTGGATCACAACACAAGGTCCAGTTGCCACCCCCTTAAAGTACGGAATAACCAATTACAACTTCATCGTTGCTCAGGACAATGAAATTGGGCTAATCAGCGGCTTCGACATAAAAAATCTGACGAACAAAATACCAAAAAATTACAAAAAACTTGCCTGCAACGACTCTGGAACTTCACTCTTAATATTCGAGGGTGACACCTTAGACAAAACTCTACGTACTCGACAGCAAAACGCACTATTCAAAAATTATGGTCGAGGATCCGCACTATACAACGGATCAGATCTACCTGGGCTAATCGGAACAGTATCAAGCAACTCCAAAATCGTCACACATCCAGAGAAAGCAGGCATTTTATCTTATGGCCCTTATCTGAGCTTACCTCACGGAAACTACAAGTTAACACTTAATACCACTTCATCTGATAGCGCCTCCCTTATAGTTGGGAAATTTGAAGTAGGCGACTTTGCCTCGAAGCAGCCTACCATTCTGTATAGCGGCGAGATCCAGTCAAGCGACAGAGATAAATCAATACGCTTTACCACCCCTAAAAATGGCATAGAACAACTAGAGGTTCATATAACTTACAATGGCTCCGGCTCTCTCGAGCTTCGAAGCATAAACTTTGAAAGACTATAAATAGCCAATAGAAACATCATTATAAAGCTGCCCCCCCCTAGAGGCAGCTTTATAATTGAAACCCTACAGCAATCTATATATCGACAGAGTCGAAAAAAATATTGAGCTCGATAACGCATCACAACTTCATTGAACAATTCAACCCTTGTTCAAGTAACTCAAAATACAATCAATCAGACTCTCAACCCAAACAGCCAAACATACTAAAAAAAACCACCATCAAACACAATTAAACTAATGACTTATAAATGCCGGCGTAGGCAGAAACCATTGTATCTGCAGTAAAAACCTTCGCATACCTCTCAGCAGCACGCCCCCCCATCTCCGCCGCCATCTCAGGCTGATCCCACAGCGCTTTCATCGCCGCCGCCAATGCATCAACATCAGCCGGAGGCACCACCAAACCTGTCTCATCAGCGATATTGATATAGGTAGTACCAGACCCGATCTCACACGAAATCATCGGCTTCCCGTACATCGCCCCTTCCAGCAAGGAGATCCCAAACGATTCCGAGCGCAAATGGGAAGGAAACACCAACGCATAGCAAAGCGTCAGCAATGCCGCCTTATCAATATCAGGTAACTTACCAACGAAATGCACGTTATCGAGCCCCGAGGCTTGGGCCTTCGCTTTCAGCTCCTCTTCAAGCATCCCTCCCCCCACGATTACAACAGGGAGCCCGGTCTTCTCTGCTGCCTCAAGCAGAAAATGGATGCCTTTGTAATATCGCAGTGCACCTACGAACAGAAAGAACTTCTCGCCAACACGCGCGTTCCATTCTTTCAGCTTTTCAGCAGAGGGCTCAGGGTAAGTTTCTCGATCCAGGCCATAGGGGATGATGCTGACCTTATCCTTGAAGTCTGTCAGCACTGTACTGCTCTGCGCATAGTTCGGAGAGGATGCGACAATGCGATCGACACTGGACAGGAAGCGGTACATCAATGGCTTGTAGAGCTTGAGCAGGGTTTTCTGCTTGACGATATCCGAGTGGTAACTGACCACCGTAGGCTTACCCAGGCGCGTAGCGAAATGGACCAGGTCCATATACGGCCAAGGGAAGTGGAAATGGATAATGTCAGCCTCTTTGGCCAGCTCCACGAAATCCTTGATCACCGAGAGCGAGAACCCGGTAGAGGCCAACTGCAAGTCCAGCTTCGAGCGGTGGCTTACATGATGCCCCACGGTTTCATTTCGAGCGGACCCGCGAGGGCTCAGGTATAGCACTTCGGCTTGGATACCATGCTTGGCCGAGCCTTCGGCCAACTGGAATATCACCTGTTCGATACCGCCCATTGTTTCCGGATAATACGTCTTGAAAAAATGCAGAACCTTGATCATCAGCTTTCCATAACCTTCCGGTAAACCTGCAGTGTTTCGTCGGCGCAGCGCTGCCAGGAAAATGCTGAGCAGTGCACCAGGCCTTCGGTAATCGCCTGAAGACGCCAGGTTTTATCCTCAAGGCCTTTCTGCAGGAGCTCTGTCAGTCTCACGACATCCAGCGCTTCGCACATCAGCGCGGCATTGCCGGCGACCTCAGGCAACGATGAACTGTTGGAGCACACTACTGGCACCCCCGAACTCATCGCCTCCAATACCGGCAAGCCAAACCCCTCATAGAGAGAAGGGAAAGCAAACAGGCGAGCACCCGAAAACAACAAAGGCAAGTCTTCGCTTGGAACAAATCCTAGATAGCGTGCCCAGCCCTCGCGTCGCGCGGTATCCAGACGCTGGTGAATCTCGTCGTTCCGCCAACCGTAGTAGCCCGTCAGGATCAACGGCCAACGGGTTCTCAATGTGAGTGGAAGGCGAGAATAGGCATCCAGCAAGGTTTCGATATTTTTGCGAGGTTCAATCGTACCGACAAAGAGACTGTATTCTCCGGGCACAAGTCCATGCTTGGCCAGAGGCTCCTTAAGGGATTCGTAATCGCGCGGATAAAACTCTTCGGAACTGGCCAAGGGTACCGTGTGGATACGCTCTATCGGCCATGAAAAGTATTCGGCTAATTCCTGGCGGGTGAATTCAGAGTCAGTGATCAGTGCATCCGCACGATCAAGTGTCTTCCTCAACTCTTTCTGCAGGTAGCGAACCAACTGCGGGGCGTGGCAATGCGCCCAGGTAAAGGGCGAGAGATCATGAAATGTAGCAACACTCTTCCCTGCGAAGGGGGGGAGATAATAGTTAGGGCTGTGATACAGAAAATCCGAGTGATTTTTCAACGCCCTTGCTCGAAGAATCGGCATCAGCAACCGATACGCCTCGACCGCTAAAAAGTTCTTTTGAACAGCGCGCTTCAGCCCATATCCACTGCCTGATGCATCGGATGCGGTAGGCAGACTTGGTAAAAAGCGCCGACCAGCGAAAAACTGGAGATCGGTAATCTCCTGGCTTTTCTGCAGTCTCAAGGCTAATTCGTAGGTATAACGACCTATGCCGGTCAGTGGAAAACGGACCGGCTCTACGGATAACACTAGCTTCATTTATTCGGCCGCCAGCATCCAGCTTAAAGTTTCTTTAAGTGGAGGCGTTTGCCATCCGGAGACCAACGACTTGAGGCGGCTATTGTCGCCGCACAGCGTTTTGACCTCATTTGCTCGCACAAACGCCGGATTGACCTCGACTTCGATTTTATGGCCCGTCAACGCCTCACACATGGCAATTACTTCGCGCAACGAATGGGCCTTTCCAGAGCTTACATTGACAGTCTGGCCAATCGGCCTGGCTTCCAGCAATCCTCGATATGCCTTGACCAGTGCACGGACGTCACTGAAGTCTCTCCACACATCAAGATTACCCAGCTCGATTTTCTCAGCCTTGCGGCGAAAGTGAGAAACGATCTTGGGTAAAAGAAAATTGTCTGCCTGTCCAACACCTGTGTAGTTGAAGGGGCGAGCAATTACCAAAGGCAAACGCTCGCGCCACAGGTTGGCCATGAACTCCATGGCCAACTTGCTGACTGCATAATCATTGGCCGGTGCTGGTGCAGTCGACTCGTCCAGCAATCCGGACGAGGTGTTGCCATACACATTTGCGCTACTGGCGAGCAATACGCAGCTCGGTGCCTTGCCGCAGTTGGCGATAGCTTCGAGCAGGTTACGGGAGCCTATCAGGTTGACTTGATAAAACGCCTCTGGTGCACCATGCCCAACAAACGCCAGTGCAGCGAGATGCACCACGAAATCCGGCTGAAGGGTTGCCAGCAAAGCATGCAGACCCGGACCATCGGCCAGATCGATCTGGTGGTAACCAGGCTCACCGGAAGGCTGACTCCCTAACCCGATGACCTCGTAACCGTGGGCTTCGAGTTCCGCGGCCATGTAACGACCTGTGAACCCATGAATACCTGTTATCAGCGCACGTTTGCCAGCAATGGTCATCAGAACGAAAATCCTTTTTCATTACGACGAAGATCTGCTTCGACCATCATGCGGCACAATTCTTCCAGATTGGTCTTTGGCTCCCAACCCAGTACTTCCTTGGCTTTAGCCGGATTACCGATCAGCAATTCGACTTCAGTCGGGCGGTAGAACTTGGGATTGATGGTTACCAGCACTTTACCGGTTTCAGCATCAATGCCCTGCTCTGCTTCTGCTTCACCACTCCATTTGATGGTGATATCGACCGCCTTGAATGCCATCGACACGAAGTCACGAACTGTTTCAGTACGATTGGTAGCCAGAACGAAGGTGTCTGGTTCTTTGGCTTGCAGCATGCGCCACATCCCTTCGACGTACTCTTTGGCAAAACCCCAGTCGCGCTTGGCGTCCATGTTGCCCAATTCCATCTTGTCCAGCAGGCCCAGTTTGATCTTGGCCACGGAGTCGGTGATCTTGCGCGTCACGAACTCACGACCGCGCAGTGGAGATTCGTGGTTGAACAGAATACCGCTGGTCGCAAAAATACCGTAAGACTCGCGGTAGTTGATGGTCATCCAGTGGGCGTACAGCTTGGCGACGCCGTAGGGGCTGCGCGGGTAGAAAGGTGTGCTTTCAACCTGAGGGATCGCCTGGACCTTACCGAACATTTCGGAGGTAGAGGCCTGATAGAAGCGAACTTTCGTGTTAACGATACGAATGGCTTCCAACAGGTTGACTGCGCCCAAACCGGTAATTTCTGCAGTGGTCAATGGCTGTTCAAAGGAGACACCGACGAAGCTCTGCGCCGCAAGGTTGTAAACCTCGGTGGCTTCAGTCGTCTGAAGCAGGCGAATACTGGCAGACAGGTCAGTCAAGTCATACTCGACCAGATGGAGATTAGGGTGCTGGTGGATGCCCAGCTCCTCAATACGCCAGAAATTGACAGAGCTGGTACGGCGATAGGTGCCATACACGGTGTAGCCTTTTTCGAGCAACAGCTCTGCCAGGTAGGCACCGTCCTGACCAGTAATGCCGGTAACGATAGCTTTCATTCGAATCCTTTGAACCCCATACAAATGTTTTCAAAAACGAGGGACGCATACCTGAGCCCCAGATGCATGCCGAAGCATTTAGCGTAGTGCAGATCATACAGACTGCAGTCGTTGATGACGACTGCGCAGAGCGCAGCTCACAAGCCGCTGGCACCTCTGACAAGCCTTCAAGCAGATGTCCGACTTACCAGACTTTGCCGACATCATGGTTTCGGCATAGTCTGGTAAAGCGTTAGAACTAATTTGAATTTGTCACTGCGGGCAGTTCGGCAAAAATCCGATCCAGACCGCCATTGTCTTCATTACCAGCGACAGTGAAGGATTTGACGCCTTGACGTACCAGCGCCTGAAAACCTTCTTGCATTGACTGGCGATGTGCCGACCCTGCTTCCAGCATGACAAGCTGATCCCCCATTCGATAGGTCACCTTCTCATCGTGCAATGCATGAGTCGGGCATCCAAGAAGCGATAAGGTGAACTCCCTCGCATAGCGGTACACCTGATCCTCGCAACTTGCGTAGACCGGTTCAAACCGTACACCCGCAGGAACACGCGCCAGCCAAGTAGTTATCAACGATTTCGCACTGTCACGTGCCATCTGACCATCAATGAATGGCGTGATATCGAGCAACAATTGCGGCCTTTCCAACGGCGCCGGTAGCGAGCGATCGACCGCTTCGGCGACAGCCATGAAGTCTTCATCTGTCACCGGCGATTCGGGGGGCGCTTCCAGCAACGCGATAGATTGAATCAGGTCAGCAACACCGGACTTACTGTTGGCGCGGAAATGCTCGATTGCAGTTTTATATTGAGTAGCGCAAGGCGCAGGGGCGTGGCTTGAGTGAACGATGCTCTGAGCTCGTGCACCTAATGCGTGACGGCCTTGAGCATCGGTCCAAAGCTTGCTCAAGGCAGCGATAAGTTCACCATCGGCAAATTCATCAGGCAGTTTGACGACACCGTCATCTTCCAGATCCGCCATGCTTCCATTGGCATTGACGATGGTTGCCAGGCCATAGTTCATGCAATCGAGCACGGCTGCAGAGGTTTCACCTCTGGAATGTGCCCGCAGCTGTACCCCGACATCCGCAACCGCAAGATAGTCCCGGAATGTTTCGGATGAAGCCCAACCTGTAATCAGGATTCGCGAGGCTACGCCTGCCCGGTCAATACGCTGCTGAAGCTCATCGCCGTAAGTACCTGGATCGTTTTGCCCGACAAAGACCAAGATGCAGGTAGCATCATTAGCCATAGGAGAACTCAGCCAAGCTTCCAGTAGCCTGTGGTTCAACTTGCTGGGACCCAACAAACCAAAACTGCACACTACAAAATCTTCCGCCTTGAGCCCCAACTTGTTGCGAGTCTCTCCACGCGCCTCGGGAGACGGTTGCGCAGGCACTCTCAGAAGTGGAATGTTGACCCACTCACTCCCCACCCGTGGCCCATACCATTGATTGGCAAGTTTGCGTGAGTTTTCAGAGTGGATAATCACGCCCTGTGCGGACTTCAGAACCGGCAGGTTAGCTGGGTACTTCCAGATAGCATCAACCAACTCTTTCGAGTGGAAACGATCAATCACCGCAGCGTAACCGTGACTCTCATACAGTGCATCGGTCCAGATCCCTTGCGCATGGGTATTCAATTCCATGTGCGCAAGAATCCCGGAAAGGAAAAAGTCGTGCAGAACCACGACACCGGGGATCGACGCAACCAACTCAAACATATGCTCGTGGAAAGTCGAGTTGCCGAAATGATAGAGCACGTGATCATAAGAAGCAGCGTTTTCTACAAACCACTCCACCGTACGAACCGGGCACTTTTCCTTTATCCAGGCGGGCTCGATATCGCTTTGCGTAACGACCACATCGATATCAAAATGCTGCAACAATTCAGGCAACAGTTCAGCGCTGTAATCGCTGATCCCGCTTCGCTCAGGCGGTAACGGTGAGACATATGCTAAACGTGGCAGCCCCTTTCGAGGCTCAACGACTGGAGTTTCTTTGGAACATTGCTCATGGAAGGTCTCCAGGGCAGCAATCGCTCGCTGTGCCGTTTTATCCCAAGAGAACTCTTTGGCCTGTTCCAGGCCATGCCGCTCCAACTGAGCGCGAAACGAATCATCCATCAAGACTTCGCGCAGCTTTTCCGTAATCGATGCATCGTCCAGCGGATCAAACATCGCCTGAGCGTTATTGACTACTTCAGGCAGGCTCGAGGTATTTGCTGCCACCACCGCGCGACCACAGGACATCGCCTCCAACGCGGGAAGCCCGAAGCCCTCATGCCAGGACGGGAAGATAAATGCCTGGCACAGGTTGTACAGGGCAACGAGGTCGCCTTCCGAAACAAACCCGGTCATGACGAATTGGTCACGGTCAAGGCCATGCTCTTTGGCCAGGGCCTCCAATCGCGCACGATCTTCAGGTCGTACCGAACAAACGACTGCCAGTTGATGCTGCTCCAGGGTAACGGCCGGCAACCGTGCATACGAACGAATCAGTCCTTCGATGTTTTTCCGATGGTCAATACCGCCGGTGTACATCACAAAGGCCCGATTCAACCCGAAACGAGCAAGCACGTCGGCCTTTTGCGAGTCACTGTAGGACCTGACCTTGAAGTGCGCGTCAACTGCCGTCGAGATATTCACCGCGTTCCGAGCATTTACGCCCAGATATTGAATAGCCTCTTGGCGGGAGGACTCAGAAATTGACAGCAGAAGGCCTGCCGACTGGAGGTAGTTTATTTTACTGTCGTACCACTTCTCGATCAGCGGGTTCTTGAGATAGGTGTCGCGATTGATGTATGGGATCAGGTCATACAACACGACAGCGGTTGGCAGATTATCGGCAAAGCAGCCAACGCTGGTAACGGAGTCATCTTCGAAACCTTCGAAAAGGCTGCTTACCAGAACTACGTCGGGGTTCAGGGACGCAAGAAAAGACTCACGAATCCGCTCTGCCGCGTGACGGCGCCAGGTATTACCCACGTCGATGTGGCTCACCGCTTCAGGTATATGCCAAACGACAATATTTTCCTGAGGGATCAGATCCTGGAAAATCTCTCGAATACTGTCAACAGCCTCAGGAAAAGCGCCGCTCAAAGCCAGCATAACTTCGTGGTTACCGCGGTTTCGCGCAACCCCCTGCGCCAACGACAGTGCGTATCGACCGATCCCACGGTTACGTGAGCCTGTCGATTGAGCACCTTGAAGATCGATCACAATACGCATTACTGATCCCCACCACGCTGCTGGGCAGACGTCTTCAGTCGGCGATACAAGTCGCGCCCCCTGCCAGTGAGGTGCTGCTCACTGAGTGGTGCTTTAGCTCGTACAGAGACAACACTTTTAGAAAGATGGTTGAACACTTTGCGTGCGCCACCATAGATACCGAGGGTTTTAAGAAGCTCTACACACCTTGAACGCAAAATTGGTCGTGTCGAAAAAAACAGAGAGACTTTGCGGAGTGAAAAACCCAAGACTTTTTTCACGAAAGTTTTCAAACGAACCGTGAAACCAAGCTGCCGGGCCAAGCGAACTTGAAACACCAACCAGCGCAACGGCTGCGTCAGCCGCCAAGACGTACTCGCATACACAGCGGCGAGTTCGGCCTCGACAGACTTGCGCTTTGCCTCTTCCAAAACCCTCAGCGTCTCTTCCAAAGCTCTCAGCTCCTCTCGATGACGAGTATCCGCTTCGGCTTGCAGCACTCGGCTTTGAATAAGCTGGTAGAACGAATGCGAGGCCTTGCCGCTCAAAACGAATCGGTCAAAGACATTGGGAGGACGGTTGAATGACTTAAGTAACTCTATGTGAGTCTCGTGCACATAAAATCGGTTCAACCCATCAAAGTAGGCAAAGCGATATCCTTTCGCCAGAATCAAATCCTCCCAGTCGTCGTGGCTTTGCTCCTCACTGAGTGGCAAAGTGCTTTCGATGACCAGAATCCAAGGACGGATCGGCGACTCGACCCAGCTCTCTATTACATTTTTTTCGAGCCCTTCAACATCAATCTTCATCCAGTTGACGGCTCGGTCGCGATACTTTTCCAGCAAAGTATCCAGCGACATCACCGGCACAACTCGACGTATGGCTTGATAGCCGGAATCAAGGTGCAACTTGGCAATAGAGTTGTCGGAGGTCGAAAGACCAGTGTCCGAGAACTCGTAAAACTCAAGGGTTTCAGTGCCCGAACCAATAGCGACCTGTTCGATCACTTCATCGGGCCGAGCAAGCCTCAACTTTGATGAGTATTGTTCGGTTGGCTCGACATGCACCCCGCGCCATTGATGCTCATAGAATGCGAGGCTGACGGAGTCATGGACCGGGTCCTGGGCACCGATATCAATGTAGAAACCTTTGGAGACGTGACTCAGCGCTCTCCACAGCATCACATCTTCGAAATTCTGGGCGTACGATACAAATGACATTAGCGTATGATTTCCAAATCAAGCGGCATCCAACATGCCCCAGCAAATAAGCTTTTACTTTGGTTCACAACATTAAAAACCAAAGCCAAGTCTCGCCACTCATAATTATTGCTGAGGTGAGAATCGTCGCTGACAAGTGCCGTAGCGATAGAATAACTTCCAGGCCCGACATTCATCTCACAGGCAAAGTTATAAACTAACTCCTCACCTTCAACCAGATTCAATTCAGCACGCTGCAAATGATGAGTATTAGTGCCAAATACTGTTTGGCCCAGCCTGTCCTTTATCATGTAACCAAGAACCAGACGAGGAATAGCTGCAGACACACGAACCTTGACACTTAGCGTTACAGGTGCACCCACATCGATGATCTCAACAGGATCGCCATTAGCATTCAGAATATTTATTTCCGCAACAGTTGCTTGTCCTGTACCGGAAACTGTCTTTATTCGACCGTCGGAGGAAATTTCCTGGCGAACTGTATTAGCGCTTTCTTTCTCTGCCAGCATCGCATTGTAATAATCCATTACTTCTTCTGGCTTACCTTCCATTGCCAGTTTTCCGCTTCTCAACAAAATTGCACGATCACAAATAGACTGAATCGCCGCCTTGTCGTGAGAGACAATCAGCAATGTGGTACCGCCCTTACGGAATTCGCGAATCCTTTCAAAGCTCTTGTGCTGGAAATAGGCATCGCCCACCGACAACGCCTCGTCAACGATCAAGACATCAGGTCTACGAGCCGTCGCGACACTAAACGCCAAACGCATCTGCATCCCGCTGGAATAAAGCCTAACCGGCTGGTCGATGTAGTCGCCGATTTCGGCAAACGCCTCGATTTTCGGCATCAACTCGGTGACTTCACTGACGCTCAAGCCCAGTAACTGCCCAGCCATGATCGCATTCTGGCGACCGGTGAAATCGGGATGAAAACCCATGCCCAACTCAAGCAGTGCGGCTACCCGGCCACTTATTTCTACACTGCCGGCGGTGGGCTGGGTGGTACCGGTGATCATCTTCAACAAGGTACTTTTGCCTGCACCGTTGACGCCGATAATCCCTACCGCTTCACCTGGCCGCACCTGGAAGTTCAAGTCTTCGAGGACCCACTTCAACTTGTGGCGTGGTCTGCTCCACGGAATTATCCACTCGGCCAAGCGAGACGCACGACTCGGGTACTGTTTGTAAGCCTTGCCCAGGCCCGTTACGTTAATCGTCCCCATCAGAGTTCATCCACCAATTCGCCTGAATGCTTTTTAAATAAATGAAGCCCCAGGAAGCATATGAACAGGCTGAGTAACACAATAGGAAGGAGTGCAACCCAATCAGGCATCTGTCCGTGCACCATGACGCCCTGGTATGAACCAATCAACGTCGCCATCGGGTTAAGCTTCATCAGTGACTGCAACCAGGCTGGCAGAATATTGAGCGGGTACACAATAGGCGTAAACCAGAACCAGAATTGCAGTACGACACCAAAGAGCTGCCCTACGTCTCGAAAGAACACGTTCAACACACCGAGCGTGACCCCCAGGCCAATGGCAAATAACACCTGAATCAACAGAATGGGAATAATCGTAAAGAAAACCCACCCCGGAAAATTCCCGGTTACCAATAGAAAGACGATGAATAGCGAGAAAATAATCCCGAAATTGACCGAAGCATTCAACACCAACGTCACCGGCAGACACAGGCGTGGAAAGCTCAATTTTTTAATCAGGTTCGCATTATCTATAAAAATACTTTGGGCTCTACCAACAATCTCGCCAAAGTAACCCCAGGTAATGACACCCACACATAGATAGATACTGTAGCCAAAGGTGCCGTCTACCCCTGGCAACTTTGCACGCATAAGCTGCGAAAAAATCACCGTGTACACAAAAATCATTGTCAACGGCTGGATGACTGTCCAACCAACACCCAACATCGAGTTGGTGTATTTAGATTGAAACTCCCGCTTCACGCTCCCCAGGATAAAGCCCCGATAATTCCATAGCGCCTTCAATGCCGGACTGATCATTGAGCAGCACCTATCAGCGTCTCAATCTCCTTAAGACGAGTAAACATTAATTCGCTATCACCTTTAGCTTCAACGTTCAGCCGCAATAAAGGCTCCGTATTGGAACCACGTAGATTGAATCGCCACTCTTCGAATGCAACGCTAATACCGTCGGTCATGTCCAGAACAGGTGACTGAGGCTGATAATGAGCCAAGACATGTTCAATCGTTTTGGCCACATCGGCCACTTTGTAGTTGATCTCACCGGTGCAGGGGAACGCTGCAATACGCTCATCGACTTGCTCAGACAGTGGCTTTCCTGTGCTAGAAACCAGAGCAGCCACCAACAACCACGGAATCATCCCACTATCGCAATACGCAAAATCGCGGAAGTAGTGGTGAGCACTCATCTCACCGCCATACACCGCGTCTTCCTCACGCATACGCTCCTTGATGAACGCATGTCCGGTTTTGCTCTGAATGGCGATACCACCCGCCTGCTCCACCTGCTCGATCGTGTTCCAGGTCAGGCGCGGGTCGTGGATGATCTTGCTGCCAGGGTGTTGCTTGAGCAGCATTTCAGCCAGCAAGCCGACGAGGTAATAGCCCTCGATGAACCGACCATCGGCATCGAAGAAGAAGCAGCGATCGAAGTCACCGTCCCAGGCCAGGCCCATGTCGCACTGGTTGGCCAGCAGCGCCTGACGAGTCAGTTCGCGATTCTCGGGCAGCAGCGGATTGGGTACGCCGTTCGGAAAGTGGCCATCAGGCACTTCGTTGATGAATACCCACTGCAGCGGTAGTCGTTCAGCCAGCGCCTGTAGCACAGGGCCTGCGGCGCCATTGCCCGGATCGACGAGAATCTTGAGGGGCTTCAAAGTGCTGACATCGACGTAAGTGAGCAGATGGTCGATGTAGGCGGTCTTGTCAAAGGCCTGACGAACCGCGCCTTTTTTTGTCGCAACGGTGCCCAGGTCACCCTGATCGACACGCAGGCGAATAGCGTCGAGGCCAGTGTCACCGCTGATAGGACGGGACTCGGCCTTGACGAGCTTCATCCCGTTGTAACCTTTTGGATTGTGGCTGGCCGTGATCATCACGCCGCCGTCGACCTTGTAATGACTGGTAGCGAAATAGACTTCCTCGGTACCGCACAGCCCGATGTCGATCACATCGGCACCCGCCTCGGTAATGCCGCGCATCAGAGCTGCCGCCAGGGGTGGGCTTTCGAGCCTCATGTCCTGGCCGACTACGAAGGTTTTCCCTTGCAGCTCGACCACGAGCGCACGGCCTATGCGGTAGGCGATGTCTTCGTTGAGTTGAGCGGGAACCTGACCACGAATGTCATAGGCTTTGAAGCATTGCGTCACGATAGGAGGATACATACTACTCACTAACTGAAATGTCCGATGCCGCCCGGAGGCGGCAACGGCAAGAATGGAGCGCCAGAGCCTGATGCCATTGGCGCGCTAACCTCGCAAGACACGAGGCTCGCATCGGGTTCAGTGTCGTTACTTGTCGACGCGACCGTAGTTATCTTCAAAACGTACGATATCGTCTTCGCCCAGATAGTCGCCGCTCTGCACTTCGATCAGCACCAGATCGATAACACCCGGGTTCATCAGACGGTGCTGGTGGCCGGCACGAATAAACGTGGACTCGTTGGTGTTCAACATCAATTCCTGCTGGTCGTTGACAACCACAGCCATCCCGCTGACAACGATCCAGTGCTCGCTTCTGTGATGGTGCATCTGCAAGGACAACGAAGCCTTTGGCTTCACCACAATGCGCTTGATCTTGAAGCGCTCGCCGTTTTCCAGGGTTGTGTAGGTCCCCCAAGGGCGATGAACGGTACGGTGGAGCAAATGAACCGTGTGGCTGGCCGCTTTGAGCTGATTAACAATATGTTTTACGTCTTGCGCATGATCTTTGTGGGCGATCATAACCGCGTCCGGCGTATCGATGACCAGCAAATCCTCAACCCCTACCAGCGCAGTCAGTCGATCCTCACTGTTAACGTAGTTGTTACGGGAGTTGTGGGACAACACCTCGCCTTCGAAACGGTTGCCGTTTTCATCAGGCTCGGTCAGCTCACTGACGGCGTTCCAGGAACCGATGTCACTCCAACCGATATCACAAGGGATGGTCGCTACTTTGGAGGAGCGCTCCATCAATGCGTAATCGATGGAGATGTCCGGAAC
Organism: Pseudomonas sp. GW822-FHT07A10; assembly: GCF_058798795.1. Taxonomy (NCBI): domain Bacteria; kingdom Pseudomonadati; phylum Pseudomonadota; class Gammaproteobacteria; order Pseudomonadales; family Pseudomonadaceae; genus Pseudomonas; species Pseudomonas sp. GW822-FHT07A10. Next base: position 76,189 of record NZ_JBXAKV010000013.1, read on the forward strand.
CTCTGCGAATGCATCAGCATCAAGTGCCAGGCAACGATATTTAGCAGAGGTAGTGAGGCGCGAATTTTCAATGGTTTTACTGACAGCTTCCACCACGTCAGGGGCATGCTGGCGAAGTTCTTCCAGCACCGTGCCGACCCGGAAACAAAACATCCCGGAGTTCCAATAGTAGTTGCCTGCGTTGACGTAGCCTTCAGCCGTTTCAAGATTGGGCTTTTCAACGAAGCGCGCAACCTTCAGGCCGCCCTTCAGGGGCGCATCTTTCTGAGCTTCGATGTACCCGAACCCTGTTTCAGGGTAGGTCGGCTGAATACCAAAAGTGACCAGCCAGCCTTCGGAGGCAAGCGTTACCGCATTGGCGACCGCCGCAGCAAATGCTTTTTCGTCTTTTATCAGGTGGTCTGCAGCCAACACCAACATTTGGGCGTCGGGGCCATGTGTGGCTTCCAGTTGAAGCGCTGCGGCAGCAACCGCGGCAGCTGTATTACGCCCGAAAGGCTCAAGGATGAAGCCTTGCGAATGTTTGAGCGTGTTGACTGCGCCGTACTCGTCTTCGGTCTTGAACAGGAGCTCACGGTTGGTCACCGTCAGAACCTCTACAACACCTTCCAGGCGCGAAGCACGAAGGAACGTTTTCTGGATTAGATTCTGGCCATCTGGCAGATCCATGAACGGCTTTGGATGGGCCTCTCGAGAAACAGGCCACAACCGGCTGCCCACTCCGCCAGACAAAATTACGGGAATCAGTTCCATTCTCTAAATCCTTAATCCCCTTCCGGCAAATTCATCCAGAAAGTGGGCTCAGTTATGTTTCTGGTCATTCTTGCATCGTCAGCAATGCAAATTTTTTGCTCGAGTCGACCAAGGGTGACCGTCAAGCATTAATCTAAAGCGGTCAATTTTACACCGGGTACGCCCCCCTTCCACTCGCCAGCTCTACCACTTATCCGTATTCCTGCCGCCTCAATTTTTTGAGGCGATCTCGACAAGTCGGAGCCCTTCCTGACGGGGAGTGCAGATTCAATAAACGTGAGGCATGCAGCGCTGAATGGGGTCAGGTAATTCTGCTCGCCATTCTACAGCCAGCACCGGGAATAAATAACTCAGGCGAGGGGCAGGATACAAAAATCACTTGAAAACAAACGAGTTTTTTCAAAAAAGTGACATCAAAATAACATCAACCATCAGCGACGATCAAATCTCACTCAAGTCTCGGCAACCCTGCGCACCCAGAAGCTTCTCCAGATAGGAACCATAACCGGTTTTTTTGAGACGCTGCGCCTGAGCAGACAGCTCAGCGGCAGAGATCCAACCACTGCTGTAAGCAATTTCCTCCAGACAAGCAACTTTCAAACCCTGACGTTTCTCGATGGTATGCACAAAATGGCTCGCCTCCAGCAATGAATCATGGGTACCAGTATCCAGCCAGGCGAAGCCGCGACCAAGCATTTCGACCTTGAGGGTTTTCTGCTCGAGGTACGCACGGTTGACGTCAGTGATTTCCAGCTCGCCACGCGCGGATGGCTTGATGCCCTTGGCGATCTCGACAACCTGATTGTCGTAGAAGTACAGACCAGTCACCACGTAGCTGGATTTTGGCTTCTGCGGCTTTTCTTCGATGCTCAAGGCTTGGCCGGCAGCGTCGAACTCGACCACACCGAAACGCTCCGGATCCGACACGTGATAGCCGAATATGGTCGCGCCGTGCTCTTGAGCACTGGCGGCACGCAGGTTGTCCGAGAAGTGCTGCCCGTAAAAGATGTTGTCGCCCAGGATCAGGCAGCATGGATCCTTGCCGATGAACTCTTCGCCAATGATGAAGGCTTGTGCCAAACCGTCCGGGCTAGCCTGCTCGGCGTAGCTCAACTTAATGCCGTACAGGCTGCCATCGCCTAGCAATTTGCGAAAGCACGGCAGGTCTTCCGGAGTGGAAATAATCAGGATTTCGCGTATACCGGCAAGCATCAACACTGACAGCGGATAGAAGATCATCGGCTTGTCGTAAATCGGCAGCATCTGCTTGGACACACCAAGGGTCAACGGGTGCAGACGAGTGCCCGAACCACCAGCGAGGATGATGCCTTTACGATTTGTCGTTGTCATTTATTCAGGACTTCCATCAGCATTCGGGTGACACCACTTTGCCAATCCGGCAAGTGCAGAGAAAAATTGTCGCGCAGCTTTTGAGTGTTCAACCGGGAATTCAGAGGGCGGCGCGCCGGTGTTGGGTAGGCAGTTGTGTCTATCGGGTTGATCGCTGTAACAGCGAGCTCTTCACCATTTGCCTTGGCAAAATCGATCACATGACTGGCATAACCATGCCAGGACACTTCACCGGCCGCCGCCAAGTGATACAGACCCGCCAGCTCAGGACGTTGCAAGACTTGCCGAATGGCCAACGCTGTCACGTCGGCGATCAGGTCGGCACCCGTCGGCGCGCCGATCTGGTCGGCAATGACACTTAGGGTGTCGCGATCCTTGGCCAGACGCAGCATGGTCTTGGCAAAGTTGTTGCCGCGAGCGCCATAGACCCAGCTGGTACGGAAGATCAGATGCTTGCAGCCCGAGGCAGCAATCGCTTGCTCGCCGGCCAGTTTGCTGGCGCCGTAGTGATTCACTGGGGCGACGGCATCGGTCTCTTGCCATGGCGCCAGGCCTTCACCGTTGAACACGTAATCGGTCGAGTAGTGAATCAGCCAAGCCCCTAGAGATGCGGCTTCTTCAGCCATGACCTGACTCGCCTGACCATTCACGCGGCTGGCCAGTTCAGTCTCGGACTCAGCTTTATCGACCGCAGTGTAGGCCGCTGCGTTGACGATGACGTCCGGCCTGACCTGACGAATCGTCGCGCGCAGTGCATTGAGGTCAGACAGGTCGCCACTCAAACCATCGACTGGGTGACGGTCCAGGGCGATCAGTTCGCCAAGAGGCGCAAGAGAGCGTTGCAGCTCCCAGCCGACCTGGCCGTTTTTTCCCAACAGGAGAATTTTCATGCTTTGTCCGAACGGTCCGTGTAGTTCTGGTCGATCCATTGCTGGTAGCTGCCGCTCTTCACGTGAGCTACCCACTCAGTGTTGCTCAGGTACCACTCGACAGTCTTGCGGATACCGGTTTCAAAGGTCTCTTCCGGCGTCCAGCCCAGCTCGCGCTGGATTTTGCTGGCGTCGATCGCGTAACGCTGGTCATGGCCCGGGCGATCCTGAACGTAGGTGATCAGGCTGGCGTGCGGACGATGAGCGGAGTCCGGACGCAGTTCGTCGAGCAGTGCGCACAAGGTATGCACCACTTCGATGTTTTGCTTCTCATTATGGCCGCCGATGTTGTAGGTCTCGCCAATCACGCCTTCGGTCACGACTTTGTACAGTGCGCGGGCGTGGTCTTCGACGTAGAGCCAGTCACGAACCTGATTGCCTTTGCCGTAGACCGGCAGCGGCTTGCCTTCCAGTGCGTTGAGAATGATCAGCGGGATCAATTTCTCAGGGAAGTGGAACGGACCATAGTTGTTCGAACAGTTGGTAACCAGGGTCGGCAGGCCGTAGGTACGGCTCCAGGCGCGAACCAGATGATCAGAACTGGCCTTGCTGGCCGAGTATGGCGAGCTTGGCTGATACGGCGTGGTTTCGGTGAAGAGGTCTTCCGGACCGTCAAGGTCTCCGTAGACTTCGTCGGTGGAAATATGGTGGAAGCGGAAGCTGGCTTTGCACGCATCATCCAGTGCGGTCCAATAGTGGCGCGCAGCTTCCAGCAAGGTGTAAGTGCCGATGATGTTGGTCTGGATGAATTCAGATGGACCGGAGATCGAGCGGTCTACGTGGGATTCTGCGGCCAGATGCATGATGGCATCCGGTTGGTGTTCACGCAGGACACGGTCCACTTGATCGCGGTCGCAGATGTCGACGCGCTCGAACACATAACGCGAGTTCTGGCTGACGTCGGCCAGCGACTCAAGGTTACCGGCATAAGTCAGCTTATCGACGTTAACGACAGAGTCGGCAGTGTTGGAGATGATATGACGAATGACTGCCGAGCCGATGAACCCGGCGCCGCCGGTTACTAGAATTTTCACGCGAAACCATATCCTTGAGTTACTGACGGGGCCGCCAACCGAGCGTTGCCTAATCCATGAATGCAAAAGCCATCAAGTCAGCTGAGGCTTCTGACTGAGTCAGTTTGAACAAATCAGGAAATGCCCTATCGATCAAGCGCGGCATCTTACAGCTTAATGAAGGTTTTACTAACGGATATGGACAAGCTGCGAAGCAAATTCCACGCCTACAGCGGGCTTGTCGCACTCAGACAAGGCGCTTGCGTGAGGCTCTGGACGGACGCCCCAGAAACCAGCCCAGAATGGGCCCGATCACCATGCCGATCAGCAGCGCAATTACCATGATCAGCGATACTGGCAACTGCGGACCCGCCCAACCGAGGAACAGCAGGGACACGCCTTGCTGGTTCTCAAGAACGAACGCCAGGATCACCAGAACGAGCAACAGGACAAATACAGCGAGGAGTACGCGCTTGAGGTTACGCATCAGCGACTCCTTGAAGTGCGGAAGCCGTCAAAGCCCTTCCTCCTCATCTTCGTTCACACGATCGCGCAGTTCTTTGCCTGGCTTGAAATGCGGAACAAACTTGCCGTCAAGGCTGACGGATTGACCTGTTTTTGGATTGCGCCCTACGCGCGGTGCGCGATAGTGCAGTGAGAAGCTGCCAAAACCACGGATCTCGATTCGATCACCAGTGGCCAGACATTGGGACATTTGCTCAAGCATGGTCTTGATGGCCAGCTCCACATCCTTGGATGAGAGTAGCCCTTGATGGGTGACAATTCGTTCGATCAACTCCGACTTCGTCATATTTTTCCCTTCTTTTTCAAGCAGCTAGATCAGCGCTTCAAAGGTTTTAGCATGCTCTGATGAATTTGAACAGCCTGAGCTTTGACATATTCTCCCCGGCCGCGAGATGCCTGATTTCAGAGCACCGGAACGCTGACGAACTCATCCGCTCACCTGCATATGACGAGCATGGTGCGCGTCAGATAACCTGCAGGATTGAAGCCGAAAGGGAATACATCTTCCTCTTTGGCCTCATCGGACCTTACGATGACTTTATAGCCTGCCCCCTTACACTCCTTGGCCGCTCGCTTGTAACACCTCTCCCATCCCGAGCCCAACCCCGAACAATCGACCTCTATGCCACTGACGCCGCGTATCGCATGAGTTTTGGCATTAGTGGTACAACCTGCCAATGTCATTACTGCTATCACGACAATGAGCTTGTTCATTCACTTCCTTATGCCGGATACACAACCCGGCGGTCGTTCACTTCAGACTAAGCCTAGCCTTGAATAGACGATTGACCTGTATGAAGTTACAGACAACTTATGTAGATCATTGGTTTCACGAAAGAAATATTGCAGCGTCAGCACATTAGGGATTCACCAAATCGCAGACACAAAAAAGGGCGACCGAAGTCGCCCTTTTTCTATGGTCTGACAGAACTCAGTTCTGTTTTTCCATTTGTGCACGCAACAGGTCGCCCAGAGTGGTAGGACCAGCAGCGATGTCAGCAGCAGGCTTGTCTTTCAAGCTCTGGATTGCTTCTTTCTCTTCAGCATCATCTTTCGACTTGATGGAGAGCTGGATTACGCGGCTCTTGCGATCAACGCTGATGATCTTGGCTTCTACTTCCTGGCCTTCTTTCAGAACGTTGCGCGCGTCTTCAACGCGGTCACGGCTGATTTCGGAGGCTTTCAGAGTCGCTTCGATATCGTCGGCCAGAGTGATGATGGCGCCTTTAGCGTCAACTTCTTTCACGATGCCTTTAACGATGGCGCCTTTGTCGTTCTCTTGAACGTACTCGGAGAACGGATCGCTTTCCAGTTGCTTGATACCCAGGGAGATGCGCTCGCGCTCTGGGTCAACCGACAGGATAACGGTGTCCAGCTCGTCGCCTTTCTTGAAGCGGCGTACGGCTTCTTCGCCCACTTCGTTCCAGGAGATGTCGGACAGGTGAACCAGACCGTCGATGCCGCCGTCCAGACCAATGAAGATACCGAAATCGGTGATCGACTTGATGGTGCCGGAGATTTTATCGCCCTTGTTGAACTGGCCAGAGAAATCTTCCCATGGGTTAGATTTGCACTGCTTGATGCCGAGGGAGATACGACGACGCTCTTCGTCGATGTCCAGAACCATAACTTCCACTTCGTCGCCGACTTGTACGACTTTCGAAGGGTGGATGTTCTTGTTGGTCCAGTCCATTTCGGAAACGTGTACCAGACCTTCAACGCCTTCTTCCAGCTCAGCGAAGCAGCCGTAGTCGGTCAGGTTGGTTACACGAGCGGTAACGCGAGTGCTTTCTGGGTAACGGGCTTTGATAGCAACCCATGGATCTTCGCCCAGTTGCTTGAGGCCCAGGGAAACACGATTGCGCTCGCGATCGTACTTCAGAACCTTGACATCGATCTCGTCGCCAACGTTGACGATTTCGGAAGGATGCTTGATACGCTTCCAAGCCATGTCGGTAATGTGCAGCAGGCCATCGACGCCACCCAGATCGACGAATGCGCCGTAATCGGTGAGGTTCTTGACGATACCTTTGACTTGTTGGCCTTCCTGCAGGGATTCCAGCAGAGCTTCACGCTCGGCGGAGTTCTCGGCTTCGAGGACGCTGCGACGGGAAACGACAACGTTGTTGCGTTTCTGGTCGAGTTTGATGACCTTGAATTCCAGCTCTTTGCCTTCCAGGTGCGTGGTGTCGCGCACTGGACGGACGTCAACCAGAGAACCTGGCAGGAACGCACGGATGCCGTTAACGTCGACAGTGAAGCCGCCTTTAACCTTACCGTTGATAACGCCCTTGACCACTTCTTCGGCTGCGAAGGCTGCTTCCAGAACAATCCAGCATTCAGCGCGCTTGGCTTTTTCACGGGACAGCTTGGTTTCACCAAAGCCGTCTTCAACCGAGTCCAGAGCAACGTGAACTTCGTCACCGACGTTGATGTTCAGTTCGCCAGCGTCGTTGTAGAACTGCTCAAGCGGGATGAGTGCTTCAGACTTCAGGCCAGCGTGAACGGTTACCCAGCGAGCTTGGTAATCGATATCAACGATAACACCGGTGATGATGGAGCCTGCCTGAAGGTTCAGGGTTTTTAGGCTTTCTTCAAAGAGTTCCGCAAAGCTTTCGCTCATTTTAATTCCTGTTGATAAGGGCGAAGAATACGCCCATCTCCACATCCCAGACGATGTGGGTTAGTTTCATTTAAAAGAAGCTCCGCAGGACTATGACTGGTCCCCTGCGGCCCTCTTGGTCACCCGGCGATATCGCGAATGGCGATCTCGCTCATGATGCGTTCCAGCACCTGGTCGATGGATAATTCCGTGGAATCCAGCTGTATGGCGTCAGCCGCCGGTTTGAGCGGGGCTACCGCTCGCTGGGTGTCACGCTCATCGCGCGCACGTATCTCATCTAGCAGACTCGACAGACTAACACCATCGACTTTGCCCTTCAACTGCAAGTAACGTCGGCGCGCACGCTCTTCGGCACTGGCAGTGAGGAAAATCTTCAAGGGTGCGTCGGGAAATACCACCGTACCCATGTCGCGACCATCGGCCACCAGACCCGGCGCCTCCTGAAAAGCCCGCTGACGCTGCAGCAACGCCTCGCGAACCGCAGGCAACGCGGCGACCTGCGAGGCACCCGAGCCGACACTCTCGGTACGGATCACATCGCTGACTTCATCGCCTTCCAGAATAATGCGCTGCAACTGACCATCGGTCGCCGCGATGAACTGCACATCCAGATGAGCGGCGAGCTTCTTGAGCAATTCCTCATTGGTCAGGTCGACGCCATGGTTATGCGCGGCAAAAGCCAGCAGTCGATAAAGTGCACCGGAATCCAGCAGGTTCCAGCCCAGGCGCTTGGCCAGAATCCCGGCGACAGTACCTTTGCCAGAGCCGCTTGGCCCATCAATAGTGATGACCGGTGCAATGCTGATCACGACTGAGCCTCTTGTGCAACACGGATACCGACCTGCGCGCACAGCGCGAGGAAGTTCGGGAACGAGGTCGCGACGTTGGCGCAATCATGGATGCGGATCGGCGCAGTGGCGCGCAGTGAAGCCACGCTGAAGGCCATGGCAATCCGGTGATCGCCGTGACCGTGCACTTCGCCGCCGCCGATCTGGCCGCCGTCGATGATGAGGCCGTCCGGAGTGGGCTCGCACTTGACGCCCAGCGCCAGCAGACCGTCCGCCATGACCTGGATCCGGTCCGATTCCTTCACGCGCAGCTCTTCGGCACCACGCAGCACAGTGCGACCTTCGGCACATGCAGCCGCCACGAACAGCACCGGAAACTCGTCGATAGCCAGTGGAACCAGCGCTTCGGGAATCTCGATACCTTTGAGTTTAGCTGCCCGTACGCGCAGGTCGGCTACCGGCTCGCCACCAACTTCACGCTGGTTTTCCAGAGTGATGTCAGCGCCCATCAGGCGCAGGATGTCGATTACGCCGGTGCGGGTCGGGTTGATGCCGACGTGTTCGAGCACCAGCTCCGAACCTTCGGCAATCGACGCCGCCACCAGGAAGAACGCCGACGACGAGATATCGCCCGGCACTTCAATGTGGGTCGCGGTCAGCTTGTGGCCGGACTCGACCGAGGCGGTCGCCCCGTTAACGGTCACCGGGTAGCCGAAGCCGCGCAACATGCGCTCGGTGTGGTCGCGAGTCGGTGCCGGCTCGGTGACCGTGGTCTTGCCTTCGGCATACAGACCCGCCAGCAGCAGGCAGGATTTAACCTGGGCACTGGCCATCGGCATGGTGTAAGTCAGGCCCTTGAGCTTGTTGCCGCCACGAATGGTCATCGGTGGACGACCGTCAGCGGCGGTCTCGATCACAGCGCCCATTTCACGTAGCGGATTGGCCACGCGATTCATCGGACGCTTGGACAACGAAGCGTCGCCGGTCAGGGTACTGTCGAAGTTCTGCGCAGCCAGCAGGCCAGACAGCAGACGCATCGAAGTGCCGGAGTTACCCAGATAGATCGGGCCCGGCGCAGGCTTCAGGCCATGCAGGCCGACGCCGTGAATGGTCACGCGACCATGGTGCGGACCTTCGATGACGACGCCCATGTCGCGGAAAGCTTGCAGGGTCGCCAGGGCGTCTTCGCCCTCGAGGAAACCTTCCACTTCGGTGACGCCGCAGGCTAAGGAACCGAGCATGATCGAGCGGTGGGAAATCGATTTGTCGCCCGGTACACGAATCCGCCCAGTCAGGCGGCCACCAGGTTGTGCCAGGAAAATCAGATCGTTGGAATTCATAGCGTCCACATAGGCCCGGCGGGCCAGGATTTTACTGAAATGCTCGCGGGCAACCCGGGCGCGAGTGAACACGCCCAACAATTGGTGCCCATCCCCTGCATCGACCGCGTCGCGCAAGGCGTCGAGGTCGCTGCGAAATGTATCGAGTGTGCGCAGGACAGCTTCGCGGTTGGCGAGGAAGATGTCGTGCCACATGACCGGGTCGCTACCGGCGATTCTTGTGAAATCGCGGAAACCGCCCGCAGCGTAACGGAAGATCTCAAGATTTTCATTGCGTTTGGCCAATGAATCGACCAAACCGAACGCCAGCAAGTGCGGCAAATGGCTGGTTGCCGCCAACACTTCGTCATGACGCTCGACTTGCATGTGCTCGACGTCGGCGCCCAATTCGCGCCACAACCGGTCGACCACTGCCAGCGCGGCCGGATCGGTCTGATCCAGCGGCGTCAGAATCACTTTATGGCGACGAAACAGGTCGGCATTGGAGGCTTCCACCCCACTCTGCTCGGAACCGGCAATCGGATGCCCCGGCACGAAACGCGCCGGCATGCCGCCAAATGCTTCGGTCGCCGCGCGCACCACATTGCCCTTGGCACTGCCGACGTCAGTCAGAATCGCCTGCCCCAGATCCATGCCCGCCAACAGCGCGAGCAGTTTCTCCATGGCCAGGATCGGCACCGCCAACTGAATCACGTCCGCGCCCTGGCAAGCCGCCACCAGGTCTTCTTCGCAGCGATCCACCACACCCAACTCGACCGCCAGCTTGCGCGACTGCGGGTCGAGATCGACCCCGACCACTTCGCGGCACAGACCGCTTTCACGCAAGCCTTTGGCAAACGAACCGCCGATCAACCCCAGACCGACCACCACCAGGCGACCGATCATAGGTTCAGCAGATTGCAGTGCAGTGACATCAACCACGAGCCATAACCTTGGTCAGCGCCTCGAGGAAGCGGCTGTTTTCCGCTGGCAAACCGATGGTGATACGCAGGTGATTCGGCATGCCGTAGTTGGCCACCGGACGCACGATCACGCCTTCGCGCAGCAACCCCTGGAACACCGGGGCAGCAACGCGACCCAGATCGACACAGATAAAGTTGCCTTTGGATGGAATCCAGCTCAGCCCCAACTCACGGAAACCCGCCTCAAGCTGCTGCATGCCGGATTGGTTCAGGCGACGGCTTTCAGCCAGGTACTCGACGTCTTGCAGCGCGGCACAAGCGGCGGCCAGCGCGAGGCTGTTGACGTTGAACGGCTGACGCACGCGATTGAGCACATCGGCGACGATGGCCGAGGACAAACCGTAGCCGACCCGCAGCGACGCCAGACCATAGGCCTTGGAGAAGGTGCGCGAGACCAGCAGGTTCGGATAGGCCGCCAGATAGTCCAGGCCATCCGGCAAGTCGCTGCCTTCGGCGTACTCGATGTAGGCCTCGTCCAGCACCACCAGCACATGGGCCGGAACGTCCTGCAGGAATTCATCCAGCGCCTCGGCGTCGAACCAGGTCCCGGTCGGGTTGTTCGGGTTGGCGATGAATACCACGCGGGTATCGGCATCGATCGCGGCCAGCATCGCCGGCAGATCATGACCCCAGTCTTTGGCCGGGATCACTTTTGCCTGGGCGCCAACGGCCTGGGTCGCGATCGGATAGACCGCAAACGCATGTTCGCTGAACACCGCGTTCAGGCCCGGTGCCAGATAGGCACGCGCCACCAGCTCCAGAATATCGTTGGAGCCGTTGCCCAGCGTCACCTGGTTCAGCTCGACGCGACACTGATCGGCCAGCAGGGTCTTGAGCGCAAAACCGTTGCCGTCCGGATAGCGGGTCAGCTCGGCCAGCGCTTCACGAATCGCCGCCAGCGCCTTGGGGCTGGCACCCAACGGGTTTTCGTTGCTCGCCAGCTTGACGATACTGGCCGGATCAAGGTTCAGCTCACGGGCCAGTTCGTCCACAGGCTTGCCCGGAACGTAAGGCGAAAGTTGTTGCACGCCCGGCTGTGCCAGAGCGAGGAAGTTGCCACTCATTTGCTACCGCCCTTAGAGAACTGCTTTCGGGTAGGAACCCAGCACTTTGAGTGCCACCGCTTCCTGACTGATCTTTTCCAGCACACCCTTGACCAGCGGGTCGCGGTGATGGCCGACGAAGTCGATGAAGAACACGTAGGTCCATTTACCGCTGCGCGACGGACGGGTCTCGATCCGTGTCAGGTCAATGCCATTGTCGTGGAACGGCACCAGCAACTCATGGAGAGCGCCGGGCTTGTTGCTCATGGAAACGATGATCGAGGTCTTGTCGTCACCGGTCGGCGGCACTTCCTGGTTACCGATCATCAGGAATCGCGTGGAGTTGTCCGGGCGATCCTCGATTTTCTCGGCCAGACGGGTCAACCCGTAGAGGCCGGCAGCCATGTCGCCGGCAATCGCCGCCGAGTTCCACTCACCCTTGACCCGCTTGGCCGCTTCGGCGTTGCTGGACACCGCCACGCGCTCGACATTCGGGTAATGGGCATCCAGCCACTTGCGGCACTGGGCCAGGGACTGGGCGTGGGAATAGATGCGACTGATGCTGTCGGTCTTGGTGTTTTCGCCAACCAACAGGTGATGGTGAATACGCAGCTCGACTTCGCCACAGATCACCATGTCGTGTTCGAGGAAGCTGTCGAGGGTGTGGTTGACCGCGCCTTCGGTGGAGTTTTCCACCGGGACCACGCCAAAGTTCACCGCACCGGCCGCCACTTCACGGAATACTTCGTCGATTGCCGCCATTGGCTTGCTGATCACCGCGTGACCGAAGTGCTTCATGGCCGCTGCCTGAGTGAAGGTACCTTCAGGGCCGAGGTAAGCCACTTTCAGCGGCTGCTCGAGGGCCAGGCACGAGGACATGATTTCGCGGAACAGCCGCGCCATCTCTTCGTTGCCCAGCGGCCCCTGGTTACGCTCCATCACGCGTTTGAGCACCTGAGCTTCGCGCTCAGGACGATAGAACACCGGCACTTCGCCTTCGGCCAGCGAGGCCATCTTTACTCGCGCAACTTCCTGGGCGCAGCGTGCGCGCTCACTGATCAGCTCCAGGACCTTTTCGTCCAGAGCATCAATGCGCAGGCGCAGTGCCTTGAGTTCTTGCTCAGACATTAGCCGTGTTCCTTCTCGAACTCTGCCATGTACGAAACCAGTGCGTTGACCGCAACGATATCGACGGCGTTATAGATGGAGGCACGCATGCCGCCCACGGAACGGTGACCTTTGAGGTTCAACAGGCCACGTTCGTCGGCACCGGCCAGGAACGGCTTGTCGAGACGATCGTCGGCCAGACGGAACGGCACGTTCATCCATGAGCGGTCCGACTTGTTGATCGGGTTGCTGTACAAGCCGCTGGCGTCGATGAAGTCGTACAGCGTGCGCTGCTTCACTTCATTGAGCTTGCCGATGGCTTCGACACCGCCCTGCTCTTTCAGCCACTCGAACACCAGACCGGACAAGTACCAGGCCAGGGTTGGCGGCGTGTTGTACATCGAGCCGTTGTCGGCCGCGACCTTGTAGTTGAGCATGGTCGGGCAGATGGAACGGGCGTTACCCAACAGGTCTTCGCGAACGATGTTGACGACGATGCCGCTCGGGCCGATGTTTTTCTGGGCGCCGGCGTAGATCATGCCGAAACGCGAGACATCCACCGGGCGCGAAAGAATGTCCGAGGACATGTCGGCGACCAGCGGTACATCACCGGTTTCCGGGATCCACTGGAATTCCAGGCCGCCGATGGTTTCGTTCGGCGCGTAGTGAACGTAGGCCGCATCTTTCGACAGGTTCCATTCGTTCTGGCCAGGCACAGCGAAATAGTCGTAAGGCTTGGCGGTTGCGGCGACGTTGACGTGGCCGTAGCGCGAAGCTTCTTCGATAGCCTTCTGCGACCAGATACCGGTATCGATATAGTCGGCGGAGCGGCCTTCCGGCAACAGGTTCAGAGGAATCTGAGCAAATTGCTGGCTCGCGCCACCCTGCAGAAACAGCACTTTATAGTTCGAGGGGATATTCAGCAGATCACGCAGATCCTGCTCGGCCTTGGTGGCAATGGACACGAACTCATCGCTGCGATGGCTCATTTCCATGACCGACAGGCCCTTGCCGTGCCAATCAAGGAGTTCAGCCTGGGCGCGCTTCAGGACAGCTTCGGGAAGCGCCGCAGGACCGGCACAGAAGTTATAGGCTCTCTTGCTCACATCCAATCTCGCTCTGATTTGGTGGTATCACGCAATAAATCTGTAGGAGCTGTCGAGCAGAGCGAGGCTGCGATCTTTTAGTGCTGAGCGAAAGCAAGAGCCAGATCAAGAGATCGCAGCCTCGCTTCGCTCGACAGCTCCTACATTAAAAACAATTCCACAGTTCCCTGAGGACAAACAACAAGGGGGCGAATCTTCATCCGCCCCCTGCTTGCCCGCTTACTCCTGCGGCTCTTCGTCGGCGGCGGCGTCGAGTTGCTGGTCGTCGGCAACATCGTCGATCACGACCTCACCCTCGAACACTGCATCCTCTTCACCTGCAAGCCCTTCGCCTTCCAGCTCTTCGCCTTCGACTTCCGACGGCTCCTGAACCCGCTCCAGGCCCACCAGCGTTTCATCGTTGGCCAGCTTGATCAGGGTCACGCCCTGGGTGTTACGGCCCAGGCTGGACACTTCGTCGACGCGGGTACGAACCAACGTACCCTGGTCGGAAATCAGCATGATTTCCTCGCCGTCGAGCACCTGAACGGCGCCGACCAAGCGGCCGTTACGCTCGTTGCTGACCATGGCAATAACGCCCTGACCGCCACGCTTGTACTCAGGGAACTCGGTGATCGCGGTGCGCTTACCGAAACCACGCGCCGAAGCGGTGAGGATCTGGCTGCCTTCTTCCGGGATCAGCATGGAAATCAGCTTCTGGCCTTCCGGCAGACGCATGCCGCGGACACCGCGAGCGGTACGGCCCATGGCGCGAACGTCGGTTTCCTTGAAGCGAGTCACCTTGCCGCCGTCGGAGAACAGCATGACTTCGCGATCGCCATCGGTAATGGCCGCAGAGATCAGCACGTCGCCTTCATCCAGCTCCAGCGCGATCAGACCGACGCTGCGTTGACGGCTGAAGGATTCCAGCGGGGTCTTCTTCACGGTGCCTTTGGCAGTGGCCATGAAGATGAAGTGACCTTCGGTGTATTCCTCGACCGGCAGCATGGTGGTGATGTATTCATCACTGTCCAGCGGCAGCAGGTTGACCAGCGGACGACCACGGGCAGCGCGGGAGGCTTCCGGGATTTCGTAGGTTTTCAGCCAGTACACTTTGCCTTTGCTGGAGAACAGCAGCAGCGTGGTGTGGCTGTTGGCGACCAGCAGGTGGGCGATGTAGTCCTCATCCTTCACGCCGGTAGCCGATTTACCTTTACCGCCACGACGCTGAGCCTGGTACGCCGCCAGCGGCTGGGTCTTGGCGTAGCCACCGTGGGAAATGGTCACGACGCGCTCTTCTTCCGGGATCATGTCGCCCAGGGTCAGGTCGAGACGGGCATCGAGAATCTCGGTGCGACGCACATCGCCGTACTCGGCACGGATCACTTCCAACTCTTCGCGGATCACTTCCATCAGGCGCGTGGCGCTGTTGAGGATGCGGATCAGCTCGCCGATCTGGTTGAGGATCTCTTGATACTCGGCCAGCAGCTTCTCGTGCTCCAGACCGGTCAGGCGGTGCAGACGCAGTTCCAGAATGGCTTGCGCCTGCTCTGGCGACAGGAAGTACTTGCCGTCGCGCAGGCCGTATTGTGGATCGAGGTTTTCCGGACGGCACGAATCGGCGCCGGCACGTTCAACCATTGCAACCACCGCGGAGGATTCCCACGGCGTGCTGATCAGCGCTTCCTTGGCTTCCGACGGGGTCGGCGAAGCCTTGATCAGGGCGATGACCGGATCGATGTTCGACAGGGCAACCGCTTGACCTTCCAGGATGTGGCCACGTTCGCGCGCCTTACGCAGTTCGAACACGGTACGGCGGGTCACGACTTCGCGACGGTGACGAACGAAGGCTTCCAGCAGATCCTTGAGGTTGAGGATCCGCGGACGGCCGTCGATCAGCGCAACGATGTTGATGCCGAACACGCTTTGCAGCTGAGTCTGGGCGTAGAGGTTGTTGAGGATCACCTCAGGCACTTCGCCGCGACGCAGCTCGATCACGACGCGCATACCGTCCTTGTCGGACTCGTCGCGCAGCTCGGTGATGCCTTCGAGCTTCTTCTCTTTGACCAGCTCGGCGATCTTCTCGATCAGACGGGCCTTGTTCAGCTGGTAAGGGAGTTCGGTGATGACGATCTGCTGACGACCACCGACCTTGTCGATGTCTTCGATGATCGAGCGGGCACGCATGTAAATGCGCCCGCGACCGGTGCGGTAGGCTTCGATGATGCCGGCGCGACCGTTGATGATCGCGGCGGTCGGGAAGTCCGGACCGGGGATGTACTGCATCAGCTCATCGACAGTCAGCTCCGGATTGTCGATGAGCGCCAGGCAACCGTCGATGACTTCACCGAGGTTGTGCGGCGGAATGTTGGTCGCCATGCCCACGGCGATACCGCTGGAGCCGTTGACCAGCAGGTTGGGGATCTTGGTCGGCATGACCGCGGGGATCATTTCGGTGCCGTCGTAGTTCGGCACCCAGTCCACGGTTTCTTTATGCAGGTCGGCCAGCAGCTCGTGCGCCAGTTTGGTCATGCGCACTTCGGTGTATCGCATGGCCGCGGCGTTGTCGCCGTCTACCGAACCGAAGTTGCCCTGACCGTCCACCAGCAGGTAACGCAGCGAGAATGGCTGCGCCATCCGAACGATGGTGTCGTACACCGCGGTATCACCGTGCGGGTGATACTTACCGATCACGTCACCGACAACACGGGCAGATTTCTTGTACGGCTTGTTGAAGTCGTTGCCCAGCTCGCTCATCGCGAACAGCACACGCCGGTGCACGGGCTTCAAGCCATCGCGCGCATCCGGCAGTGCCCGCCCGACAATTACGCTCATCGCGTAGTCGAGGTAGGACTGCTTCAGCTCGTCTTCGATATTGACCGGGAGGATTTCTTTGGCCAGTTCGCCCATGAGAAGCCTGATTCCTTTTTCTGGTGAAACTTCGTCACATCCATATGGGACGAACGAAGCTCGCCGATGCAGACTGAGTGCCATGCACCGACTTACGACAAATCAACGAGTTATGCCATGGATCTGCGCAGTAAAGGCAGCCACATCAGGCTACCCTGGAAACCGCCGGATGTTATCACAAGAGCCGCCACGCACCTATCCCCCAGATGCGCATGGAGCATAGTTAGTTGACCGGTGACAGGCTTGAAGGAGACGAGAGGGGCTTAGAGCAGCATCGAATGAAGAATTCAGGCCTGATTCGGGCCTGATTCATTGTGTTTCCGGGCCTCTTCGCGGGCAAGCACGCTCCCACAGGGTTCAGCGGTGCTCACTTATACCTGTGGGGGCAGGCTTGCCCGCGATGGCGTCCTTTCAGGCAATACAGATCATCAATGCAGACGCTTGCGGCACATCAATTGGGCCATTTTCGCAGTGTCCGGGCGCTCGACGATGCCTTTTTCGGTGACGATCGCATCGATCAGGTCGGCCGGGGTCACGTCGAACACCGGGTTGAACGCTTCCACATCCGCCCCCACCCGCTTGCCGCCAACTTCCAGCAACTCGCGGCCATCACGCTCTTCAATAGGAATCTCTTCGCCACTGGCCAGGTTCATGTCGATGGTCGAACTCGGCGCCACCACCATGAAGCGCACGCCGTGGTGCATGGCGTTGACCGCCAACTGGTAGGTACCGATTTTGTTCGCCACATCGCCATTGGCAGTGATCCGGTCGGCGCCGACGATCACCCAGGTCACACCCTTGGTTTTCATGATGTGCGCAGCAGCGGAGTCGACATTGAGGGTCACCGGAATACCCTCATTGGCCAATTCCCACGCAGTCAATCGCGAACCTTGCAGCCATGGCCGGGTTTCGTCGGCGTAGACGCGCTCGACCATGCCTTCGATGAACGCCCCGCGAATCACCCCCAGCGCCGTGCCGAAACCACCGGTGGCCAGCGCGCCGGTGTTGCAGTGCGTGAGGATCGCCTGGGCGTTGCCTTGATGTTTGCGGATCAGGTCGACGCCCAACTGAGCCATGGTCAGGTTGGCTTCGCGATCACTTTCGTGGATGGCGATGGCTTCGGCTTCCAGCACCGACAGCGGATCGGCGTGCTCCCTCAGGCGCTCAAGCCGCTCACGCATGCGACCCAAGGCCCAGAACAGATTGACTGCGGTTGGACGGGAGTCGGCCAGCAGCGCGAAATCCTCTTCCAGCGCCGCTTGCCAGTCGCCACCCTCGGCAAATCGGGCGCGAGCCGCCAGCACCACGCCATAGGCAGCGCTGATGCCAATGGCCGGCGCACCGCGCACCACCATCGAGCGAATGGCTTCGGCCACACCGGCAGCGCTGGTGTAGGCAATCCAGGTTTCCTCGAACGGCAAAATACGCTGATCCAGCAGGTACAGTGCGCCATCACGCCAATCGATGGCCTTCACCTTCTCCGCAGCCAACAGTCGATCGCGCATCCCACACCCCGCACTCATGAACAAAAGCCACCGATTATAGCGATCCCCCCGCGAAGACGCTCGGGTATACTTCGCCATCCTTTACAAAAGCACTGGAACCGACTCTCGATGCCGACCCCCACCGCTGCGCTCGACCTATTATTGCTGCCGACCTGGCTGGTACCCGTCGAACCGGCTGGCGTGGTCCTTAAAGAGCATGCCTTGGGTATCCGCGATGGTCGTATTGTGTTTATCGGCCCTCGCGCAGCAGCCTTGAAGCTTAACGCAACCGAAGTGCGCGAATTGCCGGGCATGCTGCTCAGCCCGGGCCTGATCAATGCCCACGGGCATGCAGCAATGACGCTGTTCCGCGGCCTGGCCGACGATCTGCCGCTGATGACCTGGCTGGAAAACCACATCTGGCCGGCCGAAGCCAAATGGGTCGACGAGGCTTTCGTACGCGACGGCACGGACCTGGCCATCGCCGAACAGATCAAAGGTGGCATCACCTGTTTCTCTGACATGTATTTCTTCCCGAAGGTCGCCAGCGAACGCGTACATAACAGCGGCATTCGCGCCCAGATCGCCATTCCGATCCTCGATTTCCCGATTCCAGGCGCCAGCACGGCAGATGAAGCCATTCGTCAGGGCGTCGAATTATTCGGCGATCTCAAGCATCACGAACGGATCAAAGTCACCTTCGGCCCCCATGCCCCGTACACCGTGGGCGACGAAAACCTGGAAAAAATCCGGGTGATCGCCGAAGAACTGGATGCCTCGATTCACATGCATGTCCACGAAACCGCCTTCGAAGTGCAGCAGTCGGTGGAGCAACGCGGCGAACGCCCGCTGGCCCGCCTCGGCCGCCTGGGCCTGCTCGGGCCGCGCTTCCAGGCCGTTCACATGACCCAGATCAGCGATGAAGACCTGGCGCTGCTGGTAGAAAGTAACACCAATGTGATTCATTGCCCGGAGTCGAACCTGAAGCTGGCCAGTGGCTTCTGCCCGGTCGAGCGTTTGTGGCAGGCCGGGGTGAATGTGGCGGTCGGCACCGATGGCGCGGCCAGCAATAATGACCTGGACCTGCTGGGTGAAACCCGCACCGCCGCATTGCTGGCCAAGGCTGTCGCCGGCTCGGCCACCGCGCTGGACGCCCATCGCGCCCTGCGCATGGCCACGCTCAATGGCGCCCGTGCGCTGGGAATCGAAGCGCAAACCGGTTCGCTGGAAGTCGGCAAAGCGGCAGACATCGTCGCGTTCGACCTGTCGGGCCTGGCGCAGCAACCGGTCTACGACCCGGTTTCGCAACTTATATATGCCACTGGCCGCGACTGCGTGAAACACCTTTGGGTCGCCGGCAAACAACTGCTCGACGACCGCCGCCTGACCCGCCTGGATGAAGCGCAACTGTGCGCCACCGCCAAGGCCTGGGGCCAGCGCATCAGCGGCCATACCGAATCGTAAGCACCGAATTGTAAGCACCCTGGACCAAAACCGGGGCAACAGAATTTTTCAAGTTTTAGAGGACTGACACCATGAGCAACGTCGACCACGCCGAAATCGCCAAATTCGAAGCCCTGGCCCATCGCTGGTGGGATCGCGAAAGCGAGTTCAAACCGCTGCACGACATCAACCCGCTGCGGGTCAACTGGATTGACGAGCGCGTCAATCTGGCCGGCAAGAAAGTCCTCGACGTCGGTTGCGGCGGCGGCATCCTCAGCGAAGCCATGGCCCAGCGCGGCGCCACCGTAATGGGCATCGACATGGGCGAAGCGCCGCTGGCGGTCGCGCAATTGCATCAATTGGAATCCGGTGTGAATGTCGAATACCGGCAAATCACCGCCGAAGCCCTGGCCGAAGAAATGCCTGAGCAATTCGACGTGGTCACCTGCCTGGAAATGCTTGAACACGTTCCGGATCCATCCTCGGTGATCCGCGCCTGCTTCCGCATGGTCAAGCCTGGCGGCCAGGTGTTCTTCTCCACCATCAACCGCAACCCGAAGGCTTATCTGTTCGCCATCGTCGGCGCCGAATACATCATGAAGCTGCTGCCGCGTGGCACTCACGACTTCAAGAAATTCATCCGCCCTTCCGAGCTCGGTGCCTGGAGTCGCATGGCCGGCCTGACCGTCAAAGACATCATCGGCCTGACCTACAATCCGCTGACCAAGCACTACAAACTGGCATCCGATGTCGACGTCAACTACATGATCCAGACCCTGCGCGAGGAGTAAGCCGATGCGTATCAGAGCAGTTCTTTTCGACATGGACGGCACCCTGCTCGACACCGCGCCGGATTTCATCGCCATCTGCCAGGCGATGCGTGCTGAGCGTGGTTTGCCGCCGATGAACGACAAGCACATCCGTGACGAGATCTCCGGCGGCGCCAGGGCGATGGTCGCGGTGACTTTCTCGATGGACCCGGAATCGCCTGGCTTCGAGGAGCTGCGCCTGGAATTTCTGGAGCGCTATGTCAAAGGTTGCGCGGTGCACAGCAAGCTCTTCGACGGCATGGGCGAATTGCTGGCCGACATCGAGAAGGCCAACCTGATCTGGGGCGTGGTCACCAACAAACCGCTGCGCTTCGCCGAGCCGATCATGCAGCAATTGGGGCTGGCCGAGCGTTCGGCGCTGCTGATCTGCCCGGATCACGTGAAGAACAGCAAACCGGACCCGGAGCCGTTGATCCTGGCGTGCAAGATGCTCGACCTCGATCCGGCCAGCGTGCTGTTCGTCGGCGACGACCTGCGCGATATCGAATCCGGCCGCGATGCCGGCACCAGAACAGCCGCCGTGACCTACGGCTACATTCATCCGGAGGATAACCCGCGGCATTGGGGCGCGGATGTGGTGGTCGATCATCCAATGGAGTTGCGCCTGGTGCTGGATAGCGCTTTGTGCAGTTGCTGATCTGACTGACAACAGGAAGCATTTGTGGCGAGGGGGCTTGCCCCCGTTCGGCTGCGAAGCAGTCGTAAATCCAGAGAACACGGTCTGGCTGAAGGTAGCGAATGGAGGGCCGCTTCGCGACCCAACGGGGGCAAGCCCCCTCGCCACAATAAGCGCTCTTGCCACAGATGCGATGCATGCCTACGTTGAATTGTTGTGAGGTTTTTTATGTTTGATTATTCCGCCCGTCCTGAATTGCTCAAGGACCGGGTCATCCTGGTCACCGGCGCTGGCCGAGGCATCGGTGCTGCCGCCGCGAAAACCTACGCCGCTCATGGCGCCACCGTGTTGCTGCTGGGCAAGACCGAAGCCAATCTGACTCAGGTCTACGACGAAATCGAAGCGGCCGGGCATCCACAACCGGTAGTGATCCCGTTCAACCTGGAAACCGCCCTGCCCCACCAATACGATGAACTGGCGGCCATGATCGAAACCGAATTCGGCCACCTCGACGGCTTGCTGCACAACGCGTCGATCATCGGCCCACGCACGCCGATCGAGCAGTTGTCCGGCGAGAACTTCATGCGCGTCATGCAAGTCAACGTCAACGCCATGTTCATGCTCACCAGCACCCTGCTGCCGCTGCTCAAACTGTCGCAGGACGCCTCGGTGGTGTTCACCTCCAGCAGCGTCGGTCGCAAGGGTCGTGCGTATTGGGGCGCTTACGGCGTGTCCAAGTTCGCCACCGAAGGCCTGATGCAAACCCTGGCCGACGAAGTAGACACCGTCGCCCCCGTGCGCTCCAACAGCATCAACCCCGGCGCCACCCGCACCAGCATGCGTGCTCAGGCCTACCCTGGGGAAAATCCGCTGAACAACCCGACACCCGAGGAGATCATGCCGGTCTACCTTTACTTGATGGGGCCGGACAGTACCGGCATCAACGGTCAGGCGTTCGACGCTCAGTAATGCCCGTGCGTCGCTTTTGTGCCGCGACGACTTCCCGTCGCGGCATACAAAGCCGGTGATAACTGCAGCTGATTCAAGTCAAATAAATGTCAACATCCTCGACACCATCCTTCGTAACCTCCCCAACCTTGTTGATTTAGAACGCTTTTTAGCCGACTGAACTGAATGGCACGACTTTCGCTCTAATTTTGCTCAGACACGCCGTGTGAAAGCAGACGGGGCAGAGCTTGAGCCGAGAGGTTACTAATCTTCGGCAAAGCGGACTAAACTCGTGCCAAATGTCCTACGGGACTGATGGACCAGTATGACGCGCAGCCCAAAGCCGCTCTCACCCAGCCTGTAAGACAGTCTTACTGTTTAGGGGCTCACGCCATATGAAATCGCCTTCCCAGACCAACGCAATTGACTTCGACAGCGCCAAATTGCAACGCCTGGGCTTTGGTCAGCAGCCTCCCCTTCTGGAGCGGCCCGTCAGTCTTGCGCAATTGCGTCAGGAGCTGGGCCTGCAACTGCAAACCAGTCTTGAGCCGCAACGCATTCTCGGACTTTTCTTCCGTGAAATTCAGCGCCTTGTACCGCTGGATGCCTTGAATTATGAGCATCAGCCCAGCGACTTGCGCCTGCAGTTCGGCCAGCGAGGTCATCATTCGATCAGCTACAGCCTCAGTCATGAAGGCGAGCAATTGGGTGAACTGGTGTTCCGTCGCAATCAGCGTTTCAGCGATGAGGAGCAAGGCCATCTGGAATCGCTGTTATCAGCGCTTCTCTACCCGATGCGCAATGCCCTGCTCTACCGTGCCGCCACCCAAAGCGCCTTGCGCGACCCGCTGACCGACACCGGCAATCGCATCGCGATGGATCAGACGCTGCAACGGGAAATCGAGATGTCGCGCCGACACTCACAGCCCCTGTCGCTGCTGATGCTGGACATCGATCACTTCAAACAAATCAATGACACCTACGGGCACAGCGCCGGCGATGAAGTGCTCAAGGCCGTCGCAGCCTCGATCAAAAGCCAGTTGCGTAACGTGGACATGGTGTTCCGGTTTGGAGGCGAAGAATTCATGATCTTGCTGTCCAACACCAGCCGGGAAGCCGCGGCCATGGTCGGCGAACGACTGCGGTTCGCTGCGCAGGCTCAGGACTATGTGGCCGAAGGCAAGGCCATCGAACTGACGGTCAGCCTGGGTTGCTCGACCCTGCTGCCCGGCGAGTCTGCCGAGAGCCTGTTGCGACGAGCCGACAGTGCGCTGTATGTGGCCAAGCGCGAGGGGCGTAACCGGTTGGCGATGGCGGGCTGAGTCAGCCCATCAAATGCGTGGCGAGGGGGCTTGTCCCTTCGCCACACAGGCTAGCTCCTACAGTTGTTTTGTGTAGCCTTCGGATCAGCTCTCGGCCAACGCCATCCGCTCACGGACTACCGGGGCTTTTGCTGCCAGTTCCAACTGCATGCATCGCTCCAGGAACAGGTACATGTAGTCGTAACTTTTGCAGACCGCCTGGCGCAATTCCATTTGCAGGGATTTGCTCGGGTTCAGCCCCGCCAGGGTGCAGATGATTTCCAGCGCTTCCCAAGGATGGGCATCGTCGTACTGGGCGTGCATCTTCAACCACTTCATGGCCCGCTTGCGATCTTCCTCGGGGAACGATGCCGCATAGACGCCACTGGAACAGACCAGCGCCGACCACTCCCCGGTAGCACCCTCGATGGCATAGTTGGTGGCGGCGATAGCCACGATCAGCGAGTCCGACGAACTGGTGTGCCAGCACCAGTGACTCAAGGCGTGAAGTTCAGGGGCAACCTGTTGCGCCTGCAAATCTTCCAGGCTGATGCCGTGAGCACGGCTCCAGTGCACCCAGTAATCGGCATGGTTCAGTTCGACGCGAATATTGCGCATCAGCCAGCGACGCGCCATGTCTTCGCCAGGGTGGCGTGCAAAACGGGTCTTGGCCAGGTTCTGTGCCATGTATAAGGCGAACTGTTCGACCACCGGCCAGCCACCAATGAGGTACTGACGCATGGTTTTTGCGCTGAGCTTGTTATCGCGCATCCGCTGGTACAGTTCATGTTCGACGACGCGGCGCTTGCTCTCGCTGCAATCCTGAATCAATTGCTGAGCCCAGGCGGGGTAACTTGCAGCTTCCATGAGGGGTCCGGTTCTGTTGAATGTGTCGATCACTGTCGCGCTCCTTTTGATTGTGATTTTCAGATCAACAAGAGATTTCAACGGAACGTGCCGGGCGCCTTGAATAACAAAGGCCGTGGCCTGGCAGGACGACTTTGTAAACTGTCGCAGGTAAACAGATGCGGGCGTTCAATCAGATACCCTTGAGCGTAATCCACCCCGATCTCCAGCAATGCCTGCTCGATCTGAGGTGTTTCAACGAACTCGGCAATCGTACGCTTACCCATGACATGCCCGATGTGATTGATCACTTCGACCATGGCGCGGTTAATCGGGTCGTCCAGCATATCCTTTACGAAACTCCCGTCGATCTTCAGGAAGTCTACAGGTAAATGTTTCAAGTAAGCGAATGAGGACATACCGGCGCAGAAGTCATCTAATGAGAAGTGGCAACCTAAGCCTTTGAGTTCATTAATAAATCTAATTGCGCTAGGCAAATTGGAAATCGCACTGGTTTCTGTAATTTCAAAACAAATCATTTCAGGTGGAATTGAATATGCAACAAACTGTTCACGAAGGAAGTCCAGAAACGCCTCATCTCCGATAGTAATACCTGACAGATTTATCGCACACATGGCCAGCGGCTCTTCGCCCTCTTGGGCGATGGCCTGGGCAATGACCTTGAAAACGTTCTCCACCACCCAGCGGTCAAGCGACGTCATCAAACCATAACGCTCGGCGGCCGGAATGAAACTGTCCGGTAGAATCATGCGCCCGGCTTCGTCATGCAGGCGCAGCAGGATTTCGATATGTCCGCCGTCCCGCTCGCCAAGACCCAGAGGCGCGATTTCCTGGGAGTAGAGGCAAAAGCGGTCCTCCTCCAACGCCATGTGCAGGCGTTGCACCCAGGCCATCTCACCATAGCGCAGGGACAGTTCCGAATCGTCGGCGTGATAGACCTGAACCCGGTTGCGGCCCTTTTCCTTGGCCATGTAACAGGCCATATCAGCGGCTCGCAGCGAGGCTTCGAGGGTGGCCGGACTCTGAGTGACGTGCACCAGACCAATGCTCACCGTGGTCACGAACGGCCGGCCTTTCCAGACAAAATGCAGGTTCTGCACAGTCTGGCGCAGGACTTCGGCAATTTTCTCAGCCGCTTCCGGCGCACAGTTTTCCAACAGAATGCCGAACTCGTCACCCCCCAATCGGGCCAGGGTGTCGCCTTCGCGCAATCCTGACTGCAGCAACGCACAAATATGCCGCAACAACTCATCGCCGGCAGCATGACCGCAGGTGTCGTTGACCAGTTTGAATTGATCCAGATCGAGGAACATCAAGGCGTGACGCCCCGCTTGTCGCATCAGGCCATGCAGGGCCTGTTCCAGGCGATATTCGAATTCGCGGCGGTTGGCCAGCCCGGTCAAGGCGTCATGGGTCGCCTGCCAGGACAAATTGGCGATGTACTGCCGCTCTTGGGTCATGTCATGCAGCACCAGCACGGTGCCACTGACCTTGCCCGCATTGCGGATCGGCGCACCGACCAAGGTGACCGAAACCGTGCTGCCATCCAGTCGCTGGATCAGTTTGGAATGTTCGCTACCGCCACTGAGCTGGCCGCTCAAAATGTGTTCGATCAAGGTAAAACCGTCGGCCTGAGCGTTCTCGTCCAGCAGATTGAACAGCGCCGCCAATGGCAACCCCGTCGCCTGTTCGGCCTTCCAGTGAGTCAAGGCCTCGGCGGCCGGGTTCATGTAGGCAATCGCGCCCTCGACGTCGGTGGTGATCACCCCGTCGCCAATCGATTGCAGGGTGATCTGCGCCCGGTCTTTCTCCAACTGCAAGGCATCGGCGAAGGCATGGCGTTGTTCGAGCAGTTTGTGGGTACGCAGCAAGGCCAGCACGATCAGGCCCAGCGCGGTGGCGAGGTTCGTCGCCAGCAGCAGCCGGAGAATCATGCGCGAGCCCTCGCCCAAGGCATCGCTGAACGCTTTGGCAGGGGGCGTCACGCCATCGTTGATGGCCAAAATCTGCGCCTTCCAGTGCTTGATATCGGCATCGGTGGCCTGGTTATCGACAATACCCTGATGCATTTCCCGTGCGACGTCATCGAGCCGCACCAGGTACTCGTCACCGATCGTCCAGAGTTCGATGGCTTTTTCCAGGTAACTGAAATGCCGGAAATTGAGGTACAGCCAAATCAGGCTGGGGACGTCGTCCGGGTGATTGCCGCCCTTGAGAATCGCGAGCCGCGCGGCCTCGATATTCGGTGGCTGATGATCCAGCGCCATACGCAACTCATGGCCGCCCTGAGGCACGGCAATCGCGTTCTGGTATTTGAGAAAAATCGTCTCGTCGCGACTGTCGGCGTAGAGATTGAGGTAATAGATGGCGTCTTTCTGGCCCTTGGACCACAGGCTCTCACCGCCGACGTAGCCACGAACCGCTGAAAGAACGTAAAGACTGACGCCGCCCAACAATGCCTGAAACAACACAACGGCGATAAATGGCCAGACGATGCCCAACAGCCGTGGCGTTCCGAGAGTCCGTTTTTGCTTCATGAGGTCCCTTGCATAAGCATTGCCGGATGAACACCCAAATAAATCCCGCACCTGACAGCACAGACTAGGCTAATTTCCGACACTTCGAATCATCGAGCACACCACTGCAATCCGATTGTCTGGCCAGACAGAGCGCAAAAAACGCCAAAATTCCTCGGGACCGCTCAAACACTAAGCGCAGAAAACCGTACAAAGTTCAAGGTCGTTGAATTTGCTGCAAATGCCCATAAAGCTTGGCGTACAAACCACCATCGGCAATCAACTGCTGATGGTCGCCATCCTCGGCAACCTGCCCGCCATCGAACACCAACACTCGATCGGCCTGCTTCACGGCCGACAATCGGTGCGCAATGATCAACGTGGTGCGGTGGCTCAAGAACCGCGCCAGCGCCTGGTGCAGGTTGTATTCGGTGGCCGCGTCCAATGCGGACGTGGCTTCGTCGAGGATCACCACTTTGGGCTCGGCCAACACCATTCGGGCAATCGCCAAGCGTTGACGCTGCCCGCCGGATAAACGCACACCGGATCGCCCGACGATACTGTCCAGACCGTTGGGCAATGCACGCACCGTGTGGTGCAGCTGAGCAATTTCCAGTGCCTGCCAGCAGGCTTCGTCACTGCGTTCGCGGCCCATGGTCAGGTTGGCGCGCACGGTGTCGTTGAACAGGGCGGGATGTTGCAAGACCACGGCGACATTTTCGCGCACAGTTTCCAGGCCGATTTCTTGCTGAGTCGAACCACCGAAACGGATGGTCCCGGCCAGCGGCGTGTACAGGCCCAACAGTAACTGCACCAGAGTACTTTTGCCCCCCCCGCTGGCGCCGACAATCGCGACTTTTTCACCGGGGGCAATCGACAGGTTCATTTGGTTCAGCACCAACTCGTCGCCGTAGCCGAAACTCAGCCCCTGCACTTCGATGCCCACCGTGTCGCGCCCTTGGAACGGATCGACACTGCCGGTGTATTGCGGCTCGTCGGCACGGGCCAGCAACTCGTTGATCCGCGACAGCGCACCGCCGGCGGCGTAAAAGGCGTACTGCAGATTGAGCAGCTGCTCCACCGGACCGATCATGAACCACAGGTAGCTGAACACCGCCAGCATCTGGCCGATGGACAGGTCGGAAAACAGCACGGTGAGCATGGCTGCGGCGCGGAAAATATCGATGCCGAACTGGAACAGCAAACCGCTGGCCCGGTTCGATGCATCGGTTTTCCACTGCGAGCTCACCGCGTAATCGCGCACTTCCCGCGCTCGCTGCCCCAACCGTCCGAGGAAAAAGCCCTGACGATTACCCGCTCGCACTTCCTGGATGGCGTCCAGGGTTTCGGTCAAGGCTTGGGTGAAGCGTGAGGTGCTGTCGTTCTCGAGCTTCTTCAGATGTTTGACCCGCTTGCCCAACTGCACCGTGGCGTAGATCACCAGCGGGTTGAACAGCAGAATCAGCAGCGCGAGTTTCCAGTGCATCCACATCAGGATCGATGCGGTGCCCACCAGCGTCAGCATCGCCACGAGGAAACGACTGAGGGTTTCGCCGACGAATTTGTCCAGGGTATCCAGGTCGGTGACCAGGTGCGTGGTCACCGTGCCGCTGCCCAGGCTTTCGTATTCGCCCAGCGAGATGCGCTTGAGCCGGTCGATCAACCGCACCCGAATCCGATACACGATGTCCTTGGCCAGCGCCGCAAACAATTTCGCCTGCACCACGTTGAACAACAACGCGGCGCAACGCAGCGCCAGGGTCACCAGCAGCATCAGGCCGATATAACCCGCGGCTTTCTGCCAGACGTCGGGCAGCGCGTGGTTCATGACTTTCAGCGCAACGTCACCGTGGCCCAGCAGCACTTCGTCCACCAGCAACGGCAACAGCAACGGGATCGGCACGCTGCACAGCGTTGCCAATACCGCAACGCCGTTGGCGATCCACAGGGATTTTTTATGATGAAGGGCCAGGCGGCGGATTTCCGCCCAGCTCAGCCGATCGACACGTTTGGGAGCTGCTGCATCATCGGGCAGATCATGCACAGGCAGCGCGCTCCAGCCAGCGGCCGAGCAACGGTGACAACTCGCTCAGGGGCTGATAGCCATTGGTCAGCAGCGCCAATTGACCATTGCGCTCTGCCAGCAAGGTCGGGAAACCGGCAATGCCCAAGTCCTGGACCCAAGTGAAATCGGCGGCGGTCGCAGCGTGCTGATCGGCACGGTCGAAGGCTGCGGCAAATTCGATGCGCGGCAAACCGGCCTTCTCCGCCAGCTCCACCAACACGCTGGCACGAGTGACATCGCGACCTTCGGTGTAGAACGCGTGCTGGATCAGCCCGAGCAGTGTCCAGGCGCAATCCGGCGCCAGGCTGCGCGCGGTCACCAGCGCCCGACAGGCAGGCTCGGTGTCGTAGACAAACCCGTCGGGCAACGCGCCTTCAAATTTGAACGGCTGGCCGGTGGCCTCGTGAACCGCCTGCCAGTGCTCAAGAATGTAGCGCCGGGTGGTCGGTTCCAGCGCCGCGCCACTGCCGGTGCGCAAACCACCCACCACCAGATGCAACTCCACACCCGCCGCCTGCGCCTGCTCAACCAGCGCTTTGGCCACCGGAGCGAAGCCCCAGCACCAGGAACACATCGGATCCATCACATAGAGCAGGCGTGCAGACATGGTTCAAGCCTCGGAAGCGGATTGCTTGTAGTTGTAACCGATCGGGTGCGGCATGTTGCGCGCCTTGGCCAGTTCGATCTGCTTCTGCCGGTCGATGGCACTGCGACGGGTTTTCTCGCTCAGCTTATCCCAGCAATGCGGGCAACTGATGCCGGCCACATAGTGCTCGGATGCGCGGTCTTCAACGCTGACGGGCGTACGGCAGGCATGACATTGATCGTAGTCGCCTTCGCTGAGATCGTGACGAACGGTCACGCGGTTATCGAACACGAAACAGTCGCCCTGCCATTTGGTTTCTTCCTGCGGCACCTCTTCGAGGTACTTCAGGATGCCGCCCTTGAGGTGATAGACCTCGTCGAAACCCTGGCTGAGCATGTAGCTCGACGCCTTCTCACAGCGAATGCCGCCGGTGCAGAACATCGCGACTTTCTTGTGCACGGCCGGGTCGAAGTTGGCTTTGATGTAGTCGGGGAATTCGCGAAAACTGGTGGTCTTCGGATCGATGGCGCCTTCGAAGGTGCCGATCGAGACTTCGTAGTCATTGCGGGTGTCGATCAACAGCACTTCCGGATCGCTGATCAGCGCGTTCCAGTTCTGCGGATCCACATAGGTGCCGACCTTTTTGTTCGGGTCCACGCCTTCAACGCCCAAGGTGACGATTTCTTTCTTGAGTTTGACTTTGGTGCGGTAGAACGGCTGTTCGTCGCAGTACGACTCTTTGTGGTCGATGTCGTCCATGCGCGGGTCGTTCTTGAGCCAGGCCATCAGCCCGTCAATGCCTTCGCGGCTGCCGGACACGGTGCCGTTGATGCCTTCTTCGGCGATCAGCAGCGTGCCTTTGATGCCGTTGTCGATCATCGCTTGCAGCAGTGGCTCGCGCAGATCAACGTAATTTTCCAGGGTGACGAACTTATACAGTGCCGCCACGACAATCTGTTGTGTCATGGGTAATTCTCCAGGTGGCTACCCTCGTAAGGGGTGAACCGGATGCGAAAAAAAAACGCGCCGGGTGAGCGGCGCGTTGCGGATTCTAGCAAAAAACCAAGGGTTAATGCTTGCTGCCGCCAGCACAGGTCGGCGAGGCCGGAGCCGCGTCGATCTGCGCCCATTCCTCCGGCGTGTAGGTATGCAGCGCCAACGCATGGAACTCGCCCATCAGTTCGCCCAAAGTGCCGTACACCTTCTGGTGACGCTTGACGCGATTGAGCCCTTCGAACTGCCGGCTGACCACCACCGCCTTGAAGTGGGTCTGCAACCCACGGCTGTGCATGTGGCTTTCATCCAGTACTTGCAGGTGCTCGGGCTGCAGCAGCCCCAGCGTCGATTCGATGCGTTGTTGCATGGTCATACCCGGCTCCGCTTAAGGCTTTTTCTTGGCTGCAGGAGCAACGGCGCCGGCTTTAGGATCCAGCTCGTTAGTCATGTCTGCCAGCAGTTTGTTGACCACAGGCACCGCGCTTTCCAGCTTGGCTTGAGTCATCTGGGCCGATTGCTGAGTCAGCTGCGGCATTTTTTCCAGGACTTTCTTGCCCAGTGGCGACTGGTAGAACGCCACCAGATCCTTGAGCTCGGATTCGCTGAAGTTGGTGGTGTAGAGCTTGACCATGTCCGGCTTCAGCTTGTTCCAGCCAATGGCTGCGTCCAGCGCTGCGTTGGCCTTGGCCTGATAAGTTTCCAGAACGGCTTTCTTCGACTCAGGGGCTTTGGTCTGTTCAAAGCGCTGAGCGAACATTTGCTGCACTTGCATGTACACCGGAGTGCCCAGTTTGTCAGCGTGCGCCAGGGTCAGGAAAGCTTCGGCACTGGCGTTGTGGCTGGCGGTATCGGCAAAAACCTGGCCGCTGGCGCAAACCAGTGCAACCGCGGTACAGATGGCACGAAGACGAGTCATCGAGTTTCCTTTTCTAGCAGGCGAGGTATAACCCCAAGGGCGACCATTCTGCGCCTAAAAAAGTGTGTCGCTCAACCCCAAGCCTTGTCGCGACTGATTTAGAGGGGTTGAACGGTCAAATTCCAGACTGATGGAACCACGACCGGCGATCACAGCCTAAACTGCGCTATCAGACCTACAGGAGTGTGCATGATGAGCCGTATCGAAACCGACAGCCTGGGCCAGGTGGAAGTCCCGGATGACGCTTACTGGGGCGCTCAGACGCAACGCTCGCTGATTAATTTCGCCATTGGCAACGAACGCATGCCGCTGGCTGTGTTGCATGCCCTGGCCCTGATCAAGAAAGCCGCGGCACGCGTCAACGATCGTAATGGCGACCTGCCCGCCGACATCGCCCGCCTGATCGAACAAGCGGCCGACGAAGTGCTCGACGGCCAACATGACGACCAGTTCCCGCTGGTGGTCTGGCAGACCGGTAGCGGCACCCAGAGCAACATGAACGTCAACGAAGTGATCGCCGGTCGCGCCAACGAACTGGCCGGCAACCCGCGCGGTGGCAAGAGCCCGGTGCACCCCAACGATCACGTCAACCGTTCCCAGAGTTCCAACGACTGCTTCCCCACGGCCATGCACATCGCGACGGTTCAGGCGGTGCAACAGCATTTGCTGCCGGCGATCGCTGAGTTGTCCGGCGGTTTGGCGGAGCTGTCCGCGCGGCACATGAAACTGGTCAAGACCGGTCGTACCCACATGATGGACGCCACGCCGATTACATTCGGTCAGGAACTCTCGGCGTTCATCGCACAACTGGATTACGCCGAGCGGGCGATCCGCAGCGCGTTGCCGGCGGTCTGTGAACTGGCCCAGGGCGGCACCGCGGTCGGCACCGGATTGAACTCACCCCACGGTTTTGGCGAAGCGATCGCCGCCGAACTGGCCGCCCTCTCCGGCCTGCCGTTCGTCACCGCGCCGAACAAATTCGCCGCACTGGCCGGTCATGAGCCACTGACCACGCTGTCCGGCGCCCTGAAAACCCTCGCCGTGACCCTGATGAAAATCGCCAACGACCTGCGCGTGCTGGGCTCCGGACCACGAGCCGGGTTTGCCGAGGTGAAACTGCCGGCCAACGAGCCGGGCAGCTCGATCATGCCTGGCAAGGTCAACCCGACCCAGTGCGAAGCGTTGTCGATGCTGGCCTGTCAGGTGTTGGGCAACGACGTCGCCATCGGTTTTGCCGCCAGTCAGGGGCACCTGCAATTGAACGTGTTCAAACCGGTGATCATCCACAACCTGCTGCAATCGATCCGCTTGCTGGGCGACGGCTGCAGCAACTTCCAGCAGCATTGCATCGCCGGCCTGGAACCGGATGCCGAGAAAATGGCCGAGCATCTGGAACGAGGCTTGATGCTGGTGACGGCGCTGAACCCGCACATCGGCTACGACAAATCAGCCGAGATTGCCAAGAAGGCCTACAGCGAGGGGCTGACACTGCGTGAGGCGGCGTTGAAGTTGGGGTATCTGACCAATGAAGAGTTCGATACGTGGGTGAGGCCGGAGAATATGCTGGAGGCAGGTGCCAAGGGCTGAGTTCTCTAGCGCCCGACAGTCAGTCATCGCGGGCAAGCCACGCTCCCACAGGATTTGTGTCAATCACAACACCCGTGAGCGACCCAAAACCTGTGGGAGCGTGGCTTGCCCGCGATGAACGATAACGCGGTCTAACTGGCTGCCATCCGCACCCGCCGTGCCCTGAGCCCGGCGATCAACGATGGCCCCAACGCCACCAGCGCCGACCCGAGCACCACCAGCACCGCCCCGCCATAACCCAGACCGTTGATCGTTTCGGCATGCACAAAGTCAGGCCACAACCAGGCCGCCACGGCCACCGCGGCAAAAGTCACCAGCGGCGTGATCGCCAGCGTCGCGCTGACCCGCGAAGCTTCCCAATGGGCCAGGGCTTCGGCGAAGGCACCATACGCGATCAGGGTATTCAAGCAGCACGCCAGCAGCAGCCAGCCTTGCAGCGGGCTCAGTTGCAGTGCTTCCAGCGGATGCACCCACGGCGTCAGCAACAGCGCGCAGAACAGGTAAATCACCATCATCACCTGCAACGAATTCCACACCGTGAGCAACTGCTTCTGACCCAAGGCATAGAAGGTCCAGACCGTCGACGCCAACAGCACCATCAGCACACCCGCGGTGTAATCGGTCAGGGAGGTGAGCAACTCGCCCAAGCGCTGATTGAAGAACAGTGCAAAGCCGATCAGCAGCACCAGCAGGCCAATCCCCTGCCCCACGCTGAAACGCTCCTTGAACACGAACAGACTGGCGATCAGCAACATGATCGGACCCATTTGCACCACCAGCTGCGCGGTGCCGGGGCTGAGCAGGTTCAGGCCCATCAGGTACAGCACGTAGTTGCCGACCAGTCCGAGTACCGCCATCAACACCAACCAGCCACCGCGCGGGCCGAGGACTTTGCGACTCGGCAAGCGTCTGGTCGCCGCCAGATATATGAACAGGCACCCGCCGGACACCATCAGGCGAAACCAGGTCACCGTTATCGGGTCCATCACCAGCAGCACTTGCTTGAGTTTGATCGGCAGAATTCCCCACAACAACGCGGTCAGCAAGGCCAGGAATAAACCGTACACCCAGCGACCCGATGAAATATGCATGCTGACCCCGAAGCCCATTGGCAAGAATGCTCATTCTAGGCTCAGACCGGAGCGCGACACAGGGACAGTTGCCCTCGGGCCGCGAATGAAACTGTGCAGGTCGCACCATGACATTGACGGGATGCCGTCGATCAGCTCGCCGGGCGTTGCAAAGGGTTCATGCATAAGCTCATTGAAACCGCCCTCTGCAGGAGATCGCCCATGTACGGCATGCGCGCCCAGGACACCGCCCCCACCACGCACTTTCGCTGTGACCGGTTGTGTCGTGTCAATGGGGAGTTGTATTTCACCACCCGGGAACAGACCCTGGAGGGGCCGTTCGATAATGCGGCGACGGCCGAGAAGGAGATCCAGGCTTATATCGAGCGGATGCAGGTTTTGAGCATGAACATGTCATCGAGGTGACTGCTTCGCGGGCAAGCCTCGCTCCCACGGGATAGCATGGGCTTGCCCGCGAAGGCGACCTCACGGAATTAACGCACCGCCTCAAACAACCCCGTAGCCCCCATCCCGCCCCCCACGCACATGGTGACGATGCCGTAACGCAGGTTACGCCGCTGCAACTCGCGCACGATGTGCCCGACCTGACGCGAACCGGTCATGCCGAACGGGTGGCCGATGGAAATCGAGCCGCCATTGACGTTGTATTTGTCGTTGTCGATCTCCAGTCGGTCGCGGCTGTACAGGCATTGCGAGGCGAACGCTTCGTTGAGCTCCCACAAATCAATGTCGGCAATCTGCAACCCCTTGGCCTTGAGCAACTTCGGCACCGAGAACACCGGGCCGATGCCCATCTCGTCCGGCTGGCACCCGGCCACGGTGAAACCGCGAAAGAAGGCTTTGGGCTTGAGCCCCAGCGCCAGGGCTTTTTCCAGGCTCATCACCAGTGTCATCGAAGCACCGTCAGACAGCTGCGACGAGTTGCCGGCGGTCACCGAGCCGTCTTCGGCAAATACCGGTTTCAACCCCGCCAGGCTTTGCAGGGTGGTGTCGGGGCGGTTGCAGTCGTCGTGATCGACAATGCCGTCGAGGATCTGCACTTGGCCGGTGGTCTTGTCTTCAACGCGATACTTCACCGCCATCGGCACGATCTCATCGTTGAACAACCCGGCGGCCTGCGCCAGAGCGGTACGTTGCTGGCTTTGCAGGGCGTACAGATCCTGCTCTTCACGGCTGACGCTGTAACGACGCGCGACGATCTCGGCCGTCTGGCCCATGGGGAAATAGATACCTGGCACCTGCTCTTTCAGCAGCGGGTTGATCAGGTGGTCGGTGTTGACGCTTTTCATGGTCAGGCTGATCGACTCGACACCGCCGGCGACGATGATGTCGCTGCAACCGGAAGCGATCTGATTGGCGGCAATCGCGATGGCCTGCAAGCCCGACGAACAGAAGCGGTTAAGGGTCATGCCACCCGTGCCGATGCCCAGGTGCGACAGCACCGCGACGTTGCGACCGATGTTGTAACCCTGGGCACCTTCGTTGGAACCGGCGCCGACGATGCAATCCTCGACGCTGGCCGGGTCGACGTCATTGCGCGTGAGCAGCGCGTTGACACAGTGGGCCGCCATGTCGTCGGGACGGGTCATGTTGAACTTGCCGCGAAAGGATTTGGCCAGGCCGGTCCGCACGCTGTCGACGATCACCACTTCACGCATGGCATACACCTCATTGTTGTTGTCAGTCGGGAGTTGGACCGAGCATAAGTCCGACTCATGACTGACCGCGACAATCATTCACCCCGCGTATGCGTAACCATCGGCTCAGCGCTTGCGCTTTTGCAGTTTCTTCTCCCGTTTGTCGGACTTTTCGAATGCTGCTTCCAGCGCCTCATTGAGGGTGCGCAATACCTTGACCCGCGCCCAGCGCTTGTCGTTGGCTTCCACCAGGGTCCAGGGCGATACCTCGGTGCTGGTGCGGTCGACCATATCGCCGACTGCGGCGCGGTAATCGTCCCACTTGTCGCGGTTACGCCAGTCGTCTTCAGTGATCTTGAAACGCTTGAAGGGGATCTCTTCGCGCTCCTGGAAGCGCTCCATCTGAGTCTGTTTGTCGATGGTCAGCCAGAACTTGACCACGATCACCCCGGCATCGTCGAGCTGCTCTTCGAAGTCGTTGATCTCGCTGTAGGCACGCAACCAGTCCGCCTCGCTGCAAAAACCCTCGATGCGCTCCACCAGCACCCGGCCATACCAGGAACGATCGAACACAGTGAATTTTCCCCGCGCCGGAATATGCCGCCAGAACCGCCAGAGATACGGCTGCGCCCGTTCTTCTTCGGTAGGCGCGGCGATCGGCACGATGTTGTACTGACGTGGGTCGAGTGCCGCGGCCACCCGACGGATCGCCCCGCCCTTGCCTGCCGCGTCGTTGCCCTCGAACACCGCGATCAACGCGTGACGACGCATGCGTTTGTCGCGCATCAGCCCGGAAAACCGTGCCTGCTCAGTAATCAGTTGCTCTTCGTAATCGTCCTTGTCCAGGTTCAGGGTCAGGTCCAGGCTGTCGAGCAGATTCACGTGATCGACGCTGGGAGACAAGGGCGCGGCACTGACTTTGTGCGGGTGAATCCTGGGTCTCTTGAGCGCGCTCTGCAGGCCCTCGAGCAGAATCTTGCCGACCGCCAGGCTGCGATAACGCGCATCCAGGCCAGCAATCACGTGCCACGGCGCGTAGTCGCGGCTGGTGCGGCGCAGTACCCGTTCGCCGTACTTCACGAACTTGTCGTAGGTCGCGGATTGTTGCCAGTCCAGCGGGCTGATGCGCCAGCTGTGCAGCGGATCGTCGTTCAGCGCCTTGAGCCGCGCTTTCATTTGTTTCTTGGAGAGGTGAAACCAGAACTTGAAGATCAGCGCGCCTTCGTCGCACAACATCTTCTCCAGCCGTTCGGCGCCGTTGATGGCTTGATCGAGTCGCGGATCCTTGAACAAACCATGAACCCGCCCTTGCAGCATCTGGCTGTACCAGTTACCGAAGAAAATCCCCATGCGCCCCTTGGCTGGGAGCATCCGCCAGTAGCGCCAGGCGGGTGGTCGAGCCAGCTCTTCGTCGGTCTGCTGGTCGAAGGTGCGGACCTCGATCAGGCGCGGGTCCATCCATTCGTTGAGCAACTTGACCGTCTCGCCCTTGCCGGCCCCTTCGATGCCGTTGATCAAAATGATCACTGGAAAACGGTGTTGCTGCCGAAGTTCGAACTGCGCTTCGAGCAAGGCTTCACGCAGGGCCGGCACTTCGGCTTCATAGGTTTCTTTGTCAATGGCATGACCGATTTCGGCGGATTCGAACATGGAGACACTCCTTCCAGGATTGAGCAAGACTAGCGGATTGGCGTCTCATGCGTAGGACAAATCCATCCTTGAGACTGATACGAACCCTGTGGCGAGGGAGCTTGCTCCCGCTGGACGGCGAAGCCGTCCCGATATCAGAAAACATGTACTCCGGTGCTACATAGACAACCAACTTGCGGCTGCTTCGCACCCGAGCGGGAGCAAGCTCCCTCGCCACAAAACGACGATTCTCCCTGCCCCCCGAATGTGGCACTTGCCACGGATCAAGCACCACCGTGGCGATCGGCTAGAATGGCGGTCTTGCCGTTGCCGAGCCTGCCATGAAACCTGTATTGCCCCACGCCCAGCTCGACTGGGACGACCAAGGTCGCCCGCGTTCGCGGGTGTTCGATGATGTGTACTTTTCCGACCAGTCGGGCCTTGAAGAAACCCGCTACGTGTTTCTGGAGCAAAACGATTTGCGCGACCGCTTCGCCGCATTGCCGGCGGGTGGGCGACTGGTGATTGGCGAGACCGGTTTCGGCACCGGGCTGAATTTCCTCTGTGCCTGGCAGTTGTTTGAACAGCACGCAGTGGCCGGTGCGCGGCTGCATTTTGTCAGTGTCGAAAAGTACCCGCTGAGCACCGCCGATCTGCAACGGGCCCTGGCGTTATGGCCGGATCTCAAGCCGTTCGCCGATCAACTGCTGGCGCAATACGTGGCGATCCATCAAGGCTTTCAGCGGCTGGTGCTGGGCAACGGCCGCGTCACCCTGACCCTGCTGATTGGTGATGCATTGGAGCAGTTGCCGCAACTGGACGCGCAGATCGACGCCTGGTTTCTCGACGGTTTCGCCCCGGCGAAAAACCCCGACATGTGGACCGCCGAACTGTTTGCCGAACTGGCCCGCTTGGCGGCACCCGGCTCGACCATCAGCACCTTCACCAGCACCGGCTGGGTACGCCGCCTGTTGAACGCCGCAGGCTTCAAGATGAAACGCACGCCAGGCATCGGTCACAAGTGGGAGATCCTGCGGGGCACCTTTCTTGGCTGGCCCGAAGAGACCGCACGACCTGCCGCGACTAAACCCTGGTTCGCTCGCCCAACTCCGCCGACTGGCGAGCGCCGCGCCGCCCTGGTAATCGGTGCCGGGCTGGCCGGTTGCGCCAGCGCCGCCAGTCTCGCCGCGAGGGGTTGGCAAGTGAGCCTGTTGGAGCGCCACGAAGCACTGGCGCAGGAAGCCTCGGGCAATCCTCAAGGCGTGCTGTACCTCAAGCTTTCGGCCCACGGCACGGCGTTATCGCAATTGATCGTCAGCGGTTTTGGTTACACCCGGCGCCTGCTGGAACAATTGCAGCGCGGCGTCGACTGGGACGATTGCGGGGTCTTGCAACTGGCCTTCAATGCCAAGGAAGCCGAGCGTCAGACGCAATTGGCCGCCGCTTTTTCGCCAGACCTGGTACACCTGCTCGATCAACCGCAAGCACAGGCCCGGACCGGCATCGAACTGGAGCACGGCGGCCTGTTCTTCCCCGAAGGCGGCTGGGTTCATCCTCCTGCGTTGTGCCAGTGGCAGGCGTCTTCAACGAACATTCAGTGGCTGCCCCATCGCGAGGTGCTGGAACTGCGCAAGGTCGATGATCAATGGCAGGCCTGGGACGGCGAGACACTGCTGGCCAGCGCGCCTGTGGTGATTCTGGCCGGCGCCGCCGAGATCAAGCGTTTTCCCCAGAGCGCCGAGCTGCCGCTCAAACGCATTCGCGGCCAGATCACCCGACTGGCGCAAACCCCTGAAAGCCAGAGCCTGGCGACCGTCGTCTGCGCCGAAGGCTATGTGGCACCGGCACGTCTGGGCGAACACACGCTTGGCGCCAGCTTCGATTTCAAGAGTGACGATCTGGCCCCGACTGTCGCCGAGCACCTCGGCAACCTGGCGTTGCTCGAAGAAATCTCCACCGACCTGGTCACCCGCCTGCATGTTCAAGACCTGGACCCGCAGCAGCTTGAAGGGCGCGCGGCGTTCCGCTGCACCAGTCCCGATTACCTGCCGATCGTCGGACCGTTGGCCGATCAGGCCAGCTTCGCCAATGCCTATGCCGCGCTGAGCAAAGATGCCCGGCAAGTGCCCGATGTGCCCTGCCCGTGGCTTGATGGGTTTTACGTCAACAGCGGCCATGGTTCTCGCGGTTTGATCACCGCGCCATTGTCCGGCGAACTGTTGGCGGCCTGGCTTGAGAACGAGCCTTTGCCCTTGCCCAAAACCGTGGCCGAGGCCTGCCATCCCAACCGTTTTGCCTTGCGCCAGTTGATCCGCGGAAAAGTCTGATCCATAGACTTATAACTTATCGGTCTAAAACTCCAGGGATTCACATGGGTCAGTTTTCGGGTACCCGCCGTTTTGGCGAGGTATCGATTGACCCTCCCCAACGGAAAAACCGGTAAGGACTTATGTGCGGATTAGCTGGAGAATTACGTTTCGACCATCAGCCTGCAGACCTCGCAGCCATTGAACGAATCACCCATCACCTGGCCCCTCGCGGCCCTGATGCGTGGGGCTTCCACAGCCAAGGCCCGATTGCCCTGGGCCATCGGCGCCTGAAAATCATGGACCTGTCGGACGGCTCGGCGCAGCCGATGATCGATAACCAACTGGGTCTGTCCCTGGCCTTCAACGGCGCCATCTACAACTTCCCGGAACTGCGCACCGAGCTGGAAAGCCTCGGTTATGCCTTCTACTCCGGTGGCGACACCGAAGTGCTGCTCAAGGGCTATCACGCCTGGGGTGAAGCGCTGTTGCCCAAGCTCAACGGCATGTTCGCCTTCGCCATTTGGGAACGTGACGCCCAGCGTCTGTTCATCGCCCGCGACCGTCTCGGTGTGAAGCCGCTGTACCTGTCGCGCACCGGCCAGCGCCTGCGCTTTGCCTCGGCATTGCCGGCATTGCTCAAGGGCGGCGACATCAACCCGATCCTCGATCCGGTGGCGCTCAATCATTACCTGAACTTCCACGCGGTGGTCCCGGCCCCGCGCACCTTGCTGGCGGGCATCGAAAAACTGCCCCCGGCGAGCTGGATGCGTATCGAAGCCGACGGCACCACCGAGCAGAAAACCTGGTGGACCCTGCCCTACGGCCCACATGCCGACGAACTGAATCTGACCCTCGAAGACTGGCGCGATCGCGTGCTCGACAGCACCCGTGAAGCGGTGGCAATCCGTCAACGGGCGGCGGTGGATGTCGGTGTGCTGCTGTCCGGTGGTGTCGATTCGAGTCTGTTGGTGGGGCTGTTACGCGAAGTCGGGGTCGAAGACTTGTCG
This sequence comes from Pseudomonas sp. GW822-FHT07A10, assembly GCF_058798795.1. NCBI lineage: Bacteria > Pseudomonadati > Pseudomonadota > Gammaproteobacteria > Pseudomonadales > Pseudomonadaceae > Pseudomonas > Pseudomonas sp. GW822-FHT07A10. The sequence continues at coordinate 116,445 of NZ_JBXAKV010000013.1, forward strand.
ACCTTTTCCATCGGTTTCCAGGATGCCGGTGGCGAACGCGGTGATGAATTTCAGTATTCGGACCTGATCGCCAAACACTACGGCACCCGGCATCACCAACTGCGTATCGACGAACAAGAGATCATCGAGCAACTGCCGGCAGCGTTCCGCGCCATGAGCGAGCCGATGGTCAGCCATGACTGCATTGCCTTCTACCTGCTGTCCCGGGAAGTGGCCAAGCATTGCAAAGTGGTGCAGAGCGGCCAGGGTGCGGACGAGTTGTTCGCCGGGTATCACTGGTATCCGCAGGTGGACGGCGCGAGCGATCCGTATGCGGCATATCGCGATGCGTTTTTCGACCGCAGCTATGCCGACTATGCCGCCACAGTGCAGCCGAAATGGCTGACAGCCAACGATGCCGCCGGCGACTTCGTGAAGGAACATTTCGCACAGCCCGGTGCCGACGCGGCGGTGGACAAAGCCCTACGCCTGGACAGCACCGTGATGCTGGTGGACGACCCGGTCAAACGCGTCGACAACATGACCATGGCCTGGGGCCTGGAAGCGCGCACGCCGTTTCTCGACTATCGCCTGGTGGAATTGTCGGCGCGGGTGCCGGGCAAATTCAAACTGCCGGATGGCGGCAAGCAAGTGTTGAAAGAAGCGGCGCGGCTGGTGATTCCGAGCGAAGTGATCGATCGCAAAAAAGGCTACTTCCCGGTGCCCGGCCTCAAGCATTTGCAGGGCGACACGTTGAACTGGGTACGTGAACTGCTGCTCGACCCGAGCCAGGATCGCGGCTTGTTCAATCCCGCCATGCTCGACCGCCTGCTGACCGATCCGCAAGGCCAGTTAACGCCGTTGCGCGGCTCCAAGCTGTGGCAATTGGCGGCCCTGAACCTGTGGCTCAGTGAACAAGGAATCTGATCGATGAAACCCCACGCCACGGTTTACAGCCAACGCCTGTTGCGCGGTCAGGCCCCCTCCTACGAACGCTTGCAGGCACGCCTGGCCGAAGACGGCAGTGCATTGAGCGCCGCGCCCATCGCCGTACATTGCGGTTGGGGCCGGTTGCTGATCGGCCATACCTTTCCCGATGCGGCGAGCCTCGCCCAAGAGTTGCTCAATGAGCAACCCGGTGAGCGGGACATCGCCTTGTACGTCGCAGCGCCCCAGCAAGTGCTGGGGCTGGAACCGGCGCAACTGTTTCTCGACCCGTCCGATACTTTGCGCCTGTGGTTCAGCGATTACCGTCAGGCCACCCGGGTGTTTCGCGGTTTTCGCATTCGTCGGGCGCAAAGCGAGGCGGACTGGCAGGCGATCAATCAGCTGTATCAGGCTCGCGGCATGCTGCCGATCGATGCAGGTTTGCTGACGCCCCATCATCAGGGCGGCCCGGTGTACTGGCTGGCGGAAGACGAGGACAGCGGCGCGATTATCGGCAGCGTCATGGGCCTCAATCACCACAAGGCATTCAACGATCCGGAAAACGGCAGCAGCCTGTGGTGCCTGGCGGTGGATCCGCAATGTTCCCGCCCAGGCGTCGGTGAAGTGCTGGTGCGGCACTTGATCGAACACTTCATGAGCCGTGGGCTGAGTTACCTGGACCTGTCGGTGCTGCACAACAACCTTCAGGCGAAGAATCTTTACGCCAAACTCGGTTTTCGCAACTTGTCGACCTTTGCGATCAAGCGCAAGAACGGCATCAACCAGCCGTTGTTTCTCGGCCCCGGCCCCGAAGCCGAGTTCAATCCGTATGCGCGGATCATCGTCGAAGAGGCTCATCGGCGCGGTATTGAGGTGCAGGTGGATGACGCGCAAGCCGGTCTGTTTACCTTGATCCACGGCAGTCGTCGGGTGCGTTGCCGCGAATCCCTGAGCGATCTGACCAGCGCCATCAGCATGACCTTGTGCCAGGACAAAAGCCTGACTCACAAGGTGCTGAAAAACGCCGGCCTCAAACTGCCCGCCCAACAACTGGCGGGAAGCGCGGACGACAATCTGGCGTTTCTCGACGAGCACGAACGGGTGGTGGTCAAACCGCTGGACGGTGAACAGGGTCAAGGGGTGGCGGTGGATTTGCGCAGCATTGAGGAGGTCCAGCAAGCCATCGAAAACGCTCGCGCATTCGACAGTCGAGTGCTGCTGGAAAGTTTTCACGAAGGCCTCGATTTGCGGATTCTGGTGATCGGCTTCGAGGTGGTCGCAGCTGCCATTCGCCGGCCGGCGGAAGTGGTGGGCGATGGTCAGCATTCCATCGGTGCGCTGATCGAAGCCCAGAGTCGTCGCCGTCAGGCGGCAACCAGCGGCGAAAGCAAAATCCCGCTGGATCAGGAGACCCAACGCACCTTACAGGCGGCGGGTTATGACTACGCCAGCATTCTGCCGGCCGGCGAGCACTTGTTCGTGCGGCGCACGGCGAATCTTCATACCGGCGGCATCCTTGAAGACGTCACGGCGATTCTGCATCCAGCCTTGGTGGACGCGGCGGTGCGCGCGGCGCGAGCGCTGGATATTCCGATGGTCGGGCTCGACCTGATGGTTCCGGCCGCCGACCAGCCGCAGTACGTGTTTATCGAAGCCAATGAACGCGCCGGCCTGGCCAACCATGAACCGCAGCCGACGGCCGAGCGGTTTGTGGACTTGTTGTTTGCGCATAGTCAGCCGGCAGTCCCTTAGTGATGTGTTGTCTGTACCAACACCATCAGGAGTTTCCATGACCAGCAAAATTCCCGAACCGGATCTCGATTACCTGCAAAAAGTCCTGCTGGAAATGCTCGCCATTCCCAGCCCCACCGGGTTTACCGACACCATCGTGCGGTACGTCGCCGAGCGCCTCGAAGAGCTGGGCATTCCCTTTGAAATGACCCGTCGCGGCACCATCCGCGCGACTCTCAAGGGCAAGAAGAACAGCCCGGACCGAGCAGTCTCCGCTCACCTGGATACCATTGGCGCGGCGGTTCGCGCGATCAAGGACAACGGACGCCTGACCCTGGCGCCCGTCGGCTGCTGGTCCAGCCGTTTTGCCGAGGGCAGCCGCGTCAGCCTGTTCACCGACAACGGCGTGATCCGTGGCAGCGTGTTGCCGCTGATGGCTTCCGGGCACGCGTTCAACACCGCCGTGGATGAAATGCCGATCAGCTGGGATCACATCGAATTGCGCCTGGACGCCTATTGCGCCACCCGCGCCGATTGCGATTCGCTGGGGATCAGCGTCGGCGATTTCGTCGCCTTCGACCCGTTGCCGGAGTTCACCGAAAGCGGCCACATCAGCGCCCGTCACCTCGACGACAAGGCTGGCGTTGCCGCTCTGCTGGCGGCACTGAAAGCGATTGTCGACAGCGGCGAAGAGTTGATGATCGACTGCCATCCGCTGTTCACCATCACCGAGGAAACCGGCAGTGGTGCGGCGGCTGCCCTGCCCTGGGATGTCAGCGAATTCGTCGGCATCGACATCGCGCCGGTCGCGCCCGGCCAGCACTCCAGCGAACACGCGGTGAGCGTGGCGATGCAGGATTCCGGCGGGCCTTATGACTATCATCTGTCGCGGCACCTGCTACGCCTGGCCGCTGACAACGAACTGCCGGCGCGTCGGGACCTGTTCCGCTATTACTTCAGCGATGCTCACTCGGCCGTCACCGCCGGCCACGACATTCGCACCGCGCTGCTGGCCTTCGGTTGCGACGCCACCCACGGCTATGAACGCACCCACATCGACAGCCTCGCCGCCCTCAGCCGCCTGCTTGGCGCCTACATCCTCAGCCCGCCGGTATTCGCCAGTGATGCACAACCAGCCACGGGATCGCTGGAGCGGTTCAGTCACCAGATCGAGCACGAGACCCAGATGGAAAGCGATACCCGGGTGCCGTCGGTGGATAGCCTGCTGGGACAGCGCACAGAAAGCTGAGGCGAACACTGGTGATGTGTTCATATCCGCCGTAGCATCGCGCCAATGTTTAACCGAGGTGCCTTATGCTGATCCCCCACGACCAACTTGAAGTCGACACCCTGACCCGCCTGATCGAGGATTTCGTGACCCGTGACGGCACGGACAACGGCGATGACACGCCGCTGGAAACCCGTGTATTGCGTGTGCGTCAGGCATTGACCAAGGGCCAGGCGCTGATCGTCTTCGATCCGGAAAGCGAGCAATGCCAGTTGATGCTCAAGCACGACGTGCCCAAGCACCTGTTCGACTGAGTCAACGACCTTTAGCTTTTGCCTGTTTGATCTGGATGCGCTCGTAGACTTCGGCGCGGTGTACGTTGACCTCCTGTGGCGCTTCAACACCGAAGCGCACACTGCTTCCGTTGACGGCGAGCACCCGCACGGAAATGTTGTCACCAATGGATATCATTTCGCCCACAACGCGACTGAGTACAAGCATGGCATTCATCCTTCAGGGTTACCGGCCCCTGAAGATGCCCGGCGCAGAGCGGGTCTTCAATGCAACGACCGCAAAACAGTCCCGCCCTACAATGCAGGCTGCATCACCCTGACGGACGTATCTGACAAACCGCTTGAATGAAGGACCGATCCGTCAGGAAGCGGTAAGGCGCGGACCAAACAAAATGACAGTCGCCCCGAGTACACACAGCGCCACGCCGATCCAGTCAGAGCCCAATGGTCGAATCCGCTCGACCACCGCCAGCCAACCAACCGACGCAATGATGTAGATGCCACCGTAGGCGGCATAGGCGCGACCGGCGTAGCTCGCTTCGACCCGGGTCAGCAGCAGCGCGAATAACGTCAGGCTGAGCAAGGCCGGGATGACCCACCACACGCTTTTACCCTGGCGCAGCCACATCCAGAAAGCGAAGCAGCCGGCGATTTCGAACAGCGCGGCGAGGAAAAACCACAGGTAATTGAGCATGCAGACGTCTCGTTGGGATGGCCGGTTGGCGGCCACCCTAACGACGGTGTTGCGCACAGGCAAGTTCAGCCTGCGTTTTGTTTGGCCTTGGCGCGCATTTTGTCGGCCATCACAGTCATTTCGTTGTAGAGCAATTGCGGGTCTTTCTGTTTGATCGCCCAGGCGATACGGCCCTGCTCGTGAGGCAGGATCAAGAATTCGCCGGCAGCGACCTGCTGATAGATGTAGTCGGCAATGTCAGCAGCGGTGATCGGTGAGCTTTCCAGCAATTTGCCGACCTGGGCTTTCATGGCCGGGGTCGGGCCACGGAAGGAGTCCAGTAGATTGGTCTGGAAGAACGACGGGCAAACTACATGCACGCTGACTTCCTCATGGGCCAGTTCAATCAGCAAACTTTCGGACAACGCCACCACACCTGCCTTGGCCACGTTGTAGTTGCTCATGGCCGGGCCTTGCATCAGCGCCGCCATCGAGGCGATGTTGATGATCTTGCCTTTGCTTTTCTCCAGCAGCGGCAGGAAGGCCTTGCAGCCCTTGACCACGCCCATCAGGTTGATCGCGATTTGCCAATCCCAGTCCTCCAGCGACAGTTCACTGAAGAACCCGCCCGAGGCCACACCGGCATTGTTGACGATGACATCGATACCGCCGAGTTTCTCTTCGCAGGCTTGGGCGAAGGCGGTCAACTGACTGTAGTCGCGCACATCGCAGCGCTGAATGAAGCCGTCACCGCCGGCTTCGCGCACCAACTTGAGGGTTTCCTGCAGGCCGGGCTCACTGACATCCGACAAGGCCAGCTGCCAGCCTTCACGCGCCCAGCGCAGCGCGATTTCGCGACCCAGGCCTGAGCCCGCGCCAGTGATCATCATGCGATTTTGCATAGCAAACAGCCTTGTTGTTCCGGGGAAGATGCACCGAGTGTAGCGAAGGATAATGCGCGACCCACGCTCCATCAGAGTGCTGAATGGCCAGCGATGAACCACGGCGCGGTGCGGTTGTTTCAACTTCGAGACACAGCAAAAGAAATAAACATACTTTCCAAAAACATTAAAAAAACTTGGAATTTTTCTTCATAGCCATGAGTCGGATTTTTTAAGCAGCTAGGATTAATACAAGTCCAGCTGATGGCTAAAACGCCAGGTCAAACCCACAACGCTTCCAACAAGGAAATAGACATGGGCACAATTCTTATCGTTATTCTTATCCTGTTGCTGATAGGCGGCCTGCCGGTCTTCCCGCACTCCAGAAGTTGGGGTTACGGCCCGTCCGGCATCATCGGCGTGGTGTTGGTGGTGCTGTTGATCCTGCTGTTGCTTGGCAAGATATAAAGATTTTACCGACAAAAAAAAGAGGCCCTGCGAAGGGCCTCTTTTTTATTGCGTCAATAGTTAATCCGGTTTGCCGTTAACCACACCCGCGGTGTTGTCGAGCAGGCTTTTGGTCGCCGTTTGCAGGAACGCTTCGAGCTTGAGCTTCAGCTCAGCTGTACGCGGTGCATCCGGAACGATCTCGGCGTGAGGCGTCGCACCCAGTTCGTACTGGTACATCTTCGGCGCCATTTCCTTTTCTTTCGGCAGCACCAGGATCTGGTCAGCCGTAACGATGGCGGTAGTCTGCTCGCTACCCGACGGCTTGATCACACCAAAACCGGTGTCGCCTTCAGGCAGGTTGAGCAGGTCACGCCCCCAGCACTGATGACGTACTTCGCCACCAATACGGCCCATGATGGTTGGCACGATGTCGATCTGGGTGCCCACGGTGTGGTTACGCTGGCCGAACTTTTCCTGGATGCCCGGTGCAATCATCAACATCGGTACGTTGAAGCGGCCCAGGTCCATTTCGGTGATCTGACGTTCGTTGCCAAAACCATGGTCGCCAACGATGACAAACAGGGTTTCCTTGAAGTACGGCTCCTTGCGGGCCTTTTCAAAGAATTGACCCACTGCCCAGTCCGCGTAACGCATCGCGGTCAAATGCTCGTTCAAGCTGCCGCGATCGGTTACACGTTCAACCGGCAATGGTGTCGGCAAGGCATATGGCGTGTGGTTGGACAGGGTTTGCAGCAACGCATAGAACGGCTTGCCGTTTTCCCGCGCCTTGAGCTCTACCAGACCACGGTCGAACATGTCCTGGTCGGACACGCCCCAGGTCGGGTCGGAGAACACCGGGTTCACGAAGTCGTTACGACCAATGAAGTTGGTCATGCCCTGGTTGCTGAAGAAACCCGACTGGTTGTCCCAGGCAAAATCGCCGTTGTAGACATACACGTCGCCGTAATTACGTGCGCTGAGCAGCTGCGGCAGGCCGGACAACTTGTGGCTGCCTTCCGGGGTCTGCATCAGGTATTCGAAACCCGGCAGGTTCGGGAAGCAGGCCATGGTGGCGAACATACCCTGGTGGGTATGCGTCCCGTTGGAGAAGAAGCGATCGAACAGCAGGCCTTCTTTCGACAGTTTATCGAGGTACGGCGTGATGTTGCCCGATGCGCCCAAGGCCCCCACCGAGTGACCGGCCATGCTTTCCATCAGGATCACGACGACGTTCTTGATCGGCAGGGTCTTGTCGGCCGGCGGCATGTAATCGCGACGCACCGCTGCGATATCGGCATCCACCAGTTTTTCGTCCGGCATCACCAGCATGTCACGTACGATTTGCTGAGCTTGCGGCTGTGGCAGCGTTGCCTTCCAGATATTGTCGCGATCTTCGGACATCCGGCTCTTGGCCGCGGCAATCAGCGACAGCGTGCCGTTGAGGCCCAACTGGTTGGCGAAGTTCGAGTCGGTGGTATAGACGTCACCCCAACGCAGCGGTGGGCCCTGACGCAGGGTGCCACGCGCCGCGACCACGCAGACCAGCAGGCAGACCACGAACACCACGCCGCGCGCATACCACGGAGCGACCTGGCGTGTGCCGATGCTGCCACCGCTGAACGGCCCGCGAGGACGTGTGGCGCGGTCGGCCCCCTTGAACGCGAGGGTCAGAATCAACGTGCCCACACCCCAGGCCAACAGGTAGCGAACTACCGGAAAACCGTACCAGAGCATGCTCATCACGGTTTTCGGGTCTTCTTTCACATACTGGAAGACCAGGCCGTTGAGGCGCTGGTGGAACTCGCGGTAAAAGTCCATCTCCATCAGGCCGAGGAACAGCGCGATACTCGAGGCAACGGTCAACCAGAGCCGGAAGAACCCGCGGGCCGCCATGGCCCGGGCGCTGAACAGGGCCAGCAGCAGCGGAACGCTGAGGTAAACCACCAGGCGCAAGTCGAAGCGCAGGCCATTGGCGAACGCTTCCAGGAAGGTCGAAGCCGGTGTGTCGAGGATCATCGAGCGGTTATAGACCAGCAGCGCGACGCGCAGCAGGCTGAACATGACCATCATGATCAGGGCGCACAACAGCGTGTAGGCCATATGCGATTTGACGGTCGGTTGCAGCAGGCGACTAGTAGCTCGCTGCTGATTCAGGGCGTCCGGGTTTGCCATGTCGTTTTAGGACCCATTGGAAGTTGAAGTTACAAAAATACAGTGGCGCCTTGCCCTCTGTTGGCCATCCTCGGCCCCGGGGCGTGCGCGGTGCGCAAATGTTGCACGATCAACAGCGGCATTGCCATTGATTACTGCCCGACAGCCCAACTGCCGCTTGTAGCGCTCTGGGACAAGAGGGCATGGCACAAAGTTGCGGGGTTGACTCGTTGAGGCGAGAGCGAATTGTCTTGGAGACTTTGTGAAAATTTTGTTCAACGCATATCCGGAAACAAAATAAAGACAGCCCTTGGTAAAAAACGCAAACGCCCCGATCAAATCGGGGCGTTGTTCAACGGGTCGTATCAACTGGATACGCGGTTACTTCTCGGCGCGTTCTTTCAGGGCTTTGAGAGTATTGAACGGTGCATCGACCACGAACTTGTTGGCCAACCACGACGGCACGCTGCCGCCTGGATCGGTGTGGACCTGATACGTCACTTCGACTTGATCGCCTTTGGGCACGAACTTCCAGAAACCCTTGACCTGGGCAACCCGTACAAAACCTTTTTCTTCCGGAAGGTACTTCGGCTGCCCTTCCAGCTCTCGGGTCAGGCTGCCATCGGCGCCGTCAACGGTGGTGACATGCAATACCGAATCGCGAGAAGTCACCGGCCACGGTGTATTGAACTGAGTGTAGGTCCAGCTCTGGTTGCCTTCATGCTTGAGCAGCTTCTGGACCTTGCACTCGTGAATCCAGGCGCAGGCTCCCGGAACATCTTCCTGCAGTGCACGCAGTTTGGCCATGGTGGTCTTCATGATCGTTACACCACGGTAAGCCTTGTATTGGGAACCGGCCACCTCACTCAAGGACACCTTGATGCCGTCTTCGTCCTTGGCGGTTTTCCAGTCTTCGGCCTGGGCCGTGGAGGCCAGCAAAACCGTCAAACCACACAGCACAGCGATACGATGCAGCGAACCCATAGTCTTATTCCTTATTGTTGAAGTTCCGTTCGTTGAACACATCACGCGGCCGTCATTTGCTCCCACCAGCCCAGCAATTTGATCGCTTCGTCGCTGCTGCTTCCGCAAACCTCGACATCGGCCTCAAATGCCGAACACACCGCGGGGCGTTCCGGCTTGCCGAAAATGCTGCACAGGTTATCGGCAGACAGTTGTACGCATCGTTCTCCGGCGGCTTTGCCATTGGGCATGCCGGGAATCGGTGAACTGATGGAAGGGGCAATGCAACAGGCGCCACAGCCTTCACGGCATCTCATGACGACAAGCTCCTCGCGACGAGCAATGTGTTAAAGGGACGTGGCACAGAGTAACGGCTAAAACAGTTGTTTTAAATTACCCGGGCCCGGGTTTTTACGCTCAAACGAACGTGACTGACCAGTCTCCGACAAAGCGTCTGTTGCGCGGGTCACGAACAGGGGGAAATTTACTGCTTGAACTCGAATTCCAGCGCCGCGCCTTCAACGTCCCGGCGCTCTTCATTGCGCCGCTGCAGCTGCATTTCGTTGCTGATCAGGCGACCGTTCAGCTGAAACGGACTGCTTTTGCCACCGAACATTTGCGGCAACACCGCATCGTGTCGAGGCAACGGTACCGTGCCGACCGGTTTCAATTCATCGACCTTATCCTTGGGCAAGCTCAAGTCGAGATTGGCGGGAGGGAGTTTGGTCTTCAGCGCTTCACTGGCTGGTTTTGACTTGGAAGCAATGGGAGAACGCTTTTTGACCGGTGCAGCCTTCTTTTTGACCGGAGCGGTTTTTATAACCGTCACCGGTTTTTTCGCGGTTGCGGCGGCTGTCGGTTTTTCCTGAACGGAAGCCGCCATGACACCTTCCGCATGACAAGTCATCAACAGGCAGATCAATAACCAGGCAGAAGGAAAAATCGGCTTCATGGACCCAACGGCGCGAACGGCAGAAGGTTATATGCTCGCCTGTTGGAGGCGACAAGACAAGCGGGCAGTTCATAACTGCCCCGCAAGTCAAAAACCGCTCGCTGTCTCCTGACACAGTTGCGTTGCCAGCAACCCTAGCGTCATCAATGCGCGCTCGGCCTCACGGTTCCAGGGGATGCCGCAGTTCAGGCGAATACAGTGATTGAATTGCTCGGTGTTACTGAAAATCAGCCCCGGCGCAATGCTGATGCCCTGCTGCAGCGCACGCACATGCAACTCTTGCGTATTGACCCGCCCCGGCAGACTGACCCACAGAATGAAACCGCCGGTAGGCCGGGTCATCTGTGTGCCTTCCGGGAAGTACTGCTGCACTGCCAGTTGGAAAGCGCTGAGGTTCTTGCGGTACTCCTGACGGATATAACGCAAATGCCGGTCGTACCCGCCGTTCTCCAGATAGGCCGCAATGCCCATTTGCGTGACACTGCAGGCCGAATGCGTGCTGAAGGTCTGCAAGCGCTGGATTTCCTGCTGGTACTTGCCGGCAATCATCCAGCCGATCCGCACGCCGGGCGACAGGGTTTTGGAGAAGCTGGAGCAATAAATCACCCGATCCAGCCGGTCATAGGCCTTGAGCGATTTGGTGCGGCCCTGCTCGAACATCAGCTCGCCGTAAATATCGTCTTCAACAACCTGAATATCGAAATCCGAAGCCAGGCGCAGCAGTTGTTTCTGCCGCTCTTCAGGCATGGTGCCGCCCAAGGGATTGCTCAGGCGCGTGGTCAGCACCAGTGCCTTGATCGACCACTGGTTGGCCGCCAGTTGCAAGGCTTCGAGGCTCATGCCGGTGGCCGGATCGCTGGGGATCTCGATGACTTTCAGCCCCAGCAGGTCGGCCAGTTGCAGCAAACCGTAATAGGTCGGCGACTCGGCGGCGATCAGATCGCCCGGCCGGGTCAAGACGCGCAGAGACATCTGCAACGCATCGACGCAGCCGTGGGTGATTACCACTTCCGACGGATCGACCACCACGCCAGCGTCGCGCATGCGGATCGCCACTTGCCGACGCAACGGCTCGAAACCAGGGCTGAACATATAGCTGAACGCGCGCGGGCTATGGAAACGGGTGACTTTGGCCAGTTGCTGATGCAGTGCCCGCACCGGCAGATAATCGACACTCGGTACAGCCGCGCCCAACGGGAACACGCCTTCGCGGCGGGATTCGACCAGGACTTGCTGAATGATGCTGCTGCGGGTGACCAGGCCTGGGCGCTCGACCCGGGCGATGTCCGGGGTCGGTGCCGTCAGGGCGGGCGTCTGGTGCACGTAGTAACCGGATTGCGGCCGGGCACGGATCAGCCCTTGATCTTCAAGGTTGGCGTAGGCCTGCAACACCGTCGCATGGCTGACATTGAGCTGCGAGCTCATCTTGCGCACTGAAGGCACGCGCTCGCCCGGTTGATAGACACCGCGGCGGATATCTTCGGCCAGTTGCTGAGCAATACGTTGATAGAGCAAGAGATTGGTCATGACGCAGCACTCGATTTCACGGGCATTTTATTCTTGTGTGAAACAATACCGGAACAGTTTAGAAGTGTACTGGGACAGTTAATACAATAGTCGACCATACAGTGCGGTGTCAGCAAAAACTGTACTGTTTTACGATGCATTTGACGGGCGCAAAAAAACCCGGCGCTGCTGAGCAGGCCGGGTTTTTCCAGTGACGCAGCCCTTAACGAGCCGCGCCGAGCTGGCCTTTTTCGTCGGAGAACACAATTTCCACCCGACGGTTCTGTGCACGGCCGCGCTCGGAAGCGTTGGCGTCCACCGGGTATTCATCGCCGTACCCTTCAACCTGGATGCGTTTGTCGTCGATGCCCAGGTCCGTCAATACGTCAGCTACCGATTGCGCCCGGTCGCGGGACAGCTTGAGGTTTTCCTGTTTACCGCCAGTGCTGTCGGTGTAGCCCTCGATCCGCACCACACGCTTGGGGTTGAGCTGCAGGAACTGGACGATCTTCAGCACCACGCGGTTCGCCGAGCTCTTCAGCTCCGCCTCACCGGTATCGAACAGCACATCACCCAGGGTCATCACCAGACCACGGTCAGTCTGGGTGGTCGCCAGCGCCACGATCTGCTCTTCGAGCCACTTGCCCTGTTGCTGCACGCTGAGCAACTTGGACTCACGCAGTGCCAATTGCAGGCGCTGACGCTCGAGTTCGAGCTTCGCTGCGCGCTCTTCATTGAGCACTTGATTGGTGTGTTCCCGGGCGATTTCGCTGTAGCGCTGGCTCAGGTAGGCGTAATGCGCCACGTCCGAACCGCTGCCCCAGTAGCTGGACAGTCGATCGGCGCGGGCCAGGGACTCGCCGGCACGGATCACGTCCTTGGGCGCGATACGCAACACGTTGGAGTCTTCCTTGACCTTCTGGAAGTCGGCACCGGCCTGCTGCAACGCAGCTTCGCTGTGTTGACCGGCGCAGCCATAAAGGCTTGCGCAGCCGGCCAGGATCAAGCCGCCGAGTGCTTTGGTCTTCAGGTTCATTGGGCATCTCCCAGTTGCTTGCGCAGGCGGGTGATGCGGGTATTGAGCACGTTCAACTGCTCCTCGCTCTTGTGGGTCAGGACCCGGGCTTCGGCCAGGCGCGCGTCCAGCTCGGCCTGCTCGGCCCGCATGCGCGCATTCTTGAAGGACTGGTCGGCCATGTTGCCCTTGGCCCGGTTGAACTTGTCCTGGGCCAGTTTCAGCTCCGGCACTTCCTCGGCGGTAGCGCCCACGGCCTTGGCTTGTTCGAGGGCCTGTTCGGTCAGGCGTATTTGTTCATTCGGCGCCGGATCGGCTGCACAACCCGCCAGAGCCAGAACGGCCAGGGCAGCGAAAAGAGGTCGAATACTCACTAAAAATCCCTACTGTTTTGGGGTACTGACAGGGTTTGGCTGCGGTTGTGAGCCTTGCGCTTTCCAACGCTCGATATTGCGCAGCAACGCAGCTTCCGTCAGTCCGGACGCGGGCAATTCTGTCATCTTTTTAGCCAGCTGTCCGCGCAACCAAGGATCGTTACAGGCGGAGTTATGGGAAACCGCGAGGTACAGGCCGGGTTTGTCGATGGGTTGTGGGTGGGCCATCAAGTCATTGGCCATTCCCAGCGTTTGCACCATGGCCATGCCCGAGTAGCGACCGGCGAGGACAAATTCTACCTCGCCCAGCAGCAATTTCTGAAAGGCCTGAGTCAGATTGGGTGTGCGCACGAGGGTCAATTGCTGCTCGGCGAAAGTGCCGAATGAAGGGGTCACTCGAGCCTTTTCCGACAACGCGCCGGGATGACCGTGGAGGTCCTGCGCTTCGTTGTAAACCAATAACGAGTCGTTGCGAGTCCAGACCAGATAATCGTTTTCCAGCAGCGCAGGATGGATGTAATCCAGATTTTCCAGTTCTGTGACCATCAACGGCGCATCGGCCAGCATGTCCATGCGCCCGCTACGCACTTCATCCAGGGCCTGGGAGCGTTTGCCGGCGTACAGCAGCTCAACCTTGATGCCCAACTCCCCCGCCACTTGCTGCAACAAATCAGCACTGGCGCCGATCAGATGCTTGGGGTTTTGCGGGTCTTGCCACAGGTACGGCGGCGCGTCGGGACTGCCGGTCACGATCAAGCGTTCGCATTTACCTGCAGCGCTGGACAGCCCCGGCATCAGCGCCAGACTTAAACACAATCCTGGCAAAAAAGAGCAGCCAAACCAGTGGCGCAGATCCATGGCAACACTCTCCCCACTCAAATCCGGAACAAAAAAAAGCCCGACCAAAAGGCCGGGCTCTTTATAAGTCAAGCCGCCGGATTAGACCAGCTTCTCGAACTCAGGGATGGCTTCGAACAGGTCTGCCACCAGGCCATAATCGGCCACTTGGAAGATCGGCGCTTCTTCGTCCTTGTTGATCGCCACGATCACTTTGGAGTCTTTCATGCCAGCCAGGTGCTGGATCGCGCCGGAGATACCGACGGCGATGTACAGCTGTGGCGCAACGATCTTGCCGGTCTGACCGACCTGCATGTCGTTGGGTACGAAACCTGCGTCAACCGCAGCGCGCGAAGCACCGACGGCAGCGCCCAGCTTGTCGGCCAGGGCGTACAGGTGTTTGAAGTTGTCGCCGTTCTGCATGCCACGACCACCGGAAACGACGATCTTGGCAGCGGTCAGTTCCGGACGATCGGACTTGGCCAGTTCTTCGTTGACGAAGCTGGAAGTGCCGGCGTTGTGAACAGCGGCAACAGCTTCAACGGCGGCCGAACCACCTTCGGCAGCCACCGGGTCGAAACCGGTAGCACGCACAGTGATCACTTTCACTGCAGCATTCGATTGCACAGTAGCGATGGCGTTACCGGCGTAGATCGGGCGCTTGAAGGTATCGGCGCTTTCTACCGAGATGATCTCGGAGATCTGGTCAACGTCCAGCTGAGCGGCGACGCGCGGCAGGATGTTTTTGCCGTTGGAAGTGGCGGCAGCCAGGATGTGGCTGTAGCCCTTGCCCAACTCGGCTACCAGTGGAGCAACGTTTTCCGGCAGCTGATGCGCGTAAGCAGCATTGTCAGCGTTCAGGACTTTGCTCACGCCAGCGATTTTCGCAGCGGCTTCAACCACGGCGCCAGCGCCCTGGCCTGCAACCAGAACGTGGATGTCGCCACCGATCTTGGCGGCAGCAGCAACGGTGTTCAGCGTGGCCGGGGCCAGCACTTTGTTGTCGTGTTCGGCGATTACCAAGATAGTCATGATTAGATTACCTTCGCTTCGTTTTTCAGTTTCTCGACCAGTTCAGCCACCGACTTGACCTTGATACCCGCGCTGCGTGCAGCTGGCGCTTCGACTTTCAGGGTCTTGTTGGTGGAGGCGGTGGAAACGCCCAAAGCGTCCGGAGTCAGCACTTCGAGAGGCTTCTTCTTGGCTTTCATGATGTTTGGCAGGGACGCATAGCGCGGCTCGTTCAAACGCAGGTCGGTGGTGACGATGGCCGGCAGTTTCAGGGAAACCGTCTGCGCGCCGCCGTCGATTTCGCGGGTCACTGCAACTGTATCGCCGGTCACTTCGACTTTCGACGCGAATGTGCCCTGACCGTAGCCGCTCAATGCCGCGAGCATCTGGCCAGTCTGGTTGTTGTCGCTGTCGATGGCTTGTTTGCCGAGGATCACCAGCTGTGGCTGCTCCTTGTCGACCACTGCCTTGAGCAGCTTGGCCACGGCCAGGGAAGTCAGATCTTCAGCGGATTCGACGAGGATGGCGCGGTCGGCACCCAGAGCCAGCGCGGTGCGCAGTTGCTCTTGGGCGGTGGATGGGCCGATGGAGACGACGACGATTTCAGTCGCCACGCCTTTCTCTTTCAGACGTACGGCTTCTTCCACTGCGATTTCGCAGAACGGGTTCATCGACATCTTGACGTTGGCGAGGTCGACGCCGGAATTGTCCGCCTTGACGCGAACCTTGACGTTGTAATCCACAACGCGTTTGACAGCTACAAGAACCTTCATGGATTCCTCGTTACTCTCCGGTGAAAAGAAAGTCGCCTAGGCGAACCTGGCGGTTGATGCTCATCGGCGCAAGGGCACCTCTAAAAACGCTGGCAGGTGTATCGGGTGAACCTTGCTCACGAGGCTGATGACCGTTCGTCAGTGGTGACCGATAAGTCATTCATTACCGCGACGTGTAAACTGCGCGCGATACCTGCGCGGCGCTTCACCTTGTACTGCCATCGCCCTGTCTTTAGAGGTGCTCTTGGAACCTGTATTCAGCCTACGGCGAGCGCAAAACCGCCCGTATCTTGACCGGAACACCTATTCCGGTCAATACGGCAAAATGGCCAGTCATAAGCCGCGTGACTTTGATTTATCTGGCTTTGAGCCGATTCAAACAAACGTTTGTATTGGACGCTAAGAGTGGTGTAGATATAATGCGCCACCCAGAGAGAAAGGTGGTTCATCGATTGTCCTCTGTGCCGCACTGTGGGGAATTCATGAATGCGACACCTAACCTCCAATTAGAAAAAAAACTGTTGAGCCTTGAGTAGGAGATAGCCTGTGGAACGCGAATACATGGAATTCGACGTGGTCATCGTCGGTGCCGGCCCCGCTGGCCTGTCCGCCGCCTGCCGTTTGAAGCAGAAGGCCGCCGAAGCCGGTAAGGAAATCAGCGTCTGCGTGGTCGAAAAAGGCTCCGAAGTCGGCGCTCATATCCTGTCCGGTGCCGTGTTCGAACCACGGGCCCTGAACGAACTGTTCCCAGACTGGAAAGAACTCGGCGCGCCGCTGAACACGCCAGTCACCCGCGATGACATCTTCGTTCTGAAAAACGCTGACAGCGCGCAGAAGATTCCAGACTTCTTTGTGCCCAAGACCATGCACAACGAAGGCAACTACATCATCTCCCTGGGCAACCTGTGCCGCTGGCTGGCCCAGCAGGCCGAAAACCTGGGCGTGGAAATCTACCCGGGCTTCGCCGCCCAGGAAGCGCTGTTCGACGAGAACGGCGTGGTTCGCGGGATCATCACCGGCGATCTGGGTGTTGACCGCGAAGGCAATCCGAAGGAAGGCCTGTACACCCCAGGCATGGAACTGCGCGCCAAGTACACGCTGTTCGCCGAAGGTTGCCGCGGCCACATCGGCAAGCAGCTGATCAAGCGTTTCAACCTCGACAGCGAAGCCGACGCCCAGCATTACGGCATCGGCCTGAAAGAAATCTGGGAAATCGACCCGGCCAAGCACCAGCCAGGCCTGGTGGTCCACACCGCCGGCTGGCCGCTGGACATCATGGGCACCGAGAACACCGGGGGCTCGTTCCTCTATCACCTGGAAAACAACCAGGTGGTGGTCGGTCTGATCGTCGATCTTTCCTACAGCAACACCTTCCTGTCGCCATTCGATGAATTCCAGCGCCTCAAGCATCACCCGGTGCTCAAGCAATACCTGGAAGGCGGCAAGCGCGTCAGCTACGGCGCCCGCGCCATCTGCAAAGGCGGCCTGAACTCGCTGCCGAAAATGGTCTTCAAGGGCGGCGCGCTGATCGGTTGCGACCTCGGCACCCTGAACTTCGCCAAGATCAAGGGCAGCCACACGGCGATGAAGTCCGGCATGCTCGCCGCTGACGCCGTGGCCGACGCGCTGTTCGCCGATCTGGACGGCACGCAAGAGCTGACCACTTATGTCGAAGCGTTCAAGAAGAGCTGGCTCTACGACGAACTGTTCGCCAGCCGCAACTTCGGCCCGGCGATGCACAAGTTCGGCCCGATCCTCGGCGCTGGCTTCAACTGGATCGACCAGAACATCTTCGGCGGCAAACTACCGTTCACCCTGCACGACACCAAGCCGGATTATGCGTGCCTGAAACTGGCGGCCGACTGCAAGAAGATCGACTACCCGAAACCGGACGGCAAGATCAGCTTCGACAAACTCAGCTCGGTGTTCATCTCCGGAACCAACCACGAAGAAGAGCAGCCGTGCCATCTGAAGCTGGCCGACGCGAGCATCCCGATCAGCAAGAACCTGCCGCTGTACGATGAACCTGCCCAGCGTTACTGCCCGGCCGGCGTGTACGAAGTGGTCACCCAGGAAGACGGCGAGAAGCGCTTCCAGATCAACGCCCAGAACTGCGTTCACTGCAAGACCTGCGACATCAAGGACCCTGCACAGAACATCACCTGGGTGGCGCCGGAAGGCTCCGGCGGCCCGACTTACCCGAACATGTAAGTCGACCGTCTGAACAACAAGGCTCCCTGAACGGGGGCCTTTTTGTTGCCCGCAATTCAAGCGTCACCACAAGAACCTGTGGATCAGGCAGCGCGCTCATCCCCCGGATTACGCTCGAAGTAGCGCTTGTACTCACGGCTGAACTGCGACGTACTCTGATACCCCACCCGATGCGCCACCTGGGCCACGCCCAATCCTTCGCCCTGCAGCAAGCGCTGGGCCTTGAGCAAGCGCAAACGCTTCAGATACTGCACTGGCGACAACAAGGTGCAGCGTTTGAAATGCTCGTGAAACGTCGATGCGCTCATGTTGGCGCAACTGGCCAGGGCTTCGACGTTCAGCGGCTCGGTGTAATGCGCATGCAGATGACTCAGAGAGGCCGCGATCCGGGCGAACTGCCCCTGTTGCTCCACCAGCGCCCGCAATACATCAGCTTGCGGCCCACGCAAGGCGACGAACAACAACTCACGCAATCGCGCCTGTCCCATAACCTGGCTCTCCAGCGGGTCGTGCAGACAGCGCAACAGCCGTTCAACACAACCACGCATCGCATCATCGAGCACCGCCGAAGTCATGGACTCTGGCGTCTGCGCCGCGATATAGCGCCCCGACGCCAGCCCCATTGCCAGCACCAACTCACCGAGCAACACCCGGTCAATGGCGATGGAAATGCCCAGCATCGGGCCATCGGGCGCGGAAAACGTCTCGCACTCGAACGGCACCGGCAGCGCCTGAATCAAATAATGCCCGGCACCGTATTCCAGAGTACGCGACCCCAGATACGCCAACTTGCTGCCCTGGGCGATGATGACCAGGCTTGGCTCGTAGATTTGCGGGCCACGGGCCAAATCACAACTGGCCCGCAAAATCTGCACGCCCGGCAACGTGGTAGGCGTGAAACCATCGCGGGTGGTCAGCGGCTGGATCAGCGAAACCAGCGTGGCATTGGCATCGAGATGACGGGTCAACAACATGGAGAGCTCTTCACAAAAAAGTCGCGAAAAAAGGGATGAAAACATCATCGCAGGTCTGAACGCCAATGCGGCCAATCAACGGCGCATACCGGAGGATTAGGCATGACACCCGGAGGAATCGCCATGGCCGGCCACCCGTGCGGTGCCCAGAATGGCTCGCCTCACCTGTCACTGCTTTGCGAGGTTCACCATGTACACCGCCATCGGATACGCCGCTCAGTCGCCCACCACTCCCCTCGCCCCGATGAAATTCGAACGCCGCAGTCCACGGGCCGACGACGTCGCAATCGAGATTCTCTACTGCGGCGTCTGCCATTCCGACATCCACCAGGCGCGCAACGAGTGGGGCATTGCGGTTTACCCGCTGATGCCCGGCCATGAGATCGTCGGCAAAGTGACCGCCGTCGGCGCGAACGTTACTAAACACAAAGTCGGCGATCTGGTCGGCGTCGGTTGCATGGTCGACTCGTGCCGCCATTGCGAAGCCTGCCAGGCCGATCTGGAGCAATACTGCCTCGAAGGCCCGACCATGACGTACGCCACCCCGGACCGGGTCGATGGCAGCAACACGATGGGCGGTTACTCCGACAGCATCGTGGTCAGCGAGCACTTTGTCGTGCGCATCCCGGAGAAGCTCGACCTGGCCAGCGCCGCGCCGATTCTATGTGCCGGCATCACCACCTACTCGCCGCTCAAGCACTACGGCGTGAAGGCCGGTGACAAGGTCGGGATTCTTGGCATGGGCGGTCTCGGTCACATGGGGATCAAGTTCGCCAAGGCGATGGGCGCTGAGGTGACCTTGTTCACCCGCTCGGCGAGCAAGGCTGAAGAAGGTCGTCGCCAAGGCGCGGACCACGTGATCGTGTCCACCGATGCCGAACAGATGAAGGCCGCCGCCGGACAATTCGACTTCCTGCTGGACACCATTCCGGTGCAGCACGACCTCAACCCCTACCTCGATACCCTGCGTTTCGACGGCGTGCACATTCTGGTGGGCTTGATCGAGCCGATCGATCCGCCGGTGCATGCTGCCAAACTGGTATTGGGTCGTCGCATGCTGGCCGGCTCACTGATCGGTGGCATCGCCGAAACCCAGGAAGTGCTGGATTTCTGTGCCGAGCACGGCATCTCCTGCGACATCGAAATGCTCGACATCCGCCAGATCAACGAGGCTTACACCCGCATGATCGCCGGTGACGTGAAATACCGCTTCGTGATCGACATGGCGACGCTGAAACTCTAAACCTTCAGGCCCAATTCCGCCGACAGCCGGGCTGTGACCCCTTTGATCAGGGGAATCAGCTCGGCCATTTTTTCCAGTGGCATGTACGGCACGGTGCTGGCGATGCTGATGCCGGCGACAATGCGCTTGCTGGCATCGCGGATCGGTGCCGCCACGCAGCGAATCGACGGTTCGTTATCCTCCAGGTCGAAGGCATAGCCGCCGGCCACGTACTCGATCATGCGCTGCTGAAACTGCTCCCAGGATTGCTCCGGGTGCTGCGGCCAGAACTGATTTTTCCCACCCACCGGCAAGCTGATTTCATACAGCCGTTGCCATTCTTCCTGCGAGTCATCAAGCATCAGCGCCTTACCAATCCCGGTACGCGCCAACGGCATGCGATGGCCGACCCGCGAACGCATTTCCGGGCCATTGCGCCCCGGATTCTTGAGCAGGTACAGCACCTCGTCGCCTTCACGAATCGCCAGGTGAATGGTGTCGCCGGTCAACGCCGACAACTCATCCAGATACGGCCCGGCCAGCGTCACCAACGGCAGCTCTTCGCGCGCCTGAAAACCCAGCTCGATCAGTTTCGGCCCCAGCAGATAGCCCACCTGCGGCACTACCCGCAGATAACGCTCGTCCACCAGGCAACTGGCCAGACGATGGGTGGTGCTGCGCGTGGTGCCGATCAGCCGGGCAATTTCCTTGAGATCGCGGGCGCCACTGGCCACCGCCTGCACCACACCCAGGCCACGAAGCAGTGTCTGGGTGCCGGTCGGCGCGGCGTCCTTGGCGATTTTTGGGGCGTCTTCCTGCATATCCAGCCTTTACCGTTGAGCGAGGGAACGGGCGGCATTATGGTCGCCCGACGGCTGCGACTACAACTTGATACGCTCGACCTTGCCCACCAGCAACACGTAGGACAGCGCGCCCAGCAACGCCAGAACCGAGATATAGGTGATCGCCGGAGCAAACGAATCACCGGAGGCAAGGAAACCGATGACGATCGGCGTGGTGATCGCCGCCAGGTTGCCGATGAAATTGAACACCCCACCAGTCAGCCCGAGCAACCGCGCTGGAGCCAGGGTTGACACCAGCGACCAGGTGATCGAGGCCAGGCCATTACCGAAGAAGGCCAACGCGAGGAAGGCAATCACCAACGGTGTCGACTCGACGAAGTTGGCGCCGATGATCGAGGTGGAAATCAGCAATCCGCCAATGATCGGCAATTTGCGGGCAAAACCTACGGTGTAGCCACGACGGATCAAAAAGTCCGAGAAGAACCCCGAACACAGCACGCCGACAAACGCTGCGAGAAACGGCAGCGACGCCAGCAAGCCAGACTTGATGAAGTCCATGCCGCGATACTTCACCAGGTAGGTCGGGAACCACGTCAGAAAGAACCACAAGGTTGAATTGAGGCAGAACTGGCCGAGGTAGATGCCCCACAACTTGCGTTTGCTCAGGACAATCCCGAGGTCGATCCAGCTGAATTTCGCCTTGGCCTTGGCAGTCTCGGCCTGGATATCCACCAACCCGCCGCCCTCGCGGATCAGCTCGATTTCCGCGTCGTTGGCGCCCTTGAAATCCCGTGGTTCGCGATACACCGCGTACCAAATCACCGCCCAAAGGATGCCCACCACACCGGTGCTGACAAACACCATGTGCCAGCCATATTGGTGTTGCAGCCAGGCAAGCACCGGTGTCAGAAATGCCAGTCCAACGAACTGCCCGGAGGTATAGAAACCGATGGCGGTGGCGCGTTCGCGCTCGGGAAACCAGGTAGTGACCACGCGGCTGTTGATTGGATACGCCGGCGCTTCCAGGGCGCCGACGGCCATGCGCAGCACGAACAGCGCAATGAAACTGGCGGCGAAACCGAGCATCACCGTGGCCAGCGACCACAGCAGCAATGCAACGCTATAGAGAATGCGCGGCGGCACTCGGTCCACCAGCCAGCCGCCGGGGATCTGCATGGCGGCGTAGGTCCAGCCGAATGCGGAAAAAATCAGCCCGACATGAATCGGATCGATGCCCAGGTCGCTGGTCAACGCCGGGGCGGCAATGGACAGGTTGCTGCGATCCAGATAGTTGATCACCACCGTGATGAACAACAGGACCATGATGAAAAATCGCTTGCGACTGGGCGTCACCAACGACGCCTGCCCGGTGAGGGTTTGCGGTTGCATGGGGGTGCCTCTTCTTATGTTTATTGAGGTCATGGTGTTTGATCGTTCCTACGCTCTGCGTGGGAACGATCACCGCGCGAGTATCACCACTCGGCAAAACTGCCATCGGCATGGCGCCAGATCGGATTGCGCCAGCGGTGGCCGACGGCGGCGCGTTCGATCACGTATTCCTCGTTGATCTCGATGCCCAGGCCCGGCCCATTGGGGATCTTCACGAAGCCTTTGTCGTAGTCGAACACCCGCGGATCTTTCACATAATCGAGCAGGTCGTTGCTCTCGTTGTAATGGATGCCCAGGCTCTGTTCCTGAATGAACGCGTTGTAGCAAACCGCGTCCAGTTGCAGGCACGCCGCCAGGGCAATCGGCCCCAATGGGCAATGCAGCGCCAGCGCCACGTCGTAGGCTTCGGCCATGTTGGCGATCTTGCGGGTTTCGGTGATGCCGCCCGCGTGGGACGCATCAGGCTGGATGATGTCGACGTAGCCTTCGCTAAGCACACGCTTGAAATCCCAACGCGAGAACAACCGCTCACCAAGAGCAATCGGTGTGCTGGTCAGCGGCGCCAGCTCCTTCAGCGCTTCGTAGTTTTCACTGAGCACTGGTTCTTCAATGAACATCAGTTTGTACGGGTCGAGTTCCTTCATCAGCACCTTGGCCATCGGCTTGTGTACCCGACCATGGAAGTCCACGCCGATGCCGACATTCGGGCCGACCGCATCGCGCACGGCGGCAACGTTGGCCAGCGCCAGGTCGACTTTCTCGAAGGAATCGAGGAATTGCAGCTCTTCGGTGCCGTTCATTTTCACTGCGGTGAAACCACGGCTGACCGCTTCTTTCGCGGCGCGAGCAGTGTCCGCCGGGCGATCACCACCGATCCACGAATAAACCCGGATCTTGTCCCGCACCTGACCGCCCAACAGATCGCTGACCGACACTCCCAGCGCCTTGCCCTTGATGTCCCACAGCGCCTGGTCGATACCGGCCAGCGCGCTCATGTGGATCGCCCCGCCTCGATAGAAGCCGCCACGGTAGAGCACGGTCCAGATGTCTTCGATGTTGCGTGGGTCTTTGCCGATCAGGTAGTCGGACAATTCCTCAACCGCAGCGGCAACGGTGTGCGCGCGGCCTTCGACCACGGGCTCGCCCCAACCGGTCACGCCCTCGTCGGTCTCGACCTTGAGGAAGCACCAGCGCGGCGGAACGATGAAGGTGGTGAGTTTGGTGATTTTCATCTCTATTGTCTCTCTTGTAGATGCAGCGCTCACAGCGCCAGAAAGTCTTAACGCAGAGCGTTCCATGCAGCGACATATGCCTTGGCGCGCACCGCTACTTCGTCAGCCGTCATGCCCGGTTTGAACAACCCGGAACCGAGACCGAAACCTTTGACGCCGGCCTCGACAAACACCTGCATGTTGTCTGGCGTAATCCCGCCCACCGGCACCAGCACCGTCCCCGCCGGCAACACCGCCAGCCAGGCTTTCACTACGGCTGGGCCCATCTGCTCGGCCGGGAACATCTTCAGCACATCCGCCCCTTCGGCCAGGGCTGCAAAGGCTTCGGTCGGCGTTGCCACGCCCGGCGACAAGAACAGCCCTGCTGCCTTCGCCGCGCGCAACACTTTGGCATCGCTGTGGGGCATGACGATCACCTGGCCGCCCGCCGCTTTCACCTGCTCGACCTGTTCCGGCGTCAACACCGTGCCCGCGCCGATCAGGCAGTCGGCGGGTAATGTGCTGCGCAGGATGCGGATACTTTCGTACGGCTCGGGGGAATTAAGCGGCACTTCGATGACGCGAAATCCGGCTGAATACAGGACTTCGCCGACGGCTGCCGCCTCTTGCGGACGCAGGCCACGCAAGATCGCGATCAGACCGTTTTGTGCCAATGCTTGCTTGAGCATGTCAGACCTCCAGTCAGGTTTAACGGGATGGGTTTGCAGTGACCAGTCCGGCGGCGACCGCCAACTGCCACAAGCCGCGTTCGGTGGCCTGCTCGGCCAGGGTCACCCGGGTAAAACCGCAGGCGTCGAGCGCCCGGCTGTAGCGAGTGCAGAGTTGGGCATTGCCGATAAGGATGATCGAGGGCAGGTGCACGCTATTGCGTCGACGCCGCTGAACATTGGCCAGGGCCGACAGTTCATGGCCGATCAGCAGGCCGGACAGATAGTCCGGCTGAGCGGTGGCGCTCAGCTCGCCGGTCAGCCCCAGGCTGCGGGTACTGAACAACGTCGACAGCGGCCCGATCTCGCCGTCCGCCGACAGCGCCACTTGCACGCCACGGTCAAAAGCATCGCCATCAAAAGCCCCGCCGCGCTGCTGAGTGCGCCCCAGAATGCTGTGTTCGCTGAGCACGGCGAAGACTTCGCCGGTCATGAAGGTATCGAAATGCACGATGCAGCCGTCGGCCACTTGCACCCATTTCGAATGACTGCCCGGCAGGCCGATCAACAGATCGCTACCCGCCTCGCCCGGCAGATTCTGCAATACGCCGAGGACCTGGGTTTCCTCGCCACGCATGACGTTGGGCAAGTGCGAACGCTGAATCACACCCGGCACGATGTGCACATCGATACCGCGAAGACTGCGAACGGTTTGTAGGGAGGTTCCGAGATTGGCGACGTTCGCCGGCGTGTCGCAGTAGGCCGCTTCGCGCCAGCCCTGAGCGCTGCCGACCATGCCACAGGCAATCACCGGTACATCGGGCTGCGCGTCGAGCCAGTCACCGCAAGCCTCGTCGAAGGCCAGTTCAAAACCGTCGGCGCACGCCTGACCGGCGATGGTTCGCGGCGTCTTGGGCAACTGCATGATCCCGGACGACAGCGCACGCTGTTCCAGCACCTGGCCACCGAAGCCGAGTTTGTAAGCACGTAATGAGGTTGTCCCCCAATCGAGCGCGATCAATTGCGCCAGCATCGCTTCACCTGTTTTGTTTTTTGGCAGTGAGTGAGCTGGACTATAAACCTGGACGAGGGACAATCTCAATATATAAATATCAATCCCACATATTGAGATTCGACAAAAAAAAGATCGCAGCCTTCGGCAGTTCCTACAGATTCGATGTACGCCCGCAATATCGCGGTCGAAACACAATCCCGTGCAGGAGCTGCCGAAGGCTGCGATCTTTTAGAGGATCAATGACCGGCGGCAAAATCCCTTAACACCGCCCCATCCATCCGATACCGCACCCACTCTTCCTGTGGCTGTGCGCCAAGGGATTTGTAAAATTCGATCGCCGGCTTGTTCCAGTCCAGCACGCTCCATTCGAAACGGCCGCAGTCATTGGCGCAGGCGATTTTTGCCAGGTGGCGCAGCAGGGTTTTACCGGCACCACCGCCGCGTTGTTCAGGGGTGATGTAGAGGTCTTCGAGGTACAGGCAATTGCTGCCCAGCCAGGTGGAATAGCTGAAGAAGAACACTGCGAAGCCGATCGGCAGGCCATCGCGCAGGCAGATCAGGCCATGGGCGGTGGCGCCTTCGCTGAACAGGCTGCGCTCGATGTCGGCGACGCTGGCGATGACTTCGTGGCGGGCACGTTCGAAGTCGGCCAGTTCAGTGATGAACGCGAGGATTTGCGGAGCATCGCTGGGGGTTGCCGGGCGGATTTCGATCGTCATGGACGTGCCTTGTCAAAAGTTGAAAACGCCATACTAAGTCCGCGCGCGGCGCTCGTCACATTTGAAAGCAATGTGGCGAGGGAGCTTGCTCCCGCTCGGCTGCAAAGCAGTCGCAAAAACTGGCGACGCGGGTCTAATTGAAATACCGTGCCGTCTGGGGTCGGGGCTGCTGCGCAGCCCAACGGGAGCAAGCTCCCTCGCCACAAAAGCGTTTTCATACTTAGGACATTTATGAGCACCGCTGCTTTCGCACCTCTGCAGAATCTGGCTTCTGAACTGCTGCCCCATGCGCTGGAACCTGGCGAGGACGGTGCTCACGATCTGTCGCACTTGCAACGGGTATGGCACAACGTGCGCACGCTTCATGCTGAAGAAAGCGGTGATCTTGAAGTGCTGCTGGCCGCCGTGCTGTTGCACGATTGCGTGGCGGTGGAGAAGAACTCGCCGCTGCGTTCCCAGGCGTCGCGGCTGGCGGCGCAGAAAGCGTCGACAGTGCTGACAGCCATGGATTGGCCTGACGCAAAAATCACCGCGGTCGTCCATGCCATTGAGGCCCATAGCTTCAGCGCCAACATCACACCCACGACCCTCGAAGCCCGAATCATCCAGGACGCCGACCGCCTCGACTCGCTTGGCATGCTCGGCGTGGCGCGTACCTTCTACATAGCCGGGCGCATGGGCAGCGCGCTGTACGATCCTGTGGACCCGGAGGCAAACGAGCGGGACTACGACGACAAACGCTTTTGCCTCGATCATTTCCAGACCAAGCTGCTGCACCTGGCGGACGGCTTCCAAACGACCACCGGCCAGCGTCTGGCACAGGTTCGCCATCAACGTTTGAAGGGATTCATGGAGCTGTTCAAGGAAGAAATCGGCGTCGGCTGAGGAGCCAGGGCCACACCGCTCGTCGTTCATCAGGCACCAATCCAGATCGTGGACGGACCAATATCGAGTAAGGGCTCGCCAATGCGAGCGAGGAGCAACACTCGTCCATCCCAACCAAGAGGTCACCATGAACGTCGATAAAAACCTGGAAAAAGAAGTCCTGACCCGCCTGCTGCATGCCCATCCAAGCGGCTTGGGTAAGGAGGTTCTGGACAATTACCGGGGGGAGAAAGTCGTGGCCAGCACCCTTGCGACGCTGCAGGAGCGTGGGCTGATCCAGCACGGTCATGTGATCTGCAACGAAGCCGGCGAACACTCGCTGAACCTGCCGATCAAACTCAGCGCCGCTGGGGTTGAGGCGGCGCGCAAACTGGATACCTGACGCGTAGGAGAAATCCCATGCCTCGTGGAAGCAAAGACAAATACACCGCCGAGCAGAAACGCAAGGCCGAACACATCGAAGAAAGCTACGAACGCAAAGGCGTGTCGAAAGATGAAGCCGAGGCCCGCGCCTGGGCGACGGTGAACAAGCAGTCGGGTGGCGGTGAGCGCGCCGGTGGCTCGGGACGCAAGAAGCCGGCCGCTGCCAAGTCTGCCGATCGCAAGGAATCAGCCCGCCGTGCAGTCGCCACCAGAGAGGGCAAACCGCGCAACAGCAAGGCTTCACGCGATACCCAGACGGTGGACAGCCTGATGAAGGAAGCCCGGGCGAAGAAGATTCCGGGGCGCTCGAGCATGCGCAAGCAAGAGTTGATCGAGGCGTTGCGCAAGGCGGGTTGAACGTCAGGATTGAGGGTGAATTTGAGGGCCGATGGCGGCTGATCAGGCGCTGAAAGTTTCGCGGATCAACGCATCCACCTCCGCCGCCCCCGGCGAAGTCGCCGGCCCCCAACGAGTGACCGCCAACGCCGCTGCCGCATTCGCCCGCCGTGCTGCTTCAACCGCCGGCAAGCCCTGCGCCAACCCGGCCACAAACACCCCGGCATGGGCATCCCCCGCACCGTTGCTGTCGACGGCCGAGACCTTGAATCCCGGCACCTGCCGACGGTCGCCATGCTGGCTGATCCAGCAACCCTGCGGCCCATCGCGAACCACCATCAGGGCGTCCGTCGGCAACTGATCCGCCAAAATATTCAACGCCTCGGCAATGTCCGACGCCCCGGCAAACCGCAGCGCCTCGACACGGTTGCTGGTCCACAGATCGATGCGCGGCAGCAAGGCCTTCATCAGCGGTGTGTCCGGCGAATCCACCAACGGTCCCGGATCGAATACCACTTTGATCCCGTCCGGCAGCTCCAGCACCCAATCCACCAGCACCTGAGCCTTGCTGGCATGCAGCAGGCTGTAGCCGCTGACATAGACAAAGTCGCCCGCCTCGGCCGACACACTCGCCAGGTCTTCGGCGGTCAATTCGCCTTCGGCACCGATGTAGGAAATGAACGTGCGTTCGGCCGAGGCTTCAGTCAGTGCGACACACAACCCGGTGTCGCGCTCAGCACGGTGAGCGATGCCGATCCGAATGCCTTCTGCCGTCATCGCCTCCCGGGCCAGGTCACCAAAACGGCCGTTGCCATGGCGCCCGAGGTAAACCACCGGCAAGCCGTTCCGTCGGGCCGCGGCCATCACATTGAAACCGCCGCCCGCCTCGAAACGGGCGGATTGCGCCAACACGTCACCGCCCGAATGAGGCAGTTTATCCACGGCCATGACCAGGTCGATGATGACCTGGCCGGTGTGCAGCAGCCTAGACATGCGCAGGCTCGAGCAACGCGGTACGACGGTCCTTCGCACCGCCGAGCGCCCAGTAAATCCCGCCAGCTACCACGAACGTCACGATCCAGCCCAGACCGTTGTGGCCCAGCCAGGAGTCGGACAGGAAGCCCCGGAACCAGACATCTTGTTCAGTGGTGCCAATGGTGGTGAAGCTGAAACCCAACACAATCGCCACCGCCCACGCACCGAATGCACGCCACTCGACGCCACCGCGATACCAGTAGGCGCTGCTCGGGCTGACGTCCAGCAGGTCCTTGGGGCTGTAGTAATGACGATGGATCAGGTCGACCACGAAGATCCCGACCCACGCCGTGATCGGCACCGCCAGCAAGGAAATGAAGGTGATGAACGGACCGTAAAAACTTTCGGCGATCAGCATGAAGTAGATCGAGCCGGCGAAGATCGCAATGATATCGACCACCACCGCATACACGCGCTTGACCTTCAGGCCGAGGGTCAAGGTGGTCAAACCGGCGGAGTACACCGACAGGTTATTCGACAGCAGTAGCCCGCCGAACGCGGTGATCAGGTACGGCACCGCCATCCAGGTCGGCAGCATGTCGCGGATCGCGACAATCGGGTCAGTGGCCGAGGCCAGATCGTTGTTACCCACCGACAGCAGACCACCGAGGGTGATCAGCAGCACCAGCGGAATCCCCGCACCGAACGCCGCCGACGCCACCAGGCGCACGGCTTTGACGCTGCGGTGCTGATAGCGCGACATGTCTGCGCCGGCGTTGGCCCAGCCGATCCCGGTGCCGGCGGCCATAGTGCCGATGCCGATGATCATCGCGCTCAGCGGTGCTGGCGTGGCATTGAATACGGCGCTCCAATCGATGGTCGCGCAGAGGAAACCGCCGACCAGGATGTTCAGCGCACCGAACACATAGGTTGCCCATCTCTGGATCACCAGCAATGTGGCGTGGCCGAGACCGGACACCGACAACGTCAGCAGCACGAAAATCGCGATGAACACCAGGGTCAGCAGCGGTGCGCTTTTGGCTTCCACCGGCGAGCCGAACACTATCGAGCACAGCGACAGCAAGACGAAGGCGGCGGTGGTGGTGTTAACGGTTTCCCAGCCCAGACGCGACATCAGCGAGACCAGCGTCGGGCCGATATTGCCGCGTACGCCGAAGATCGCTCGCGACAGCGTCAGGCTCGGTGCGCGACCACGACGACCGGCAATGGAGATGATCCCGACCACCGCGAAAGAACCGGCGGCACCAAGGATCGCGACGATGATCGCTTGCCAGATCGCCAGGCCGCGAAAGGCCACCAGCGTGGCACCCAACGGCAAGCCGAGAATGGAAATGTTGGCCGCAAACCAGACCCAGAACAGTTGCAGCGGATGACCGTTGCACTCCCCCTCCGGTACCGGTTCTATACCACGGGTTTCCAGTTGTCCGGCGCTTTGCCCGGAACTTTGCCCGGCGCTCGATGAACTCATGAAAAATGCTCCTTGCCATTATTGTGGTTGTGGGCAATCTCGGAGGACAAAACAACAGCCGACCGTCCTGCCCGTGTTTGTGCATTCCATTGCGGGTGAAAAATTCAAGTATGCGGCGTATTCATCGCGGGCAGCCCGCGATGGGGCCAGCTCAGTCAACGTAAAGCCAACAGACCTTTTACCAACGGTTCCAACTCCAACGAGTTAACCGCTTTAACCTGCTCGATCATCGCCACCGGCCAACTCTCAAGCCCCAGACAGGCCCCGAGCATGGCGCCGAGCATCGCCGCGATGGTGTCGGTGTCGCCGCCCAGGCTCGCGGCCATGCACAGCGCTTCGAAGGCCGTCATCTCGCCGATGGCCACTTGCTGGGCCAGCGCAAACGACACCACCACCGATTCCTGTGAGGCCACCGAAGTGCCGATCACGTCGTACAGCAAATCCGCCAGCAACGCCTTGTCGCTGTCGATGCCGATGCTCCGCGCCCAACTGATGCGCGAGGCGATGCGCCCGCCGGCGACCCAGTGACCATGACTTTCGGCCTGCTGCGCGAATTGTTGGCCGAGGTTCAACGCCTCACCCAGGTCCATGCCGTTGATCCCGGCGGAAACCACTGCCGCCACCGCCGCCGCACTGGCAATCCCCAGCGTGGTGTTGTGGGTCACCTGACAGGCTTGCACCACGGCGCGGATGAAACGCTCAGGATCGGCGACATCGGCCGCAATCCCCACCGGGGTGATGCGCATCGCCGCGCCATTGGTGGTGCCGTAGCGCCCGGCCTCTTCCAGCGAGTGGCCGGCAAGGATCATTTCGATCGCGCGTTTGGTCGAAGGGCCGAGCAAGTCTTGCGAGCCCTTGGCCTGCATCCCGGCTTCCCATTCGATCAATCGTTGGGCCAGTACCGCCGGTTCGATCCGGCCCTCGCCCTCGATCAACAACCGAGCGACCAGAATCGCCTGCTCGGTATCGTCGGTGATCGAACCTTTGGGCAAGTTCGCGGCAATCGGTTGATCGGGGCCGGCGTCTTGCAGATCGGTAATTTCAACGAAGCGCGCCTTGATTTCGGCGCGGCTCAGGGATTGGGTCGGCATGCCCAGCGCATCGCCCAGGGCCAGTCCATAGAACGCGCCGAGGGCACGGTTGAGCGCGGTCATTTTGGAGCTCCAAACTGCAAATGCAGGCGAAAGTGCACCGGATCGAGCAGGCTTTCGACCTGCTCCATAAAACGGTTCTGACGGTCGTAGGTGGTGCGCAGGGCCTTGAGAAATACCGTGCCGACCGGGCGCCCGAGAAGTTCGGCGTCTTCGGCGTTCAAGGGTTCAGCACCGATCCACTGATCGCCGTGCTCGCCGACATAGCCGTAGGCAGCCAACGTGATGGTCAGGGAGTTATCAATCAGTCCCACTCGCGGCAGGCCTTCCAGGCCTCCGGTCGCGGGCATCAACGCGCGTTCCAGAGACACCAGCGTGCCGTCGGTGGCGCGCCGGCGACGGTCGAGGGTAATGAATTGATCGGTGCCGAACCGCGACAGCAGGTCAGGCCGAGTCACCGCCTCCAGCCGCAGCACTTCGGTATTGATCAACGCCCCGCTGTCCGCCAGTGCCTGGGCCCAGCCGCTGCTCTGATCAAGCACTACGCCGTCGTAAGTAACGATGGAACCGACTCCGCTTTGCGTGGCGATGTAGTGACGCCGTTTCAGTTCGGCCAGGGCTTCACGCAGCGTGCCGCGGCTGACCTTGAATTCTTGAGCCAACTGATGTTCACCCGGCAATAGCAAGCCGTCCTCCATGAGGCCGCTTTCGATGCGCCGGACAAGCTCATCGATAACCCGTTGTTTCTTGTCAAATCGTACCTGTCTAACCATGTACAAAGTGATAACCGAAAGGGATTAGGGCGAGCAAGGGATATTTTGTGGCTGGATTGTGTGACAGACAGACCGCTTTCGCGGGTAAGCCTCGCCCCTACAGGGGGATCTGCACGGTACTGTAGGAGCGAGGCTTGCCCGCGAAGGCGTCGGCACATCCAGTATCCATGTGCCGGACATCCCGCTCCCCCGGGGAAAATCAGCGTTGTTTCAGTCGGTCGATCACAACCGCCAGCAACAGGATCGAACCGCGAATCACGTACTGATAGAAGGTATCGATGTTCTTCAGGTTCATCGCATTCTCGATGATCGCCAGAATCAGCACCCCGGCGATCACATGCCGAATCATCCCGATCCCACCACTCAGCGACACCCCGCCCAGCACGCAAGCCGAGATCACTGTCAGCTCGAAACCCTGGCCAATCATCGGCTGACCCGAGGTCATGCGCGACGCCAGAATCACCCCGGCCAATGCACCAATCACCCCGTGCACGGCGAAGATGATGATCTTGGTTCGGTCAACGTTTACCCCAGCCAGCAACGCCGCTTCCTGGTTGCCACCGATGGCCATGGTGTTGCGCCCGTAGGTGGTGTAATTCAACAGCCAGCCGAAAAACAGGAAGCAAACGATGGTGATCAGAATCGGCACCGGCACGCCGAACAACTGGCCGTTACCGAAGACGAAGAACGACTCCTGGGACACGCCCACCGCTTTGCCGTTGGCAAAAATGTAAGCCAGGCCACGAACGATCTGCATCGTCGCCAGTGTGGTAATCAATGCATTGACCCGCAGCTTGGCGATCACGATCCCGTTGATCAGCCCTACAATCAGCCCCATCACCAGCGCCGCACTGACGCCGAGGAACACGCTGTTGGTGTCGCGCATCACCACCGCCGCGACCACGCCGGCGCAGGCAATCACCGAGCCCACCGACAAGTCGAAGTGCCCCGACGCCAGGCAATACAACATGGTGCAGGCGGCAATCCCGGTGGTGGAAATCGCCAGGCCCAGACCGCGCATGTTCAGCGGCGACAGGAAGTTGTCGATCAGCAAGGTGCAGAGCACGAAGATCCCGACGGCCGCCAGCAGCATTACCCAGTCATCGAGAAAGCGTCGCAGGTCCAGCGGTTTGCGCGGGGTTGGCAGAGCGTTGTTTTGGATGGTCATAGTCACCTCTCAGTTCGCCACGTCGGCAGCGCGTTGGCGTGGCAAAGCCAGTTGCAGCAGGTTGGATTCATTGGCGTGTTCGCGGGTCAGTTCGCCGCGCATCGTGCCTTCGCAGAGCACCAGGATGCGGTCGGAAATACCCATGACTTCCATCAGGTCGCTGGACACCACAATCACCGCAATACCGCTGGCGGCCAGGTTGTGGATGATCTGGTAAATCTCGGCTTTGGCGCCGATGTCGATGCCGCGTGTAGGCTCATCGAGCAGCAGGATTTTCATCGGCATCGACAGCCAGCGACCGAGAATCGCCTTCTGCTGATTGCCGCCGGACAGGTACATGATTTTCTGCGCCGCGTTGGGTGTCTTCACCTTCAGCGCCTTGATCTGCTTGTCGGCGTTGCCCTTTTCCCACAGCCCGCGCAACAGGCAACCGAAGGTGGAATGAGCGCCACGAGCACTGATGTTGATGTTCTCGGCGACACTGGCCAGTGGCAGGATGCCCTCTTTCTTGCGGTCCTCGGGGCACAGCAGAATCCCCGCCGCAATGGCATCGCGCGGTGAACGCAGTTTCAGTTCATGTCCACGCAACTCCAGGCGTCCGGCCGTGT
Organism: Pseudomonas sp. GW822-FHT07A10; assembly: GCF_058798795.1. Lineage (NCBI taxonomy): Bacteria > Pseudomonadati > Pseudomonadota > Gammaproteobacteria > Pseudomonadales > Pseudomonadaceae > Pseudomonas > Pseudomonas sp. GW822-FHT07A10. Next base: position 150,149 of record NZ_JBXAKV010000013.1, read on the forward strand.
TGCGGGTAAGTCCGCTGAGCATGCGAAACAGCTCGGTGCGGCCCGCGCCAACCAAGCCGAACAGACCCAGAATCTCGCCCTTGTGCACCTCGAAACTCACCGGTTCACGCAAACCCGGCCCCAGTAAACCGTCAACCTTGAGCGCCACCGCGCCACGCGGTCGGCTGCGGTAATCGTAGATGTCCTGAATGTCGCGGCCGACCATGCACGTCACCAACTGGTCATGGGTCAGCGCGCTCATGTCCTCGAAGGTGCGCACGAAGCGACCGTCCTTGAACACCGTTACCGCGTTGCAGATGCGGAAGACCTCTTCCATGCGATGGGAGACGTAGAGCACCACTTTGCCTTCGTCGCGCAGACGACCGATGATCGCCATCAAGCGATCGATCTCCCGCGCCGACAGGCTGCTGGTGGGTTCGTCGAACGCAATCACATGCGCGCCACGGGACAGCGCCTTGGCGATTTCCACCAGTTGCCGCTGACCGAGGGACAAGCGCCCGACTTTCTCTTGCGGATCGATTTCATCGGCCAGGCCTTTGAGGCAGGCCAGTGCCTGTTGCCGCAAAACGCTGCGATTGATCAGGCCGAAACTTGCCGGCAGATGCCCAAGAAACAGGTTTTCGGCTACGGTCATTTCCGGTACCAGGTGCAGCTCCTGATGGATCACCGCGACCCCGCTGCCAATGCTGTCGGCAGTGGATTTGAAGACCCTCGTCTGCTCGCCGATCCGCAGGTCGCCGCTGCTCGGCGTGTAAGCACCGCCGAGGATCTTCAGCAGCGTGGATTTACCGGCGCCGTTCTCGCCCATCAAGGCATGGACCTGCCCCGGATGCGCGACGAAACTGATGCCGTCCAGCGCCTTCACCCCGGGAAAGGTTTTGCCGATCCCGTTGAAGCGCAGGCTGCCGCCAATGCGCTGTTCATCTGTTTGTACGTGTGCGTGCATAACCCACCTCATCACACCGATCAGGCGGCCCCGTCGCCGGGGCCACCAATGAAATCAACCGACCCTCAATTCCACAGGCCGATCTTTTCCAGTTCCTGCTTGAAGTTGTCGCGCGTGATCAGCGTCACGTCGTCCATGGCGGTGTATTTCGGCGGTTCTTTGCCGGTGGTGACCCACTCGTGCATCATGCTGGCGGTGTTGTAGCCCTCGATGTGCGGGCTCGGCAGCATCGAGCCGAAGAAGCCGCTGTTGGCTTTCTTCAGTTCGCCGATGGCATCGGTGCCGTTGATGCCGATACCGATTACGTTGGCGGCGGCAAAACCGGCGCTTTCGGTGGCGCGCACGCCGCCCAGCACGGTGTTGTCGTTCATCCCGCCGATGATCAGGTTTTTCGCCCCGCTCGGGAGCTTCACCAACGCCGAGTTGGTGGCGTCCATGCTGCCAGGTACGTCGAGGGTTTTCAGGGCCGAGAACAGAATGTGGTCTTTCGGCATCCCGGCGTCTTCCAGGGCTTTAACCGAACCGTCGGTGCGTTTCTTACCGGTATCGAGTTCGTTGAAGGTGTTGATCACCGCATAGGTTTGTTTCCAGTCCCAGCCGCGTTTTTTCGCTTCGGCGGCCATGGCGGCGCCCTGCTTCTGGCCAACTTCGAAAGCTGCCATGCCGAGGTACGGCACGTCTTCCATGAACTTGCCGCCGGCATCGACGAAACGGTCATCGACAGCGATCACTTTCAAACCATTGAGCTTGGCCTTGGCCATGATCGCAGGGCCCAGGGAGACGTCCGGCGGGCAGATCACGAAGCCCTTGGCGCCGTTCGCCGCCAGGCTGTCGATGGCCGAGAGGGTTTTCTCGCCATCAGGCACGGCGATCTTGATGACGGTGAAGCCCTTGTCCTTGCCGGCCTTTTCAGCGAAGGCCCATTCGGTCTGGAACCAGGGCTCTTCGGCTTGCTTGACCAGAAAACCGATCTTCACTTCCTCGGCCGCCAGCAACGTACTGCTCAGGCTGACCGCGGTGACCGCCAAAGCGGCACAGCACAGGGAACGGATCCCACGACGACGTTTCATAAGCTGACTCCTTGTTATTTTTTTTGAGCGTTATTTGAAAGCCAATACAGCGGTCGAAACATGCAGACAATAGTCATATCGTATGATGATTGGATTTCAGGTGTAGTTTTGCGCCTGAAACCCAAATTATTCAGTCGTGGTACATGACCGAACGACCACCATCGATGGTGATGCACGAAGCGTTGATGAATGGCGCCTCATCGCTGGCCAGGAACACGGCGGTCATCGCCACTTCGATTGGCTGACCGATGCGGCGCGGTGGATGCAAGTCGAAGGCCCGTTGACGTTCGGCATGAGGGTCGGCAAAGCCGTTCCAGTAGTCGACGTTCAGTTGGGTTTCGATATAGCCCGGCGCGATGGCGTTGACGCGAATGCCCTTGGGTGCGTATTCGATGCCCAAGGCGCGGGTCAGCCCGAGCAAACCATGCTTGGCCACCGGGTACGGGAAGCAGCCGGGAATGATGTGAGTGGAATGGGTCGAGGCGATGTTGATGATGCTGCCGATGCCCTGCTCGATCATCTGCGGCAGCACGGCTTTGCAGCCATACCAAGCGCCGTCCAGGTCGATGGCGAAGCAGCGATGCCAGTCGTCCTCGGTCATTTGCAGCGGGTCGCGGAACACGTTGACCCCAGCGCAGTTGACCAGCACATCGATGCGACCGTGAAGCTCAATGGCCAACTTGGCCATGGCGTGCAGGTCTTGCTGGCGCGATACGTCGGCCTTGATCGCCACCACATCCGCGCCTTGTTCACGCCAATGCGCCGCGACTTTTTCGACTTTCTCGGCCTGGATATCGCTGATGACCAGCTTGGCTTGCTGGGACGCAAAGGTCGCGACAATCGCTTCGCCGATCCCCTGAGCGGCGCCGGTCAACAGCACGACCTTGTTTTTCAGGCGCTCACCCTTCGGCGGTTCGGGCACCGGTGGCAAGGAAAGGGGTTCAGCCATGGATCAACACTCCTGTTCGAGGGCACGACGAAAACCGGACATCTGTCGATGTCCGGTCAAAAGGCTTTTTGGAATAGGCAGGCAGGCGTGCAAACGCCCGGGCGCCGGGGCGGCCTGAAGCACTGTCGACCCAAGGGAGGACGGTGGAATATCGCTGCATCACTTCACCTGTTTTGTTTTTTTAAGTGTGAGTGCGTGTAACTGATGGGGCCGACTATAAACCCGGCCACCAACAAATCTCAATATATAATTTTACATCCCATATTTTGGGATTTAACCAGCAAATCTCTGACAAGGTTTTCCGGGTACATCGACTCGAACCGACAACACCGCACCATCCAATGGATGGTTGAGCGGGCTCGCCGCACTGGTGATGTACAAGGTTCTGAAGTCTTCGCCACCAAACACGCAACTGGTGGGGCGACTGACAGGCAGTTCGATCACCCGATCGACATGACCGTCCGGGCTCAACCTGAGCAAGCAACTGCCGTCCCAGCGGGCGTTCCAGATATAGCCCTCGGCATCCATCGCCGAGCCGTCGGGGCCACCCCGTTCGTGGGGGCCAAACCAGACGTAGGCGGTGTCGAGGTTGCCGTCGGTATGGATGAAATGTTGGTACAACGTGCCGTCGAGGCTGTCGGCGAAATACAGGGTCGTGCCGTCGTCGCTCCATAGCAATGTGTTGGGGATGCCGAGCCCTCGAAGCAGCGGCGTGACCCGAGCATCGCGGTCGATGCGAAACAGGCCACCGGAGCGGCGCACGATCGGCAAGTCTTCGCCCTGCTCGCCGATGTTGTTTTGCATGGTGCCCAGCCAGAGCCGGCCCAAGGCATCGCAGCGGGCTTCGTTGGCGCGATTGCCGGGTTGCGGATCGGCCACGCAGAGCAAGGTCAGCCGAGGTTCCAGGCCGGGAGAGTTCAGGTCCAGCCGATAAACCCCACTGCTCAATGTCACCAGGGCATCGCCACTTTCGCAGGGGATGAATGCGGACACGTGTTCCGGCATCTGCCAGATTTCCACATTGGCGCCGATCAGTCGCAGCGCCTGTTTGCCGGCGATATCAACCCAGTACAGCGCCTGGGTCGGTGCATCCCAGAACGGACCTTCACCGAGTCGCGCACGGTGTTCGGTAACCGCAGTCCACGTCATGAAACCTCCTTTTTATTGCTTTTATGTGGGAGCGAGCCTGGTCAGCTTGCCTTCTTGTCGGCCATGACTTGGGGGTAAAACCGTTTGATCGCCAGGTCGGCGTTATCGATCAGGGTCATGCAGGCCCACACACCCCGCGCGGCATCCCGGGCGGCGATGGCGTCGGCCATGTCTTTGTGAATCGGCAAGGTTCGGCGCAGTTCGTCCGGGTCGGCGGCAGACACTTCGAACGACACCGCCAGCAGCGCGCCGAGGGCCGGGACCATTTGTTCGATGAATTGATTGTGGCTGGCGGCGAGGATGCACTCGTGGAAGAACTGGTCGGCGCGGTTGTAATCGATGCCGCTGTCTACGGCTCGTTCCAGCGCGTTGTAGGCCTGAAGCACCGCTTGCACTTGTTCCACTGTTGCGCGCTCGCAGGCCCAACGCACCGCCATCGGTTCGATGGTGCGGCGCAGGTCAAGCAAGTCGTCGACGAAGTTTTCCGGCAAACCGCTGCGCGACAGCCAGCCGACGACTTGTGGATCGAAGAGGTTCCAGCGCCGTACCGGCAACACCCGCGTGCCGACCTTCGGCCCGACTTCGAGCATGCCTTTGGCCACCAGGGTTTTGATCGCTTCGCGGATGACCGTACGGCTGACCCCAAGCTGCTCGCCCAGGTCGGCTTCAACCTTGATGGTCTGACCGGGCTTCACCTGGCCAGCGGCAATCCAGCACCCCAGCCAATCAACCGTCGACGCGTGAAAACTGCTGGACATGGGTACCTCACCGCCCGGTGAAAAAAAATGAAACGACACAAAAGCCGTTCGCGATGGATGCCCACGCTAATCATCATATGATTGGGTGTCAATTGGATTTTTCTGGAGTCCTTGCCAACACAGGCATGACTGTTCGTCCGATTACTCCCCCCGGCGCTTTGAACCCACCCACTTTGTAAACTACGGTTAGCCCGCAACAGATCAGACAACCTCACTAAAATCCGCTATCGCAGGTATGAACATGGACATGGATGCGTCTACGAAATACCCCATTGTGTTGGTTCACGGTCTTTTCGGCTTCGACAGAATCGCCGGTTATCCGTACTTCTTCGAAATCGAGGAAGCCCTGGAACGTGCCGGTGCCCAGGTGTTTGCCGTGAATATTCCAACCGTCAACGGCAATGAGGAGCGTGGTGAAAAACTGCTCGAACACGTCGACCGCATCTTGCGGGAAACGGGCGCCGCCAAGGTCAATCTGATCGGCCATAGCCAAGGTCCGCTGGCGGCACGCTACGTCGCAGCCCTGTACCCGGAAAAGGTTGCGTCGGTCACCTCGGTCAGTTGCCCTAACCACGGCTCCGAGATTGCCGACCAACTGCACAAGGCACTGACACCCGGAGAATTACCCGAAGCCTTGGTATTAGCCCTGTTAGGCGCAGTCGGCACCTTCATTTCGTTGATCAGTGGCCATCCGGAAAACCCCATCGACCCTCAAGCGGCGTTCGAATCGCTGACCAGCGCAGGCCTGGCCGCCTTCAATCGCAAGTACCCGCAAGGGTTGCCAAAGGTTTGGGGCGGGGAAGGCAACGAAGTTGAGAACGGCGTGTATTACTACTCCTGGAGCGGGATCGTGCAGAACTTTCAAAGCCTGCAACTCCTCGACCCGACCCATTTGAACTGTAAAGTGCTGTCGCAGTTATTTTATAAAGAGAAGCACGCCAATGATGGGCTGGTCGGCCGCTACAGCTCTCATTTGGGCAAAGTGATCCGCTCGGATTACCCCATGGACCACTTTGATGCAGTCAACCAGATGGCCGGGATCAACAGTTGGAACGTGAGCCCGGTGATGCTCTACCTAGAACATGCCGCCCGGCTCAAGAGCAAGGGTTTGTAAGCCCATAAAAAAGGCCCGTTGCAATAACGGGCCGTTTCGTTTCTCGGGTTCAGCGCTTACGGCTCAAGTCCGATCGGGAAAAACTCACCACCGCTCCAGACACCGAGCCAGCTCTGCCCGTCAATCTCACGGCTCACGGCCAGCTCTACCAATTGGTAGAACACATTGCGGTGAATCAGCGCTTCAAGGTTGCTGCGCACATGCACGTACGGGGCGGGTTCCTGAGTCACCGGGTCGATCACCACGCGCATGGGGTGCTCGACACCGGCGTCGGTGGTTTCATCGACGTTGGTGGTAAAGCGCAAGACCTGAGCCTCACCCTCGCCTTCGACTTCCACGGCAATCGCCACGAACGGTGCGTCGTCGACCTTGATGCCGACCTTCTCGACTGGAGTAATCAGAAAGTAATCATCGCCGTCGCGGCGAATGATGGTGGAGAACAGCTTGACCATCGGCTTGCGCCCGATCGGCGTGCCCAGGTAATACCAGGTGCCGTCGCGGGCGATGCGCATATCGATGTCGCCACAGAAGTCGGGGTTCCACAAGTGGACCGGTGGCAAGCCTTTGGTTTTGGGGATTTGTCCCAGCAGGTCATTGGCTTTTTGCGGGCCACTCATGGCGTTCTCCTTTGAATTACTGGTCGCTGATCCCCAGCAGGCTACGAGCGTATTGCTCCAGCGGCGGGCCCAGCAGATCTTCTGGTTTGTTATCGTGGAACGTCAGTAAACCGCCACGACTCTTGATACGTGCAGTATCGATCAAATACTGGGTGCTGGTCTCGATCAACATGATCTGTATGACGCCACTGTCGATCCCGAGGCGATCCGAGCGTTCCTGATCGATCAATTCGTCCGTGTTGCCGATGCGGTCGTCGGCCTTGGCAAAACGTGTATAGAGCAGGTAGTGGGCACCGGCGGCACGGGCTTCGCCCATGGCGGCGTCGAGGCCTTCCGGCGCGCGGGCACGGCGGACCATTGGGAAATATTCGATAAAGCCGTTGAAGGCTTCTTCGGCCACCACGTTAGGTCGCGGATAGGCAGTGCCCGGCGGCGCGAAGGCGCCCTGGGCGATGTAGATGAACGAATCTGGCTGAATGCGGATGTTATTCACGCGACGGCTGTCGCTGTGGTCCAGCAGCCCCGCGTCGCTCATGTGGTAGCGAGTTCCTTCAGCCATATCGCTGACATTCATGCAGCCACCAAGCGCCAAAACGGCCAGCAGCAAAACCAGGCTACGCATCCTTCCCTCCAGAAGCCGGTGACGGAAAACCGGCGAATGGCCGAGGGATGCAGCTTCCGCGCCAGCTCATGCCAGGATCATCTTTGTAGCAGCTGCCGAAGGCTGCGTTCGGCTGTAGCAGCTGTCGAGCCCCAGCGAGGCAGCTGCTACAGATCGCGATCAGCCGCCGATGATTTTCATGATGGTCGCGCCACCGGAGAACGCCACTTCCTGCTTGTCCCCCAGAGCCTTCACCAGCAGTCGCTGCAACGCCGGCAATGCCTGGTGACGAGGTTTGTCCAGCAGATCGCCGACATAGTGGCGATTACTCGACGACAGGCAGCCATGCAGCCAGCCAGTGGACGACAAGCGCAACCGCGAGCAGGTGCGGCAGAACGGCACGCTTTCGTTGGCGATCACGCCGAAGTGGCCCTGCCCCGGAATCTCGTAGCGCACCGCCGTGGCATCGACCGGCGCGTCGGCCTGCAGGTATTCGTAGTGTTCGCCGATCAGGCTCAGCAATTGCTGAAGGCTGACGAACTGTTGCAGGAAGGCGTTGGAATCGCTGGCCAGGTGGCCCATGCGCATCAACTCGATGAAGCGCAGCTCGTAGCCGCGTTCCAGGCAGTAATCGAGCAGTGGCATCACCTGATCAAGGTTTTGCCCACGCAGCGGCACCATATTGACCTTGATCTTCATGCCGGCTGCCGCGGCCTGGGCCATGCCGTCGAGCACGGTCGCCAGATCGCCGCCGCGGGCAATGCTGCGGAAAGCCCCGGCGTCCAGGGTATCGAGGGAAACGTTGATGCGCCGAATGCCGGCATCCACCAGCAGCGGCAGCTTCTTCGCCAACAGCTGGCCATTGGTGGTCAGACTGATGTCCGCCAGCCCCATCTGCCCGACGGCGGTCATGAAGGCTTCGAGTTTGGGGCTGACCAGTGGCTCGCCACCGGTAATGCGCAGGCGCTCGATGCCGGCTGCTTCGATCAGATAGGCCACGCCGCGTGCCATCGCCTCGGCCGACAACTCATCCTGCGCAGCCACCAGCCGTTTGCCGTTGGGCACGCAGTAGGTACAGGCGTAGTTGCAGGCGGAGGTCAGACTGATCCGCAAATTGCGAAAACGCCTGCCTTGACGGTCAACGATCATGGATCACTCCGGCGAAAGAAGATTCGAACGCGCAAAACTTGACTCACAAATCAAGTTTTAGCAAGCCCTATGCCTGAGTATATTCCTGCGGTACTGCGCCACGTAGCTAAATCATGGCTCATGGCGCAATTAGACAACTGGATGGCTCAGCTGCTCGGAGTGTCGGTATCGCGCTTGCGTTTGTTGCCCATGCGCACGCCGATGTCCATCAGGAACTGGAAGAAACCTTCCTGATCTTCCAGCACATTGCTCCAGAACGGCGAGTGATACAGCGCCACGGCGCCATGCACCAGCGCCCAGGCTGCGCAGTAATGGAAGTAAGGCGGCACGTCTTCGAGCTTGCCTTCGCTGATCCGGCCCTTGATCAGCAGGGTCAGGCGTTCGAAGTTCGAGGCGCGGATCTTGTGCAGTTCCTCCACCATCTCCGGTACCTGGTTGCCCTTGACCACCTTTTCTTCCAGGCGATCGAACAACCGATAGCGTTGCGGATCGCGCATGCGGAATTCGAAGTAGGCCCGGGACAGGGCTTCCTTGTCCTTATCGACATCGGCGGAATGCAACAGCTCGTTCAAATCACGCTCGTAGTCGAGCATCAGGCGCAGGTAGATCTCCGCCTTGGATTTGAAGTGCTTGTAGATCGTGCCTTTGCCGATACCTACGGCATCAGCAATCATCTCGACGGTGACACTGTCTTCACCTTGTTCGAGGAACAGCTTGAGCGCGGTATCGAGAATTTCTTGCTCGCGGCGACGAAACTCACGGACCTTACGAGGTTCTTTATGCATAAGAAAAGGTCTGTAGGGGTCAAAATTCGAAGCCGCGTATTATGCCTAACTTGCGCAAAAATGCACGGATCATCCGACCATATATGTGTTTCTTGATGAATTCACGCGACCTCGCCGGTTGATGAGAACTCAACCGAAGCGCACGTATTCCAAATTTGTTTAAAAACCCGACCAACCAAACTGGACTCGGCGCGATACTGATCAATACTTCAACTGTCGGCGAGGCATCTCCCCCAAGTGTCGCGCCGATGAAGGTACCAAAGGATTGCGTGCCTTTGTTTTACTCCTAATGGTCTTAACCCGGATTCACCCCCCAGAACCCGGGTTTTTTTTGCCTGCGATTTGAGAGCAAAGCCCGCCACAGGTTGCGACCCTTTCCAACGTTACGCCGATGCCCTGACGTGCGCCAACGGAAATAACCGCTTGAAATTCTCGGTAGTCTGCTCGGCAAATCGCTCGTAGGGCTCGCCTCGCAACATTGCCAGAAATTCCGCTACCTCACGCACGTACTGCGGCAGGTTCGGTTTGCCGCGATACGGGATCGGCGCCAGGTACGGCGAATCGGTTTCCACCAGCAAGCGGTCGGCCGGCACTTTGCTGGCCACATCGCGCAAGGCATCGGCATTGCGAAAAGTGACAATACCGGACAAGGAAATGTAATAACCCATATCCAGCGCGGCCTTGGCCATCTCCCAGTCTTCGGTGAAGCAATGCAGAACGCCTGCTTGAGGCAGCGCCGCCTCACGCAGCAGTTCAAGGGTGTCGGCCCGGGCGCCACGGGTGTGGATGATTACCGGTTTTCCGGTCTGTTGCGCCGCTTGCAGGTGCAGGCGGAACGACTCCTGCTGCAACTCTGCCGCTTCCGGTTCGTAGTGGTAATCCAGGCCGGTTTCCCCGATCGCCACCACCCGCGGATGATTGAGTTCGCGCAACAGCCAATCCAGCGCCGGAGCGGCACCCGGCTGCACGTCCAGCGGATGCACGCCGACCGAACAATCGACGTCGTCGTAGCGTTCGGCCAGGGCTTTGACATCGGCGGCGTTCTCAACGCTGACGCCAATGCACAGAAAGTGCCCTACTCCCCTCTGACGAGCCGCGTCGAGCGCGGCATCCAGGGAGCCATCGTGGGCGGTGAGGTCGAGGCGATCAAGGTGGCAATGGGAATCTACAAGCATAAAAGGGCTGCAACTTACATCGTATGAGTGGGACGGTCGGACTTCAGGGCTCCGGCCAGATGGGTTTCGATTCGACTGCGCGCGGTGTCATCGCCTTCGTTGAATTGCACGCCGACTCCAGCGGCGCGGTTGCCTTGGGCACCTTTAGGGGTAATCCAGGTGACCCTGCCGGCGACCGGGATCTTTTCCGGTTCGTCCATCAGGTGCAGCAGCATGAAGACCTCATCGCCCAACTTGTAGCTCTTGTTGGTCGGGATAAACAGGCCACCGTTCTTGATGAATGGCATGTAGGCCGCGTAGAGCACGGACCTGTCCTTGATGGTCAAGGACAAAATGCCATTGCGCGGCCCCGGACTGATGGGTTCGTTCATGCTGACCTCCATTTCTGATGATCAGAGTCTAGTCACCTCTGGGCAGGCAAGGATACCCATTGCACCAACAGCGCCTCCAGCAACAGCGCCGGATTGAGGTTGGCCTTGCTCATCACTTTCTGCCGTTGGGCTAGAATCCAGTCCTGAATATTCAGGACTTTATCCTGAGCGGCTTTCTGCGCCAGGTATTGAATCACCTTGCGCATGTCCGCCAGCCCCAGCCCCGCTTCATCCTGAGTCAACTGATAACGCAGGATCAGGCTCGACCAGTCGCAGAACCAGTCGAACAGCAGCAACATGGGAATGGTTTTCCATTCCTCGGCCAGTTGTGTCGGCGATTGCTGCTGCTTGAGCAACTTCTTCACGCCCTCGACCACCAGCGCCCGCTGCTCGCGCACGCCTTGGGCCTGCAATTTGACCGCGGCCAATGGCGAACCGGCAGCAAGGGTCAGCAGTTCAATGCGCTCGTCTTCCGAGCAGTCCGGCAACGCCTTGGCCAGCCACGCCAGGCTCATGGCTTCGCTCGGCAATGGACAGGCCTGCTGTACGCAACGGCTCTTGATGGTCGGCAGCAGACGACTGGTCTGGTGGCTGACCAGCAGCAATACGGTGTCGCCGGACGGCTCTTCAAGGCTTTTGAGCAAGGCGTTGGCGGCGTTGATGTTCATCGACTCGACCGGCTCGATCAGCACCACTTTGCGACCGCCCATCTGCGAGGTCTGAACCACGAAGCTGACCAGGTCACGCACCTGATCGACCTTGATCGCCTTGTCTGCCTCTTCCGGTTCCAGGACGTAGTTGTCGGGATGACTACCGGCCTTGAGCACCAGGCAGGATTTGCACTCACCGCAGGCGCCTTGGGCGGTCGGACGCTGGCACAACAAACTGGCCATCAACCGCTCGGCCAGCGCACGCTTGCCGATCCCGGCCGGGCCATGCAGCAAATAGGCATGGGCGTGCTGGGCACGACCGGCCAATTGCTGCCAGAGACTGTCCTGCCACGGATAGGCTTCAGCCACGGGTCAACTCCAGCAGACGTGGCAGCAAGGCATCCAGAGACTGCTGGACCTGCGCCAGCGGTTGAGCGGCATCCACCAGGACATAACGCGCAGGATCCGCTTTGGCACGCTCGAGGAAGGCACTGCGCACGGCATCGAAGAACGTGCGGCCTTCAAGCTCGAAGCGGTCCAGGCGACCGCGGGCACTGGCGCGGGCCAGGCCCACTTCCACCGGCAGATCGAAGATCAGCGTCAAGTCCGGGCGCAGATCGCCCTGGACGAATGTTTCGAGGGTCGCGATACGCTCCAGCGACAAACCGCGACCACCGCCCTGGTAGGCATAGGTCGAATCGGTAAAACGATCACACAGAACCACCGCGCCACGGGCCAGCGCCGGGCGGATCACCTCGGCCAGGTGCTGGGCTCGCGCGGCGAACACCAACAGCAGCTCGGTGTCAGGGTTCATGACCTCATCGACCGGCGCCAACAACACGTCGCGGATTCGCTCGGCCAGGGGCGTGCCACCCGGCTCCCGGGTCAACACCACCTCGATCCCGGCGGCGCGCAGACGCTCGGCCAGGTATTCGCGATTGGTGCTCTTGCCGGCACCTTCCGGGCCTTCCAGGGTAATAAACAAGCCAGTCACAGGCAGTCCTTAATCAGAGTCATTGCGGGCTTTGCGGCGCCGGAGCATCCCGCTCGGGTGCTGGTGCAGGCTCTTGTGCAGAGCCTTGCGGCGCTAGTTGTGGCACGTCTTCGGCCGCCGTATCAGGCGAAGCCGCCGGGATCGGCGCCTGGGCATCCTCCGTCAGCGGCGTGGTAGTCGGTGCCGGGCTGGAACGGTAATCGGCCCGGCGATTGAGCTGGAACTCCCGCACCGCATTGTTATGGGCATCCAGATCATCGGAGAACACGTGGCTGCCATCACCGCGCGCAACAAAATACAGGCTGTTGCCGTCCGCCGGATTCAACGCCGCATGGATCGCCTCGCGGCCGACCATCGCGATCGGAGTCGGCGGCAGGCCAGCGATCAGGTAAGTGTTATACGGCGTCGGCTCCTTGAGATGGGCGCGGGTCAACTTGCCGTTATAGCGATCGCCCAAGCCGTAGATCACCGTCGGATCGGTCTGCAGCAACATGCCCATCTCCATGCGCCGCACGAACACGCCGGCGATTTGCCTGCGCTCCTGCGGCACACCGGTTTCCTTTTCCACCAGCGAGGCCATGATCAGCGCCTGATAGGGTTCGGTGTAGGGCACGTCGGCAGCACGCTGGCTCCATTCCATGGCGAGGACTTCGTCAAGGCGGTCGTAAGCTTTCTTGAGCAGATCGACGTCAGTCATGCCACGCACGAAACGGTACGTGTCGGGGAAGAAGCGCCCTTCCGGGAAAATCCCGCCGTGCCCGAGCTTGTCCATCACCTGGCTGTCGCTCAGACCGTTGAGGGTCTGTTCGAGTTTTTCATCCTTGGCCAGGGCTGCACGGACCTGATGGAAATTCCAGCCTTCGACCAGCGTCAGGCTGTACTGAACCATTTCCCCGCGCTTCCACAGGTCGATCAGCCCTTCGACTGTCATGCCGGGAACCATGCGGTATTCGCCGCTGTGCAGCGGTTGACCCGGCAGGTTGAAGCGCCAGTACACGCGCAGCCAGAAAGCGTCCTTGATGACGCCATCGGCTTCAAGTCGAATGAAAGTGCGGTTCGGCGTAGTGCCTTTGGGCACATCCAACAGCTGTTCCTGGGCGATGTTCAGCGGCTGTTCCAGCGCCGAATGGATTTTCCAGGCGCAAGCGCCCGCCAACAGCCCCGCCAGAACCAGTCCGGTTTCCAGCAGCAGCAATAATTTACGTCTCACGAATCAGGCATCCAGTAGCGCACGGGCAATGGTTTGGAGTTTACGGGTGAGCGGCCCTACCGGCCAGCTCAGTGCGGCATAGGCGCGCACCGGCCAAACGCCATAAACGCTGTTGCAGACAAAGACCTCATCAGCCCATTGCAGCTGTTCGAGGGTAATGTCGGTGATTTGTGTGGGGATCCCCAATGACTCGGCTTGAAACAATAATTCGGCACGCATCACGCCTGCCACGCCACAACGTTTGAGATCGGCGGTCACCAGCACGCCATCGCGCACCAGGAACAGATTACTGAACACACCTTCGATCACCCGCCCGACCTGATCCAGCATCAAGCCTTCGGCATGCTCGGTGTCCTGCCATTCGGAACGGGCGATAACCTGCTCCAGACGATTCAGGTGCTTGAGACCGGCAAGCAATGGCTGCTTGGAAAGCCGTGTTGTACAAGGGAACAGGCGCACGCCTTGCTTCGCATGCACAGCCGGATAGGCAGCGGGAGGATTGCCTTGCAGAATGCGCCGGGCCTGGGCCGAAGGATCGGGGGCGTAACCGCGCAGGCTGTCGCCGCGGGTGAGAATGAGTTTGAGCACGCCCTCGCCCAGCGCGGCGGCATAGGCCAGCAGCTCCGCGCGGATCAGCTCATGATCGGCGGCAATCGCCAGGCGCGAACAGCCTTCGGCCAGACGCGACAAATGTCGATCCAGCAACAACGGCTGCCCGCCCTTGACGGCGATGGTCTCGAACAGGCCATCGCCGTAAGCCAGGCCGCGATCTTTCAGCGACAAAGCGTCAGCCGGTTGACCGTCGACCCAGCTGTCCATCAGTCAGCGAACCGGCGGAACACCAGCGAGCCATTGGTACCGCCAAATCCGAAGGAGTTGGACAGCACCACGTCGATATCCATGCCGCGCGCGGTGTGGGGTACGAAGTCAAGGTCGCAGCCTTCGTCCGGCTCATCGAGGTTGATGGTCGGCGGGGCTACCTGACTGTTGATTGCCAGTACGCTGAAAATCGCCTCGACCGCCCCTGCCGCACCCAGCAGGTGACCAGTCATGGACTTGGTCGAACTGACGGCCAGTTTGTAGGCGTGATCGCCGAACACCGATTTGATCGCACAGGCTTCGGCGAGGTCGCCAGCCGAGGTCGAAGTGCCGTGGGCATTGATGTACTGCACCTGATCACCATTGATCTTCGCATCGCGCAAAGCATTGGTGATGCAACGCGCAGCACCCGCGCCATCGGCCGGTGGCGAGGTCATGTGGTAGGCATCGCCACTGGTGCCGAAACCGATCAGCTCGGCGTAAATGGTCGCACCACGGGCCTTGGCGTGCTCCAGCTCTTCGAGAACCAGTGCGCCGGCACCATCGGACAGCACGAAGCCATCACGACCCTTGTCCCATGGACGACTGGCACGGGTCGGCTCGTCATTGCGGGTCGACAGTGCGCGGGAGGCACCAAAGCCGCCCATGCCCAGACCACATGCGGCCATCTCGGCGCCGCCGGCGATCATTACGTCGGCTTCGTCGTACATGATGTTACGTGCAGCCATGCCGATGCAGTGCGTACCGGTGGTACACGCCGTGGCGATGGCGTAGTTAGGTCCCTGTGCACCCAAGTGAATGGACAGGAAACCGGAAATCATATTGATGATCGAGCCAGGCACGAAAAACGGAGAAATCCGCCGTGGGCCGGAATCATGCAGTGTGCGGCTGGTGTCTTCGATATTGGTCAGACCGCCAATACCCGAGCCCATGGCCACGCCGATACGCTCGCGATTGGCGTCGGTAACCTCAAGACCTGCGTTACGCACGGCTTGAAAACCTGCAGCCAGACCGTATTGAATGAACAGGTCGAGTTTGCGGGCTTCCTTGACCGACAAGTATTCCTCGACATTGAAGCCCTTTACCGAGCCGCCAAAACGGGTGGAATAGGCAGAAAGGTCGGTGTGTTCGATCAGACCAATGCCACTGCGGCCAGCCAGAATGCCCTGCCAACTGCTCGGCACATCCGTGCCCAGTGGCGACAACATACCCATACCGGTGACTACGACGCGTCTACGCGACACAGCACTCTCCTTTTTTCAAATGACGACTTCGCACAAGGCCTAAAGAAAAAACCGCACGCCATGATGGCAGTGCGGTTTTTCCATGACAGCGAGCGACGACTAAAAACTATTACGCCTGATGGCTGGTAACGTAGTCGATTGCTGCTTGTACAGTAGTGATCTTTTCAGCTTCTTCGTCAGGGATTTCGGTCTCGAATTCCTCTTCCAGAGCCATCACCAGCTCAACGGTGTCAAGGGAGTCGGCACCCAGGTCTTCAACGAAGGAAGCGGTGTTGACCACTTCTTCTTCTTTAACGCCCAGTTGCTCAGCAACGATTTTCTTGACGCGCTCTTCGATGGTGCTCATACCTTGTTTTCACTCCTAATGGACAAATTCAGGCAGCTGGCCAGTGGGTAAGTGTATAGAAAGACTTTTCAGTTTTTCAACTGAAAGCTTCACTCCTCAAACCCTGCGGCCCTCTGCCGATAAAATAGATTGCAGCTTTATAACGGATTTTAGACAGCTCGTATGACATTTTTTTGAAGCAATCCGTCACATTTAACTCATGTACATCCCGCCGTTCACCGGGATTGTAGCCCCAGTAACGTAAGCCGCACCGTCGGACGCAAGAAAAGCGACCACAGACGCGATCTCTTGAGCTTGCCCCAGACGACCCAGCGGAATTTGCGTCTGCAAGGCTTCACGCTGCGCCTCGGGCAGTTCGCGGGTCATATCGGTGTCGATGAACCCTGGGGCCACCGAGTTTACCGTAATCGAACGCGAACCGACTTCACGCGCCAGCGCACGGCTGAAACCTTCCAGACCGGCCTTGGCGGCTGCGTAGTTTACTTGGCCTGCGTTGCCCATGGCACCCACAACCGAGCCAATACTGATAATTCGTCCCCAACGGGCTTTGGTCATACCGCGCAAAACGCCCTTGGACAGGCGGAACAGACTGTTCAAGTTGGTATCGACAACGTCATGCCATTCGTCATCTTTCATGCGCATCATCAGGTTATCGCGGGTGATACCGGCATTATTGACCAGGATCGCCGGCGCACCGAACTGCTCCTGAATGCTCGCCAGCACGGCCGCTACGGACTCGTCGCTGGTGACATTGAGTTCCAGGCCAGTGCCCTGAATACCGTTTTCTTTCAGAGTGGCGGCGATACGCTCGGCACCCGATGCGGAGGTCGCAGTGCCAACAACGATGGCACCCTGACGACCCAGCTCCAGAGCGATAGCCTGGCCGATACCACGGCTGGCACCGGTGACCAGTGCAACTTTACCTTGCAGACTCATGCAAGCTTCTCCTTGATCAGACCAGCGCTGCACGGGCGGCAGCGAAAGCATCTGGGGTATTGAGGTTAGAGGTCGACACGCCTTCAGCGCAACGTTTGTTCAGACCGGCCAGAACCTTGCCCGGACCGCACTCGACCAGTTGGGTCGCGCCCTTGGCAGCCAGTGCCTGGACCGATTCGACCCAGCGCACAGGCTTGTAAAGCTGCTCAAGCAGATCGCGCTTGAGGGTTTCCAGATCGGCTGG
The DNA here is from genome assembly GCF_058798795.1 of Pseudomonas sp. GW822-FHT07A10. Classification (NCBI taxonomy): domain Bacteria; kingdom Pseudomonadati; phylum Pseudomonadota; class Gammaproteobacteria; order Pseudomonadales; family Pseudomonadaceae; genus Pseudomonas; species Pseudomonas sp. GW822-FHT07A10. The sequence goes on from NZ_JBXAKV010000013.1 coordinate 167,276, forward strand.
TACGTCGGCACTGACGTTCTGCACTACTGGAATCTGCGGCGCCTGCCAGTCGATCGCTGCGATCGACTCAGCGAATCGCTCGGCGGCCGGACGCATCAACTCGCAGTGGGATGGCACACTGACCGGCAACGGCATGGCACGCTTGGCACCACGCGCCTTGCAGCCTTCGATGGCGCGTTCGACCGCAGCCTTGGCGCCGGCAATCACTACCTGGCCCGGCGAGTTGAAGTTGACCGCGCTGACCACTTCACCTTGCGCCGCTTCGGCGCAGGCTGCCAGCACGTCAGCATCGTCCAGACCGAGGATAGCGGCCATGCCGCCCTGCCCAGCCGGAACGGCTTCCTGCATCAATTGACCGCGACGCTCTACCAGCTTCACCGCAGCGCCCAGGCTCAGGCTGCCCGCAGCCACCAGAGCGCTGTATTCACCCAGGCTGTGACCGGCAACGTAAGCCGGACGCGCGCCGCCTTCAGCCAGCCACAGACGCCACAAGGCGATCGAGGCGGTCAGAATGGCCGGTTGGGTTTTATCGGTTTGATTGAGTAGTTCTTCCGGCCCTTGCTGGGTCAGTGCCCACAGGTCGTAACCCAGAGCATCGGAAGCTTCTTTGAATGTTTCAAGGACCACTGGGTGTTGCGCGCCCAACTCGGCCAGCATGCCGAGGGACTGCGAACCCTGTCCTGGAAAGACGAATGCGAGGGAAGCAGACATGTAACAAGCCCCTAATGATCTTGTCGTCGGAGAATTGACGTCCCGCCAGGGGAACGCAAGAAACTGACAGTTGGATGGCTCATTGAACTGAGCGGTCACATTTAAGCATTGTCTGACGAAAACGCCTAAGGCAACAAATCTTCCAGGCGCCCATGAAGACGTTCCGGCAAGTTTTCCTGGATCTCGATCAAGGCGCGCTGAATCGCACTCTGAAAGCCCTGAACCCCCGCCGAACCATGACTTTTCACGACAATTCCCTGCAAACCGAGGAAACTTGCGCCGTTATGGCGTGCCGGCGCCAGCTCGGCCTGCAAGCGCTTCATCAGCGGCAGCGCCAGTGCGCCTACCAGTTTCGACGCGAAATTTTTCTTGAACTGGGCCTCGATGCGCCCGGCGATCATGGTCGCCAGGCCTTCGCTGGACTTGAGCAGGATGTTACCGACAAAGCCGTCACACACCACCACATCCGCCTCGCCACGGTACAAACCGTCGCCCTCGACAAACCCGATGTAGTTCAGGCCACGCGCATTTTGCAGCAGGGTCGCCGCCAGCTTGACCTGCTGATTGCCCTTGATGTCTTCGGTGCCGATATTCAGCAACGCGACCCGTGGGCGAACAACGCCCAAGGCTTGCGCCGCCACAGACCCCATCACCGCAAACTGCAACAGATGCTCGGCACTGCAATCGACATTGGCGCCCAGATCGAGCAACTGGCAGAAACCTTTCTCGGTCGGAATGGCGGCGACCATGGCCGGCCGATCGATCCCCGGCAAAGTTTTGAGCACAAACCGCGACAACGCCATCAGCGCACCGGTATTGCCGGCACTGACGCACGCCTGGACCTTGCCATCACGCAACAACTCCAGCGCCACGCGCATCGACGAATCAGGCTTGCCGCGCAGGGCCTGGGCAGGCTTTTCGTCCATGGTGATGACTTCGGACGCCGGCACAATCGACAGGCGCGAGCGATCCACAGCCGATTGGCCAGCGATCAATTCTTCAAGTAGGGAGGGTTGACCGACAAGGGTCAGGTGCAGCGAGGGCGTAGCTGACAGACAAGCAAGGCTGGCCTGAACAATGCTGCGGGGACCGAAGTCCCCGCCCATTGCGTCAATCGCGATGACTTGAGCGGACAAGGATTACTCGTCAGCGCCCTTGTCGATCACTTTACGGCCACGGTATACGCCTTCTGGCGATACGTGGTGACGCAGGTGAACTTCACCGGTGGTTTTTTCTACAGACAGGGTGCTAGCCTCGAGAGCATCGTGCGAACGACGCATGTCACGGGCAGAGCGGGATTTTTTGTTCTGCTGAACAGCCATAATTGATTAACTCCTAAACGTTTGGGTCACGCTTTAACTGCGCCAATACACTGAACGGGTTGGACCGCGTTACCTCGTCCTCGCTCGGTTCGGGCTCATCTGCTCCCGCCGGCTGCTGGCATTCTTCCGGATGATGAGCAGGCACAATGGGCAAGGCGAGCAGAAGCTCCTCCTCGATCAGTGACTGCAGATCCAATGGATCTTCGCCCAGTTCCAGCACGTCATAACCTTTCGGCAACGACTGGGTATTCGCACCCTCCTTCACCACAGCATAACTGCATTCGCTATGGATCGGCAGGGTGACCAGCTCAAGACAACGCTGGCAAACCATTTTGACTTCGGTGTCGATAAAGCTGTGGATTACCACAGACTTACGTTCATCTCGTTCAAAAACGAATTTAGCCTGCACCGTACCGACATTGTCGGAAAGCGGGTCGCAGAGTCTCTCCAAATCGGCCAGCAGCATTTCACCTTGAAGGGTGGTGCCACGGTCAGCCAATTTGCGCGGGTCAACGTGAGGTGGAATCGGGTCATTCAACATAGGCGCAGCATTATAGGGATGCCCCCAGCCATGTCAAAGGAAATTCAGCCCTGTCCGCCACTTGAGCCTGCGCTAGAATTCGCCCCTTGCCCTTTGGAGATGCGCATGCTGCCTTTATTACTCGCTTCAAGCTCGGTTTATCGCCGGGAATTGTTGGCCCGCCTGCAGTTGCCGTTTACTTGCAGCTCGCCGGATATCGACGAAAGCCATCGCCCGGACGAGTCAGCCATCAAACTGGTAAAACGCCTCGCCGAAGAAAAAGCCCGCGCACTTGCCGCCAGTCATCCCGCCCACCTGATCATCGGCTCGGACCAGGTCGCGGTACTGGGCGAGCGGATTATCGGCAAGCCACACAGCTTCGAAAAGGCCCGCGAACAACTGCTCGCATCGAGCGGAGCCAGCGTGACATTCCTCACCGGCCTGGCACTGCTCAACAGCCAGACCGGCCACTGCCAGGTGGACTGCGTGCCGTTTACCGTGCACATGCGCGCACTCGACGCAGCACGCATCGAACGCTACCTGCACGCCGAACAGCCCTACGACTGCGCTGGCAGCTTCAAGGCTGAAGGATTGGGGGTGAGTCTGTTTCAAAGCACCGAAGGCCCTGACGCCACCAGCCTGATCGGCCTGCCACTGATTCGCCTGGTTGACATGTTGCTGGCTGAAGGCCTGCAAATACCCTGAACCGACTGCGCGCGCACAAAAAAACCGGCCACACAGGCCGGTTTCTTATGCAGCCAACGATCAGCGCAACGCCGGCCCCTGGAATCCCATCCACATCGCCAAATGCTCAGCCACGCTGGCACCGAGCTTTTTCGAGAAGCGATCAAACGGCGACTCCTGGATAGTGAAGTCCACCAGCTCTTTCTCGCCAATCACGTCACGCGCCACCGAACTGGCACTGCCCAGACCATCAATCAAGCCCAGCGGCAGCGCCTGCTCACCGGACCAGACCAGCCCGGAGAACAGCTCCGGATGATCTTTGTCCTTGAGACGATCGCCACGCCCCTTCTTGACGCTACTGATGAACTGCTGATGAGTGGTGTCGAGCACACCCTGCCAGAACTGAGTTTCTTCGGGCTTCTGCGGCTGGAACGGATCGAGGAATGATTTGTGCTCGCCAGAGGTGTAGGTACGACGCTCGACGCCCAACTTTTCCATGGTGCCGACGAAACCGTAACCGGCCGCGGTCACACCAATGGAACCCACCAGGCTCGCCTTGTCGGCATAGATCTGATCTGCCGCACTGGCAATGTAATAGGCACCGGAAGCCCCCAGATCCGAGATCACCGCGTAAACCTTGGTATCCGGATGCAGGCCGCGCAAACGACGGATCTCGTCATAGACATAACCCGACTGCACCGGACTGCCGCCCGGACTGTTGATCCGCAGGATCACACCCTTGACCTTGTTGTCCTCGAAGGCTTTACGCAGGCTGCTGACGATATTATCTGCACTCGCCGGCTCTTTGTCGGCGATCATGCCGGTTATATCGATCAGCGCCGTGTAACCGGAACCGCGAGTGGCGCTTTTTTCCATATCCATCAGCGGCGAGAACAAGAACAACGCAAACAACAGATATGCAAAGGTCAGCAGCTTGAAGAAAATCCCCCAGCGACGGGACCGGCGATGCTCCTGCACACTGGCCAGCAGGGTCGTTTCCAGCAGCTTCCAGCTTTTTTCGTCACCGCTCTCTGCGCTCGCCTTGGCGGGTGCTTTCCATTCGTCGGTCATGACATTTACCCCTGCAAAAAACCGTTATGCCCGCTGACTCAGCCAGGCGCGCAATTCTGAAAAACGATCAATGGACAGTCGAGGCTCGAACTGCTGCAACGCCTCAATCGATTGAGCGCCATAGCTGACCGCCACCGAATCCATGCCGGCGTTGCGCGCCATCTGCAGATCGAAGGACGAATCCCCGACCATCAGCGCCTGCTCCGGGCGAACCTCGCAATGGGCGAGAATCTGCTCAAGCATCAACGGATGCGGCTTGCTGGCCGTTTCATCGGCTGCGCGAGTGACATCAAAATAATCTTCCCAGCCGTGAGCTTTCAGCACCCGGTCCAGCCCGCGCCGAGCCTTGCCGGTGGCAACCGCCAGGTGATAGCCGTCGGCACGAAACGCTTCCATCGACTCAAGCACGCCCTCGAACAACGGCGAAGGAACAGCCTCCGCCGCGATGTAGTGCTCCGCATAATAGTCACGGAAAGCCATCAGTTCGCCATCGCCGATCTCGGGATACAAGGTCCGAATCGCTTCCGGCAACCCGAGACCGATAATGCCTTTGACCGCAAAATCATCGCGCAACGGAAAGCCGGAGCGCCTGGACGCCACGTGCATCGCCTCGACAATCCGACCAATGGAGTCTGCGAGCGTACCGTCCCAATCGAAAATCAGCAGTTTGTAATCAGATGGGCGCACTCAATCGCTCCACGGTTTTGGCCCACATCTCGTCGACCGGCGCCTGCAACTTCAGCTCGCCGCCATCAGGCAGCGGCACGGTCAGCATGTAGGCATGCAGGAATAGACGCTTGCCGCCCAGATCACGAATTTCCTTGCTGAAATCTTCATCGCCGTACTTGGTGTCGCCGGCGATGCAATGCCCGGCATGCAAAGTATGGACGCGAATCTGGTGAGTGCGACCGGTGATCGGCTTGGCTTCGACCATGGTGGCAAAGTCACCGAAGCGGCGCAGCACCTTGAACACGGTCAGGGCTTCCTTGCCTTCTTCGTCGACTTCGACCATGCGTTCGCCGGAGCGCAGATTGCTCTTTTGCAGCGGCGCACGGACTTGCTTGATCGAGGTCGCCCAGTTGCCGCGCACCAGCGCCATATAGCGCTTGTCGACGCCATCACCGCGCAATGCGGCGTGCAAGTGACGCAACATGCTGCGCTTTTTGGCGATCATCAGCAGGCCGGAGGTGTCCCGGTCGAGGCGGTGAACCAACTCGAGCTCTTTTGCATCGGGACGTAACTGACGAAAGGCTTCGATGACGCCGTAATTCAAACCGCTGCCACCGTGAACCGCGATGCCAGCGGGCTTGTTGATCACGATCAGCGCCTTGTCTTCGTAAACAATCGAGGCCTCGAGCCGCTGCAGCAGCCCCTGCGCCAGTGGCACGGGCTCGTCGCGTTCGGGCACGCGAACCGGCGGCACGCGCACGATGTCACCCGCCTGCAGCTTGTATTCGGGCTTGATCCGACCTTTGTTCACCCGCACTTCGCCTTTACGCAAAATGCGGTAAATCAAGGTCTTGGGCACGCCTTTGAGCCGAGCGAGAAGGAAGTTATCAATACGTTGGCCGGCATATTCCGGCGAGACCTCAAGCAGTTGTACGCCTGGGGTCGAAGGGGCAGTAGTCGTCATGGTGCGGATGATAACAATTTTTTATGGAATTGAAGCACTTAATCATTGCTGCTATAGTCGCGAACGCCGCCAAAAGTGGCCTGGACAGCGGACTAACGGTCAAAAACCGGCCCTGACCAACGCAATTCACGAGGACGAGAGGCCGTCCTACGGGGCTTTCGCTACGTAACGGCAGAGTTTGCAGTTGTAACAAGCGCAGGTGACATAAGGCCTGAATCATGCCGCAAAGCAGAGTTTTCACTCGCCTTCCGAGCAAATATTCACGGCCAGTTCACAAAGTGCAGTCAGCTGCAAACGACCCCGAGCGAACGCTTCGGAAACAACGCCTAAATTAGCCATGATGCGTGACCTCCCCTTTCGGAGCTCACGGTAAATGCCAACCCGCTGCGGATTCTGCGCGCGGCAGCACCCGAATTATCAGGGATACGTGTAGGGTGGAGATGCACAACCGCTGGACTGTGTAGCAATAGGCTTTATCAAGACGCTTCATCTCGTCCACAGCCGCCGGTTGATTCCTCCTCCTGACTGAGTGCTTAAGTAGCCACAGCAAGCAGGACGCGTACGTCGCGATACCGGCCCAATTGGTCGGACATCGCTGGACACGGGAATGGCCAACCACTCCCGACGCACCTGACACCGACCGTGAGAAGTCGTGTGTGCCGAACGCCGTTTCCGGCAGCCCGGAAACCGACGGTACTACATGAAAAGAATGCTGATTAACGCGACTCAACCTGAAGAGTTGCGTGTTGCACTGGTAGATGGCCAACGCCTCTACGACCTGGACATCGAATCCGGTGCACGCGAGCAGAAGAAGGCCAACATCTATAAAGGCCGGATTACTCGCATCGAACCAAGCCTTGAGGCTGCCTTTGTCGATTTCGGCTCTGAGCGCCACGGCTTCCTGCCCCTCAAAGAAATCTCCCGCGAATACTTCAAGAAAACCCCTGAAGGCCGCGTCAACATCAAGGACGTCCTGAGCGAAGGCCAGGAAGTCATCGTTCAAGTCGAAAAAGAAGAACGTGGCAACAAGGGCGCCGCCCTGACCACTTTCATCAGTCTGGCCGGTCGTTACCTGGTTCTGATGCCGAACAACCCACGTGCCGGCGGTATCTCCCGTCGCATCGAAGGTGAAGAGCGCAACGAACTGCGTGAAGCCCTCAACGGCCTGGTTGCACCGGCCGACATGGGTCTGATCGTTCGCACTGCCGGCCTTGGCCGCAGCAGCGAAGAAATGCAGTGGGACCTCGACTACCTGCTGCAACTCTGGACCGCCATCAAAGAAGCCTCGCTGGACCGCGCCGCGCCGTTCCTGATCTACCAGGAAAGCAACGTGATCATCCGCGCCATCCGCGATTACCTGCGCCAGGACATCGGCGAAGTGCTGATCGACAGCGTTGAAGCCCAGGACGAAGCCCTGACCTTCATTCGCCAGGTGATGCCGCAGTACGCCAGCAAGATCAAGTTGTACGAAGACAGCGTTCCGCTGTTCAACCGCTTCCAGATCGAAAGCCAGATCGAAACCGCCTTCCAGCGCGTCGTCGAACTGCCTTCCGGCGGCTCCATCGTCATCGATCCGACCGAAGCCCTGGTGTCCATCGACATCAACTCGGCGCGCGCCACCAAAGGCAGCGACATCGAAGAAACCGCTCTGCAGACCAACCTTGAAGCCGCCGAAGAAATCGCCCGTCAGTTGCGCTTGCGCGACATCGGCGGCCTGATCGTCATCGACTTCATCGACATGACCCCTGCCAAGAACCAGCGCGCCGTGGAAGAGAAAGTCCGCGAATGCCTGGAAGCCGACCGCGCCCGCGTGCAAGTCGGTCGCATCTCGCGCTTCGGCCTGCTGGAAATGTCCCGTCAGCGCCTGCGTCCATCGCTGGGCGAAAGCAGCGGCATCGTTTGCCCGCGTTGCAACGGCACCGGCATCATCCGCGACGTTGAATCGCTGTCGCTGGCGATCCTGCGCCTGATCGAAGAAGAAGCCCTGAAAGACCGCACCGCCGAAGTTCGCGCACAAGTGCCGATCCCGGTGGCGGCGTTCCTGCTCAACGAAAAACGCAACTCGATCACCAAGATCGAACTGCGCACCCGCGCCCGCATCGTCATTCTGCCGAACGATCACCTCGAAACGCCGCACTTCGAAGTTCAGCGTCTGCGCGATGACAGCCCGGAAGCCAGCATCAACCAGTCCAGCTACGAGATCGCTGCTGCCGCTGCGGAAGTCGAAGAAGTCCAGCCAGCCGCCGCGACCCGCACCCTGGTTCGCCAGGAAGCCGCGGTCAAGACTGCACCGGCCCGCGCCAACGCTCCGGTTCCGACCGAAGTCGTCGCCGCTCCAGTAGCTGCACCGGTTGCCGCGCCTGAGCCAAGCCTGTTCAAGGGCCTGGTGAAGTCGCTGATCAGCCTGTTCGCGACCAAGGAAGAGCCTGTTGCACCGGTTGTGGTTGAAAAACCAGCGACCACCGAGCGCCCTGCCCGCAACGAAGAGCGTCGCAACGGTCGTCAGCAGAGCCGCAACCGTAACGGTCGCCGCGATGAAGAGCGCAAGCCTCGTGAGGAACGTGCACCGCGTGAAGAGCGCGCACCACGTGAGCCACGCGAAGAGCGTCAACCACGCGAAGCCCGCGAAGAAACGCCAGCAGTCGCCCGCGAAGAACGCGCTCCACGTGCCCCTCGTGAAGAACGTGCACCGCGCGCACCGCGTGAAGATCGCAAGCCACGTGGCGATCGTGAAGAACGTCCGGTTCGTGAACTGCGTGAGCCTCTGGATGCCGCTCCGGCCGCCGCTGCCACCGCTGAAGAGCGTCCGGCCCGTCAGCCACGCGAAGAACGCGCTCCACGCCCACCGCGTGAAGAACGCCAGCCACGCACCGAGCAAGCTGCTGCCGCCGTAGCCGAAGAAGAGCTGCCAACCAACGAAGAACAACTGCAGGAAGACGGTCAGGAAGTCGCCGAAGGCGATCGTCCACGCCGCCGCTCCCGTGGCCAGCGTCGTCGCAGCAACCGTCGTGAGCGTCAGCGCGATGCCAACGGCAACGTGATCGAAGGTTCGGAAGAATCCGAATCCGCTGAAAACGCCGAAGCCCCAAGCGCTGCCGATCTGGCCGCCGGCCTGGCTGTTACCGCAGCCGTTGCCAGCACCGTGATCAGCGCACCTGCTGAAGCACAAGCCAACGAGCAAGCCGAACGCGCTACTGCTGCCACTCTGGAAACCGCTCCGGTTGAAGCGCCAGTGGTTGAAGCGAGCACGCCGGTGGAAGTCATCGCCGCTCCGGAAATCGAAGTGGCCCCGGTTCGTGAAGCACAGCCGGAAGTTGAAGCTGCCGCCGAACCAGTGGTTGCTGCAGAACCTGTCGTTGAAGCACCAGTGGCTGAACCGGCACGTGAAGTTCGCGAAGTTCGTGAAGAACAAACCACGTTCAACTGGGTTGCCGAGCCACCGGTTGCTGTCGAAGCTCCAGCGCCAGTCGCTGAGGCTCCGGTTGCTGAAGCCCCAGCGGCTGAAGCCACGGTCTCCGAGCCAGTGGTTGCGGCTGCCGAGCCTGCTCCGCTGCTTGAAGCACCGGTGGTTGCCGAAGCTGCACCCGTGGTCGAAGCTGCCCCTGTCAGCGCTCTGACTCCAAGTGGCCGTGCGCCGAACGACCCGCGTGAAGTACGTCGTCGCAAGCGTGAAGCCGAGCGTCTGCAGAAGGAAGCCGAACTGGCTGCCGCTGCTGCTCCGGCCGCTGCCGAGCCTGCACCGGTTGTTGCTGAAGTCGTCGAGGCAGCCCCTGCCCCGGCCGCTGAAGTGCCTGCCGAGCCGGTTGAATCCGTGATCGACGAAGCACCGCGCTCCGTTCAAGAAGCGGTAGAGCAACACGAACAAGCCCTGGAAAAAGAGCACGAGCCTAAACCCCTCGCCTGATTCCATCGGCCACTAAAAAGCCCCGCCTGGTGATCCAGGCGGGGCTTTTTTATGTCGGTTGCTTCGCAGGAAAACCGCGATGGCGGTGCATCAGGCGAAGACCAACCTCTCTGGCGTGTCCACATCCCACAACACACCCGGATCCTCCACCGCCACCTCAACCACCCTCGCCTGCGCGAACAGTGACTTGGCGCCCTGATCGCCGGTCAACGCCATCAATCCCGGACCGAAGCTTCGCCCGAACCCCACCGGATGCCCATATTGCCCTTCATGCACCGGCACGCTGATGGCGTCATCCGCAATGGCCGCGACGACCTGTTCAATGCTCGACGGCAGAATAAACGGCATATCACCCAGCATGATCAGCCAGCCACCGAGGTGCGAACAGGCTGCCACGCCCGCCGCAATGCTGTCTCCCAGGCCAGTCGACTCGATTCGTACAATCTCGCAACCATAGGCCTGCGCCATGCGAATCACTTGCGGGCGGTCCGCGGTGGTGACCAGCACACGCTTCTCGAGTGTGGCTGGCAGATTCACCAGCACCTGCTCGATCACTGAGTGCACGGTGATGCCATCACGGGCGGTGCAGTCCACCAGCAACTTGTCCTTATCGTCACCCGCTACCTGTCGAAACCGGCTGCCCTGCCCGGCGGCTAGAACGATAACGCCAATGGAGTCACTCATACGCCCTCCTGCAACGGCCTCTTCTGCTTGAGCTCGATGCCGTTCTTGATCGCCACAATCTCGGCCAGCAGCGACAAGGCGATTTCCGCCGGAGTATGGCTGCCGATGTGCAAGCCGATCGGGCCGTGCAAACGCTCGATGGCCTGTTGGGACAAGCCTAGCTGAGCCAGGTTGTCCCGGCGCTTCTGGCTGTTGACCCGAGAACCCAGCGCCCCGACATAAAACGCCCTGGAGTCCAGGGCCGTGAGCAGCGCCATGTCATCCAGGCGCGGATCGTGGGTGAGTGCGACGATGGCAGTGCGTTCGTCGGTCTGGATGGTCAGCACCGCTTCGTCGGGCATGCCCGGTACGAATCGACCGTGTTGTTCTTCCCAGCCGTAGACGAACTCGGTGCGCGGATCGCAAATCAGCACTTCGAAATCCAGCAGCCGCGCCATCTCGGCGACATACCGCGATAGCTGCCCCGCGCCGATCAACAACAATCGCCAACGCGGGCCATAAATGGCGCGCAGTGTGTTGCCATCAAAACTCAGCACATCGTGCTTGTTCGCCGGCTGCAGAACCACTTCACCGGTCGCTATATCCAGCGAGCGCGACACGATTTCATGCGCCTCGCAGCGCGCCAGCAACTGGGCGACCCACGCCGGATCGCCGACGCGCTCCTCCGTCAGGCGCAACGTGCCGCCGCAGGGCAAACCAAACCGCGCGGCCTCCTCACGAGTGACGCCATAAGTAATCAACTGCACCGGCGGGCCATCGGCCGGGATACGGCCATCGTGCAGCCGGGCAATCAGGTCATCCTCGACACAGCCACCGGACACCGAACCAATCACCACGCCGTCTTCACGCAAGGCCAGCATGGCGCCAGGTGCCCGGGGCGCGGTGCCCCAGGTCTGGACCACGCTGTACAACATCACCCGCTGACCGGCACGGCGCCATTGCAGCACGCTGCGCAGGACGTTCAGATCGACGCTGTCCATCAGGCGTCAGCCTTCTGCCAGCCTTGCAGCTGATAGCGAACCGGCAAGTTACGGATGCGCTTGCCGGTGGCCGCGAAGATCGCGTTGCACAGCGCTGGCGCAATCGGCGGCACGCCCGGCTCACCGACCCCGCCCAACGGTACATTGCCCGGTGGCGTGACCAGGTGCACGGCGACTTCCTTCGGTGCCAGGGACATGCGCGCCACTTCGTACATGTGGAAGTTGTCCTGCTGGACCTTGCCGTCCTTGAAGCTGATTTCCCCCAGCACCGCGTTGCCCAGGCCCATGACGCAGGCGCCTTCGAACTGCGAGCGAATTCGCTCGGGGTTGATCTGCGGGCCGCAATCCACAGCGATGTCGGCTTTGTGCACGATCAGCGTGCCATCGTCTTTGACTTCGACTTCGATCACGGCTGCCACATAAGTGACAAAGCTGTAATGCACCGCCAGGCCCAAGCCACGGCCCTTGGGTAGCTTACGCCCCCATCCGGCGGCTTTGGCGGCGGTTTCCAGCACGGTGCGCATCCGCGCGGTATCGATCGGATAACGCTCAGGGGATTCGCCGTAGTTCCATTCTTCACTCAAGGTGCGCGGATCGATCTGACGGTCCGGGCCAAGCAGCTTGATCTGGTATTTGAGCGGGTCCTGGCCGGCCTTATGTGCCAGTTCATCGACAAAGCACTGAATCGCGAAGCCGTGGGGAATGTTCGACACCGAGCGATACCAGCCGACCCGCGTGTGCACCGCCGCTTCAGGGTTTTCCAGGCGTACGTTGGGGATCGCATAAGCCATGTTGGTAAAGCCCATGCCCAGCTCGAAAGCCGCCTCATGGTTCATCCCCGGCGCGAACAGCGCGGTGATGCTCGGCGCCACCGTACGGTGCAACCAGCCAGACGGCAAGCCGTCCTTATTCAGACTGGCCTTCAGATACTCGGCAGACACGGTGTGGAAATACGAGTGGTGGATGTCGTCTTCACGGGTCCACTGCACCCGCACCGCTTTGCCCGGGAATTCCTTGGCCAGGATCGCCGCTTCAATCACGAAGTCCGGCTTGGACTTACGACCGAAACCACCGCCGAGCAAGGTGACATTGAACGTGACGTTATCGAATGGAATGCCCAGGCGCTCGCCAATCCGCTCGCGGGTGACTTGCGGCGCCTGACTCGGCGCCCAGGCCTCACACACACCGTCCTTGAAACGGGCGATGGCGACCATCGGCTCCATCGGCGATTGCGCCAGGTGCGGCAGATAGTAAGAAGCTTCAAGGGTGCTGTCGGCAGCACTCATGGCCTGGTCGATGTTGCCGGTGTTGCGCACCACTTTGCCGGGCTTGAGCGACGCGGCTTCGAGTTCCTTGCGGTAGGCGATCGAGTCGTAACTGGCGTTGGGGCCGTCATCCCACTCGATCTTCAGCGCGTCGCGGCCCTTGATCGCCGCCCAGGTGTTGCTGGCCACCACGGCCACACCACCCAAAGGCTGGAACTCGGACGGCAGTGGACGACTTTCGACTTGCAGGACCTTGATCACCCCAGGGACTTTCATCGCAGCGCTGGCATCGAAGGATTTGACCTTGCCGCCGTAGACCGCCGGACGGGCGATGGTGGCGAAAAGCATGCCGTCGAAATGCACATCGGCGCCGTAGACCGCACGACCGTTAACTATGTCCGCACCGTCGATGGCCTTGGTCCCTTCCTTGCCGATGTAGCGAAACTCCGACGGCTGCTTGAGCCGCAGGCTGTCGCGTGCCGGCACCGCCAGCGCACTGGCAGCCGCGGCCAACGCGCCGTAGCCCAGTTCACGGCCGGTCGGTTTATGGATAATTTTGTGCAGTTGCGCATGGCATTCGCCGACCGGCACTTTCCATTGCTCGGCAGCGGCTTGCTCAAGCATGGTCCGCGCGGCAGCACCGCAACGGCGCATCGGCTCGTACCAGTGACGCATGCTGCGCGAACCGTCGGTATCCTGGTTGCCGAAACGTACTTCGTCGCCCGGCGCCTGTTGCACTTTGACCTGTGCCCAGTCGGCGTCCAGTTCATCGGCCACCACCATGGACAGACTGGTGCGCACGCCCTGGCCCATTTCCGAACGGTTGCAAATCACCGTCACGCTGCCATCGGCGGCAATGCTGATGTAAACCTTCGGGTCATCGATCCAGCCGTTGGGCATGCCGTCGGCACCGAATTTCTGCTCTTTTTCGGCGGCCAATGCATCCTGCCAGCCCCAACTGGCAGCCAGCACCAGCGCACTGGTGGCGCCCACGCCTTTGAGGAAACCGCGGCGGCTGAGGTTGCTCAGTGCAAAATCATTCGGTAGCTGGCTCATGCCTTGGCCTCCTTCAGGTGAGTGGATGCCTGGCGGATGGCGGTCTTGATCCGGTTGTAGGTGCCGCAACGGCAAATATTGCCGACCATCGCCTCTTCAATCTGCTCGTCGCTGGGGTTCGGGTTGGTTTTCAGCAGCGCGGTGGCCGACATGATCTGTCCGCCCTGGCAATAACCGCACTGAGCCACGGCGCTGTCGAGCCAGGCTTGCTGGACGACTTTGCCCACCGGGTCGGCATGCAGGTCGTCGATGGTGCTGACATTCTGGCCGACCACCGAGCCGATCGGTGTGATGCAACTGCGCGCGGGCGCGCCGTCGATATGAATGGTGCAGGCGCCACACAGGCCCATGCCGCAGCCGAATTTGGTGCCGTTGTAACCGGCCACGTCACGAATCGCCCAGAGCAGCGGCATGTCCTCGGTGACATCGAGTTGATGATCTTGACCATTGAGTTTCAGGGTAATCATGGGCACGCCCGCATAGTTATAGAGGTTATGGGGTCGAGCAATCTGCCGCTTGGGGTTCGCGGTTCACTACACGCAGATCGACTCAGGCTAATCGGCTCTCTTATGTAGACGCGACGTCTGCACCGGGCCTTTGATGGAGCAAATGCTTGCATCGTTAGCTGGCTAAGTTAACTGAGCATTAACAAAAAAGCCCTGCACATTTGAAAATGTGCAGGGCTTTTTATTCAGCCTGAAAGCGTAGCCTCAATACTGGTTAGGTTCCATTTCCAGGTCGACCTTGAAACGCTCTGCAATGTCTTTCTGAATGCGCTGCGCCAGATTCAGCAATTGCAGGCCCGTTGCGCTGCCGTAGTTGACCAGCACCAGCGCCTGTAATTTATGCACACCGGCATCGCCGTCGCGAAAGCCTTTCCAGCCGGCCCGTTCGATCAGCCACCCCGCCGCCAGCTTCATTTGCCCATCGGGCTGCGCATACGCCACCAGATCCGGGTATTCACCCTTGAGTTGTGCCACAAGTGCGGCGGGCACCAACGGATTCTTGAAGAAGCTGCCGGCATTGCCGAGCACCGCCGGGTCCGGGAGTTTTTCGCTGCGGATGCTGCAAATGGCCTGGCTGACATCGGTCGGCGTCGGGTGATCAATACCCTGCTCGGTCAGGCGCTGACGCACCGGGCCGTATTCCAGGTGCAGGTGCGCGGTGCGCGTGAGGGTGAAACGCACCCGCAGGATCAACCAGCGCCCAGGTTCCTGTTTGAACAGGCTGTCGCGGTAGGCAAAGTTGCACTCGGCCAGCGTGAAGTCCCGCAGCTCGCCGGTCTGGCGATCGAGGGCTGTCAGGCCGGCGAATACGTCCTTTATCTCGACACCGTAAGCGCCGATGTTCTGCATCGGTGCCGCACCGACGGTGCCGGGGATCAGGCTGAGGTTTTCCAGCCCTGACCATCCTTGCGCCAGGGTGTGCTGCACAAACGGATGCCACGGCTCACCGGCCTCGGCTTCGATCACCACCTGGTTGCCGTCATCGCTCAGCAGGCGAATCCCCCGTGTGGCCATGCGCAACACCAGTGCCGGCACATCGGCGGTCAGCAGCAAATTGCTGCCGCCACCGATCACCAGCACCGGCACTTCGTGTTCCACCGCGTAGGCCAGGGCTTCGCGCACGTCGGCATCGCTATGGGCTTCGGCAAACAGCCGCGCCTGAACGTCCACGCCAAAGCTGTTGTACGGTTTGAGCGAAACCCGGGGTTGAACCTGCAAACTCATAACCGTCCCTTCAATTCGATCACCAGCAGATCGCTGGCGCGCTCGATCAGGTCCAGTACCTGTTCGAAGCCTTGGTCGCCGTCGTAATAAGGATCCGGCACTTCATCGACTTCCGACTGGTAGCGACGCAGGAACAAATCCAGCTCGGCCTTGCCCTTGGCCGGTTGCATGGCCTTGAGGTGGCGCAGGTTGCTGTTGTCCATCGCCAGAATCAGGTCGTAAGTGGCGAAATCGGCGCGGGTCACTTGCTGGGCGCGCTGGGCGGACAGGTCGTAGCCGCGCAGCTTCGCAGCAGCCTGGCTGCGCTTGTCCGGGGCCTTGCCGACGTGCCAGTCACCGGTGCCGGCAGAAGCCACTTCGACTTGATCGGCCAGCCCCGCCTCACGCAGCTTGCACCGCAATACGCCCTCAGCCGTGGGGGAACGGCAGATGTTGCCCAGGCAGACGAACAGGACCCGCATCAGGCCTCCAGCAGGCGACGAACGCGCTCGAGGTCTTCAACGGTGTCGACGCCGGTGGGCGGTGCGATCAGCGCGTCGGCGACATGAATCCGCACGCCGTGCCACAGGGCACGCAGCTGTTCCAGAGACTCGGTGTTTTCCAGCCAGCACGGGCCCCAGGTGACGAAGTCCTGAAGGAAGCCGGCACGGTAAGCATAAATGCCGATGTGGCGGCGATATGGCACGCCTTCCGGCAATTGCTCGCGGCTCTTGGCAAACGCGTCCCGAGCCCACGGCAAGGTCGCACGGCTGAAGGTCAGCGCCAGGCCATTGAGGTCGCTGACCACTTTGACCACATTGGGGTTGAACAGGGTTTCGACGTCTTCGATCGGCTCGGCCAGGGTGGCCATGCGTGCTTCGGTGTGAGCGGCCAGGTTGGCGGCGACCTGATCGATCACGCTTGGCGGGATCAACGGCTCGTCGCCCTGAACATTGACCACGATCGCGTCCGGGGCCAGGCCCAGTTTCGCCGCAACTTCGGCCAGGCGGTCAGTGCCGGAGTTGTGATCTTCGCGGGTCAGCACCACTTCGGCGCCAAAGCTTTTGCAGGCCTCGACGATGCGCGCATCGTCAGTGGCAACCACCACGCGCTGGGCACTGCTTTTGCTCGCCTGTTCCCAGACGTGCTGGATCATCGGCTTGCCGGCGATCAGCAGCAGCGGCTTGCCCGGCAAGCGGGTGGAGGCGTAACGCGATGGAATGACAACGGTAAAGGCTGTGGTCATTTATCCAGACGCTCATCGGTGGTCAGGGTGCGCGCTTCGCTTTCGAGCATCACCGGGATGCCGTCGCGAATCGGGTACGCGAGGCCGGCGCCCTTGCTGATCAGCTCGGTTTTGTCGGCGCTGAGCTTGAGCGGGCCTTTGCAGACCGGGCAAGCGAGGATGTCGAGCAATTTGGTGTCCATGTACATTCCCTGGATAGAAACGGAGTTAAGGCAAAAGACGAGCCGGCAACAGGCGCATCAGCTGCGTATCGAACCAGGCCACGAAGGCCGGCGATGGCGCAGCATCGACCGCCAGGTACCACCAATCGGCGGCGGCGAAGGCACGGCACTTCACCGCGTCCTTTTCTGTCATCACCACTGGCAATGACGGTGTGAAATTCAAGGCCTGCACGCTGTACTCGGCGTGGTCGGCAAATGCATGGGGCACTGGCCGCCAGTGTAGCGTTTCGAGGGTCGTGAAGAAACGCCGGGGATTGCCGATCCCGGCCACGGCGTGCAGGGCCTGACCAGCGGGAAAGTAGTCCAGAGGCCGCCGTTCGCCGCTGTGCAGGTTGACCAGTTCGGTGGGTTGCAACTGGAAGGCAAAACCGTCTTCGCGATCATTGGCAGCGCCGTTGTACAGCACCGCATCGACGCTTTGCAGGCGCTCGACCGGTTCGCGCAATGGTCCGGCGGGCAGACAACGGCGGTTGCCCAAGCCGCGAGCGGCGTCGATCAGCACCAGTTCCAGGTCTCGAGCCAGCCGGTAATGCTGCATACCGTCGTCGGAGAGGATCAGGTCCAGCGGCTCACTCGCCAGCAAGGCTTTGACCGCACGGCTGCGGTCCGGGTCGATCATCAGCGGCACGCCGGTGCGCTGGACGATCAACAGCGGCTCATCGCCCGCCACGTCCGCGCCTTGATCCGCTGTGACCCGCCACGGCAATTGCGGCGGTTTGGCGCCGTAACCACGGCTGACCACACCGACCCGCAGGCCGCTGCGCTGGCAGTGCTGGATCATCCACAGAATCAGCGGCGTCTTGCCCGTGCCGCCCACCGTGATATTGCCGACCACGATCAGCGGCACGGGCGATTGGTAGATCTCGCCCTCGCCCGCCAAAAAGCGCTCGCGCTTGCCAGTGACCACGCGCCGGTACAGCCATTCAAGAGGCTGCAACAGCTTCAACGCCGGATGACCTTCGTACCACGCAGCGAGCAATCGATCGGACATGGCCATCAGGACGCCGGCGCCGCCTCGACAGTGGTCATGCGCAAGTGGCTGAAACCGAGCTTGCCGGCAGCGTCCATCGCGGTGATGACGGACTGATGGGGGGTTTTGCCATCGGCGCTGATGGACAACGGCAGATTGGTGTCGCCATTGGATTCTTTCTGTAGCGCTTCCATCAGGCTGGTGAGGTCGTTTTTCGGCAATAGCTGGTTGTTGACCGAATACGCCCCGTCGGCGCTGATGGCGATGTCCAGTTGCTTGAGCTGCTGGTCTTCAGCCGGGGAGCCGCTGACCGCCTCCGGCAGGTCGACGCGCAACTGGGTTTCACGGGTGAAGGTGGTGGTCACGACGAAAAACAGCAACAGGATAAACACCACGTCGATCAGCGACGCGAGGTTGATGTCTACCGTTTCCCGTGGTTTACGACGGAATTTCACGCTTTACCCTCGGCCAGGTCCACGTCGCGATCGCCCTGAATAACCTCGACCAGTTTGATCGCCTCTTGCTCCATGCCCACCACCAGCTCATCGATCCGACGTTGCAGGAAGCGGTGGAAGAACACGGCCGGAATACCGACCATCAGGCCGGCGGCGGTGGTGATCAGTGCCTTGGAAATACCTCCGGCCAGCACCGCGGCGTTGGTGCCCATGCCCGTGCCCATGAACGCACTGAAAATATCGATCATGCCCAGCACCGTACCCAGCAGCCCCAGCAACGGAGCCATGGCGGCGATGGTGCCCAAGGCGTTGATGTAACGTTCGAGCTCATGAATCACCCGCGCGGCGGCCTCTTCGATGCACTCTTTCATGATCTCGCGACCATGCTTGGAGTTCGCCAGACCGGCGGCCAGGATCTCGCCCAGCGGGGAGTTGGCGCGCAGTTCCTTGAGCTTTTCTTTATTGAGTTGCTTGTCCTTAATCCAGACCCAGACCTGCCCGAGCAGGTGCTCCGGGGTCACGCGGCTGGCGCGCAGGGTCCAGAGACGCTCGGCGACGATCGCCATGGCCGCGATGGAACTCAGAATGATCGGCAGCATCATCCAGCCGCCGGATTTGACCAATTCCCACACAGTGACAGTCCCCTCGAAAAAGTGCGCCACTCTAACATAGGGGGTGAGCGCACCGAAGACCGCGATGTCGCATCCGGTCGGGGTTTGACGACGCTGGTTACTGGCGCAATGCTGGCGGATCGCGCCAGAAGCGCCGTTCCTGAAGCATCGTCCACGGTGGTTTGAAGCGCCCCAGTTGTAGACGAATGGCACCCTCCTCCGCGCTGTCGTAGATCGCCATGCCACGTTTTTGATAGCGCGCCACGACCGTGGGATGAGGATGCCCGAAAGAATTGCCGTTGCCGCGAGAGATCAGCACGACTTTGGGTTGCAGAGCGCTGAGCAACGCCATCGAAGATGAACTGCGACTGCCGTGGTGCGGGGCCTGCAACCAGTCCGTCGGCACCGCCAGTGGACTGTCGAGCAGCGCCCGCTCGGCTGCGGTATCGATATCGCCGGTCAGCAGCAATCGTTCACCGTTGGCTTCGATCTGTAGCACGCAGGATTTCTGATTGCTGTCACTGGCCGACGGCCACTGCCAGAGCTGGAACCGCACGTCGTCCCAAGTCCACTGTTGACCGCTCTCGCAGCCCTCGGCGTGTAGCTCGTCCGGCAGGGCCAATGGATCGCCGCTCAGCACCCGCGTCACCGGCAATCCCCTGGCAATGACTCGCGCGCCACCAGCATGGTCGGCGTCGGCGTGGCTGATCAGCATCAGATCAAGTTCATTCACCCCCAGTTTGCGCAATGTTGGCAACACCACCCGCTCACCCAGGTCGATATCGCCGAACCGTGGCCCGGCGTCATACAGCAGTGTGTGATGGCGGGTGCGCACTAGAATGGCCAACCCCTGGCCGACATCCAGTTGCCAGATTTCGGCGACACCTTCAGGCAGCGTGTGCCGAGGCGGAACAACCAGCAACAGCAACAACGGCCAGCCCATCGGGCGCAACGGCACGCCCCTTGGCAGTAACAGCAGAAATGCGCCCAGCGTGCCGAATGCCCAAACCCACAACGGAACCGCCACCGGCACCCACGCGGGCAATTGCCCGGCCACCAACGCCAGCCCCTTGAACAAAAGGTCGATCAGACCGCCAGCCAACCACAGTAACCCCTCGCCCACATAGGGAACGGGCAACAGCAGCGTTCCGAGCAACGCCGGTGGCAAGACCAGCAGACTGATCCAGGGCACCGCCAGCAGATTGGCCAGCGGCCCGCTGAGACTGATCGGCAACCCCAGCACCAACAGCAGCGGGCACAGACCGATCGCGATCAGCCATTGGGCGCGGGTCCAGGTTTGCCACCAACGCCACGGGCCCAATCGCCCGCCAAAGGTGAAAATCAGCACCGCTACTGCCGCAAAGGACAACCAGAAACCCGGTTGCAGGCTTGCCAGCGGGTCCAGCAGCAAAACACCGTCAAGCGCCAGCAACAGCGGCCACCAGGCGCCGAGGTGACGAAACCGTAGCCGCCACAACAACAGCAGACCAATCATCAGGCAGGCCCGACGCACCGGCACCTCGAAACCGGCCAGCAGCCCATAACCGAGCGCCGCCGCGAACGCCAGCCCACACGCCCATGGCAGCCACGGCAAGCGCCTGGGCCATAAGCCATAGCGCGCCAGCCCGGCGATCAGCAGATACACCAGCCCCGCCAGCAAACCAATGTGCTGCCCGGAAATCACCAACAGATGCACGGTGCCGGTGTCTTGCAGCACCTGCCAGTCCTCACGGCTCATCCCGGCGCCGTCCCCCAGCACCAACGCCGTCAGCGCCCCCGTTCGCCCCTGCGCATCCACGGCCTGCAAACGCTGACGAATGCCGTCGCGCCAGGCCCACCGCGCTTCCCCTAGTCGCTGACCGTCCTTGACGGTCCCGGTGGCGCCAATACGTTGGGCCAGCAACCAGGCGTCGTAATCAAAACCATGGGGGTTGAGCAGCCCGGCAGGACGCTTCAATTTGACTGCCAGCCGCCACTGCTCGCCACTGTTGACGGGCGGCCCGCCATACCAGGCCAGACGCAGGTGCCGAGGCAGTTGGGTGCGACGCGACTGACTGTCTGTCAGTTCGAAACGCACTACACCCTCGGCCTGCTGCGGCAACCCGGTAACCCGGCCTTCGACCCAGCGAGTCTCGCCATCGAGCTTCAGCGCCAGGCGATCATCCAGCGCCCACTGCGCATTCGCACACGCCCAACTGAAACCGAACAACCAAAATGCCAGTGGAAAGGTTCGAAACGGCAGCAACATCAAACCCACTACCGGCAACAACAGCCACAACCCTGCCGGCGGCAGGGCCGGCAAAAAACGCAGGGCCAGCAGACCCAACGCCAGCGCCATCATCCCTGTGCGCATAAGCCCGTCCTTGAGAGTCCCCTCCCTAGGCTTAGCCGTCGCGCCGCACAGGCGTCGTTAACAATTGTCACAAAGTCTGAATGGGCGGTTCGTAGAATCCAGACATACTTGCCGCCTTAACCGACCGAGAAGCCTTATGCCCCGGCGCTTATTCAAACGTTACATGCCAGACCCGACCAGCATCAGGGAACACAAATCCTTACGCTTTCTTGGCACCCTGCTGCATGACCCGAACCTCTGGCACCTCAATCGCCATTCCGTCGCGCGGGCCATGGCCGTCGGTCTGTTCGCGGCATTCCTGCCCATCCCGTTGCAAATGCTGCTGGCCGCCATCCTCTCCATCGTGGTGCGCGGCAACATGCCGATTGCCGTCAGCCTGGTCTGGCTGACCAATCCGATCACCATGCCGGCGGTGTTCTTCTGCACTTACCAGACTGGCGCCTGGCTGATGGACGTCCCCGCCAGGAGCTTGCCGGACGAGTTGACCTGGGCATGGATCAGCGGCGAGCTCTCGACTTTGTGGCAGCCGTTTTTACTCGGCTCGGTGGTAACGGGGCTGGTGCTTGGGGCATTGGCTTATTGTCTGGTGATGATGTATTGGCGCTGGTGGGTGAGTCGGCAGTGGGCACGGCGTAAGCGCAGCCGGATGCAGGAATGAAAAACGGCCTCCACTTGGGAGGCCGTTTTTTATGGCTTTTTGGTGGCGTACATATCCGTTTTTTCTGTAACGGCCACTTAGGGTTCCGCCCTTACGGCCATCCCTTTCAAGGTCTTTTCGTTTTGGCGGCCTTGATTACCCGGTCCGTTGAAACATGTGCATGCACCGCAGTG
>NZ_JBXAKV010000014.1:0-170268 GCF_058798795.1 Pseudomonas sp. GW822-FHT07A10
TCCCGAAGGCACCAATCCATCTCTGGAAAGTTCATTGGATGTCAAGGCCTGGTAAGGTTCTTCGCGTTGCTTCGAATTAAACCACATGCTCCACCGCTTGTGCGGGCCCCCGTCAATTCATTTGAGTTTTAACCTTGCGGCCGTACTCCCCAGGCGGTCAACTTAATGCGTTAGCTGCGCCACTAAGAGCTCAAGGCTCCCAACGGCTAGTTGACATCGTTTACGGCGTGGACTACCAGGGTATCTAATCCTGTTTGCTCCCCACGCTTTCGCACCTCAGTGTCAGTATCAGTCCAGGTGGTCGCCTTCGCCACTGGTGTTCCTTCCTATATCTACGCATTTCACCGCTACACAGGAAATTCCACCACCCTCTACCATACTCTAGCTCGACAGTTTTGAATGCAGTTCCCAGGTTGAGCCCGGGGATTTCACATCCAACTTAACGAACCACCTACGCGCGCTTTACGCCCAGTAATTCCGATTAACGCTTGCACCCTCTGTATTACCGCGGCTGCTGGCACAGAGTTAGCCGGTGCTTATTCTGTCGGTAACGTCAAAACAATTACGTATTAGGTAACTGCCCTTCCTCCCAACTTAAAGTGCTTTACAATCCGAAGACCTTCTTCACACACGCGGCATGGCTGGATCAGGCTTTCGCCCATTGTCCAATATTCCCCACTGCTGCCTCCCGTAGGAGTCTGGACCGTGTCTCAGTTCCAGTGTGACTGATCATCCTCTCAGACCAGTTACGGATCGTCGCCTTGGTGAGCCATTACCTCACCAACTAGCTAATCCGACCTAGGCTCATCTGATAGCGCAAGGCCCGAAGGTCCCCTGCTTTCTCCCGTAGGACGTATGCGGTATTAGCGTTCGTTTCCGAACGTTATCCCCCACTACCAGGCAGATTCCTAGGCATTACTCACCCGTCCGCCGCTCGCCACCAGGTACAAGTACCCGTGCTGCCGCTCGACTTGCATGTGTTAGGCCTGCCGCCAGCGTTCAATCTGAGCCATGATCAAACTCTTCAGTTCAAACATCTTTGGGTTTTTAAGAAACCCTAAACTTGGCTCAGCAATCGTTGGTTACATCTTTGATTTCTCGCGGAGTAACTTGTGATGCTGATAATCTTGTTGACTATCAGTCTGACTCCACAAGCACCCACACGAATTGCTTGATTCAGTTGTTAAAGAGCGGTTGGTTAAGATCTTTCGTCTCAACCGAGGCGCGCATTCTACAGCAGCCTCTGTTGCTGTCAAGCGGTTATTTTCAGAAGTTTTCAAAGTTTCCCGTAAGAAACATCAGCAACTTCAACCACTTGCGCTTCCGATCTCTCGTTAGCGGGAGGCGAATTCTACAGCGTTAGTCGCTGCTGTCAACACCTCTTTTTCTCCGCTTTCGACCGAGAAGATCGAACCGTCAATAAGGCGACAATACCCTGCCCTACCAACTCCTTCTGGCCTCGATGAACTGAAGCGTAACCGCTGTCGAAAACTGCGTAACTCGTTGTTTACCAAGGAGTTTTCCGTTTCGACTGCGCCGGAAGTGGGGCGAATTATAGACGTCCAGGATCTGCCGTCAACCTCTAATTTCACATTTCTGTCATATCGGTCAAAACAGCCCGAAAACACAAAGGCCGACCTCAAGAGGTCGGCCTTCTGCCCTTCTACTTACAAGCTAGGGAATGCGAATTGCGAAGCTTCATGGCTTGCCCGTTGCGGCCAGCGCTGGGTAATAGCCTTGCGACGGGTATAGAACCGCACGCCATCCGGACCATAAGCATGCAGATCGCCGAACAGCGAACGCTTCCAGCCGCCAAAGCTGTGATACGCCACTGGCACCGGCAACGGTACGTTGACGCCGACCATACCCACTTCGATCTCATCGCAGAACAACCGCGCCGCTTCCCCATCACGGGTAAAGATGCAGGTGCCATTGCCATACTCGTGATCATTGATCAGTTGCATCGCCTCTTCCAGGCTGTTGACCCGGACGACGCACAGCACCGGCCCGAAGATCTCTTCTTTATAGATGCGCATCTCTGGCGTGACGTTATCGAACAGGCAGCCACCCAGGAAGAAGCCGTCCTCATGACCGGCCACGCTCAGACCACGACCGTCCACCACCAGCTTCGCACCGGCGGCTACGCCGTCTTCAACATAACCGCTGACCTTGTCCCGCGCCTGACCGGTGACCAGAGGCCCCATGTCCAGGCCACAAGTTGTACCAGCGCCGATTTTCAGTGCCTTGATCTGCGGTGTCAGTTTGGCCACCAACGCATCCGCCACCTGGTCACCGACACACACGGCCACCGAAATCGCCATGCAGCGCTCACCGCACGAACCGTAAGCGGCGCCCATCAACGCGCTGACCGCGTTATCCAGATCTGCATCCGGCATCAATACAGCATGGTTCTTCGCCCCGCCCAGCGCCTGGACGCGTTTGCCGCGCTTGGTGCCTTCGGCGTAGATGTATTCGGCAATCGGCGTCGAACCGACGAAGCTCAACGCTTTGACTTCCGGTGCTTCAATCAGCGCGTCCACTGCGGCCTTGTCGCCATGCACCACACTCAGCACGCCTTTCGGCAGGCCGGCTTCCAGTAACAATTGGGCGATCAGCAGCGTGGAGCTTGGATCGCGCTCGGACGGCTTGAGGATAAAGCAGTTGCCACAGACGATCGCCAACGGATACATCCACAGCGGCACCATGGCCGGGAAGTTGAACGGGGTAATGCCGGCCACCACGCCCAATGGCTGGAAATCCGACCAGGCATCGATGTTCGGCCCGACATTACGGCTGTACTCACCCTTGAGGATTTCTGGTGCCGCGCACGCGAACTCGACGTTCTCGATCCCGCGCTTCAATTCACCGGCAGCATCTTCCAGGGTCTTGCCGTGTTCTTCGCTGATCAGTTGTGCGATGCGGGATTCGTTCTGTTCCAGCAGTTGCTTGAAACGGAACATCACCTGAGCGCGCTTGGCCGCTGGCGTATTGCGCCAAGCCGGGAACGCAGCCTTGGCAGAGTCGATGGCTTTCTGAATGGTTTCGCAGCTGGCCAACGACAGCTTGTGGATAACCTGGCCGGTGGACGGGTTGAACACATCGGCCGTGCGACCGTCTTCGGTCACCAGTTCGCCATTGATTAAATGCGGGATGAGGCTCATGCGGGGCTCCTGAAATTGTCCACAGGCGTCCTTTGAAAGGACGCCTTTATATAGAAGAGGGAATCAGTCGATCTTGTTCAGCACTTCGCCGACCGCATCGAACAGACGATCAAGGTCCTGTGGCTTGCTGTTGAAGGTTGGGCCGAACTGCAGGGTGTCGCCGCCGAAGCGCACGTAGAACCCGGCTTTCCACAGCGCCATGCCAGCTTCGAACGGACGCACGATGGCATCGCCGTCGCGAGGTGCAATCTGGATCGCACCGGCCAACCCGTAGTTGCGAATGTCGATGACGTTTTTGCTGCCCTTCACACCGTGCAGTGCGTTTTCGAAATGCGGTGCGACTTCGGCCACGCTCTGCACCAGGTTTTCCTTTTGCAGCAGGTCGAGTGCCGCCAGGCCTGCGGCGCAAGCCACCGGGTGGGCGGAATAGGTGTAGCCGTGCGGGAATTCCACCGCGTACTCAGGCGTCGCCTGGTTCATGAAGGTCTGGTAGATCTCGGAGCTGGCAATCACCGCGCCCATCGGGATCGCGCCGTTGGTAACTTGTTTGGCAATGCACATCAGGTCCGGAGTGACACCAAAGCTGTCGGCACCGAACATCGAACCGGTACGACCGAAACCGGTGATCACTTCGTCGAACACCAGCAGGATGTTGTGCTGATCGCAGATCTCGCGCAGACGTTTGAGGTAACCCTGCGGCGGAACCAGCACGCCAGCGGAGCCGGCCAATGGCTCGACGAATACCGCTGCGATGTTCGAGGCATCGTGCAGTTCGATCAACTTGAGCAATTCATCCGCCAGCGCGATACCACCCTGCTCCGGCATGCCACGAGTGAAAGCATTGCTCGCCAACAAGGTGTGCGGCAGATGATCGACATCCATCATCGCCTGACCGAACAGTTTGCGGTTGCCGTTCACGCCGCCGAGGCTGGTGCCGGCGATGTTCACGCCGTGATAACCACGAGCGCGGCCGATCATCTTGGTCTTGGTCGCCTGGCCTTTCAGGCGCCAGTAGGCACGCACCATTTTCACCGCGGTATCTGCACATTCGGAACCCGAATCGGTGAAGAACACGTGATTCAGATTGCCCGGGGTCAGGTCGGTGATTTTCTCCGCCAGTTGGAACGACAGCGGGTGACCGTACTGGAAGCCCGGCGAGTAATCGAGAGTGCCCAATTGCTTGGCCACCGCCTCCTGGATTTCCTTGCGGGTGTGCCCGGCGCCGCAGGTCCACAGACCCGAGAGCGAATCGTAGACCTTGCGGCCCTTGTCGTCTGTCAGCCAACTGCCCTCGGCCGCCACGATCAGGCGCGGGTCACGCTGGAAATTGCGGTTCGCGGTGTAGGGCATCCAGTGAGCGTCAAGCTTGAGCTGGCTGGCCAGGGAAGTCGGGGCGTTTTCAGGCACGTTCATGGGCAAAACCTCGCAGAGCAAATAAGCGGCGTGGAGATCAAAAGCGTTCTTGCAGCTAAATTGCCACGGGGATAAAGTCGGTGAAATCCAACTTTTCTAACCTTCAGTCAGGCCCGGACTAAACTATGAGTACCCGTCGCCCCGATCCGCTGGCGCAAGTCAGTGACTTTGATATCCGCCTGCTGCGGATTTTTCGCAGCGTGGTGGAGTGTGGCGGCTTCTCCGCGGCGGAATCGGTGCTGGGTATCGGTCGCTCGGCCATCAGCCAGCAAATGAGCGATCTGGAGCAACGCCTGGGGCTGCGCCTGTGCCAGCGAGGTCGCGCGGGGTTTTCCCTGACCGAAGAAGGCCGTGAGGTCTACCAATCTGCGTTGCAGCTATTAAGTGCGCTGGAAAGTTTCCGCACCGAGGTCAACGGCCTGCACCAACACTTGCGCGGCGAATTAACCATCGGCCTGACCGACAACCTGGTCACCCTGCCCCACATGCGCATCACCCACGCCTTGGCCCAACTGAAGGAACGCGGCCCCGACGTGCAGATCCAGATCCGCATGATCGCGCCCAATGAAGTCGAACAAGGCGTGCTCGACGGTCGCTTGCATGTCGGCGTGGTGCCGCAAGCCAGCGCGTTGTCGGGGCTGGAGTATCAGCCGCTCTACAGCGAACGCTCGCTGCTGTATTGCGCGGTCGGCCATCCGCTGTTCTATGTCGACGACAAACAACTGGACGATGAGCGCCTCAACAGCCAGGACGCCATCGCCCCGACCTTCCGCTTGCCCGCCGAGATTCAGGCTCATTACCAGGCGCTCAATTGCACCGCCAGTGCGTCGGATCGCGAGGGCATGGCCTTTCTGATCCTGACCGGGCGCTACATTGGTTACCTGCCGGATCACTACGCCAGCCTCTGGGTACAGCAAGGCCGTTTGCGTGCACTGAAACCCAAGGCACGTTTTTATGACCTGAGCCTGGCATCGGTTACACGCAAGGGCCGTCGACCGCATCTGGTTCTGGAGAGCTTTCTGGAGAGTCTGGCGGCGACTCGCTGAAAACTTGTGGGAGCGGTGCCCAAGGTTTTATCGCCAATAGGACTTGTCTGAGGTCCGCCGGTGCGCTATCAACGCATTTGGTTGCACCCATCTACCTGTTCGGAAGTGCCTATGACCTTTGAAGTCCCAGCCCACGGCGGCAAACCCGCCGGCCGCATTCGTCAGAAAAACGAAGAGACCATCATCAAAGCCGCCGAAGACGAGTTCGCCCGTCACGGGTTCAAAGGCACCAGCATGAACACCATCGCGCAGAAAGCCAGGTTGCCCAAAGCGAATCTGCATTACTACTTCACCAACAAACTCGGTTTGTACGTGGCGGTGCTGAGTAACATCCTTGAGTTGTGGGACAGCACCTTCAATACCCTGACCGTCGAGGACGATCCGGCTGAAGCGTTGACGCGATACATTCGCGCAAAGATGGAATTCTCCCGGCGCCAGCCGCAGGCTTCGCGGGTCTTCGCCATGGAGGTCATCAGCGGCGGTGAATGCCTGACCGAGCATTTCAACCAAGACTACCGCACCTGGTTTCAAGGTCGGGCCGCGGTGTTTCAGGCGTGGATCGATGCCGGCAAAATGGACCCGATCGACCCGGTGCACCTGATTTTCCTGCTGTGGGGCAGCACCCAGCATTACGCCGACTTTGCCACGCAGATCTGCCGTGTCACCGGGCGCACCAAGTTGACCAAGCAAGACATGGAAGACGCCGGCAGCAACCTGATTCGCATCATTCTCAAAGGCTGCGGCCTGACGCCGGCTATTTAAGACACCCATGCCTTTTACCCTCAGCGGTTTTTGCGAATACCGCGAAGAGATTCGCAAAAGCCGCTTCATCGCCCTCTCCGCGCCGATCACCAGCGCAGCCGATGCCCAGGCGTTCATCGAGCAACACAGTGATTTGAACGCCTCGCACAATTGCTGGGCATGGAAGCTCGGCGATCAATACCGCAGCACTGACGATGGCGAGCCCGGTGGCACCGCTGGCCGGCCGATCCTTGCGGCGATTGAAGCGCAGGATTGCGATCAGGTCGCGGTCGTAGTGATCCGCTGGTATGGCGGCATCCAGTTGGGCACCGGCGGCCTCGCCCGAGCGTATGGCGGCAGTGCCAACAAATGCCTGCAAGGGGCGCCGAAAGTCGAGTTGATCAGTCGGGTGCCGGTCCGTTGTGCCTGTGCATTTGGCGAGTTGGCGCTAGTGAAACTTCGGGTGGCGGAGCTGGGTGGTTTGGTGGTGGAGGAAACCTTCACGGCCAATGGTGTGGAACTGCAATTGGCGATTGGCGACGGGCAGATAAGTACGCTGCAAACGCAGTTGGCGGATTTGAGTCGCGGGCGCATTTTGTTGCAGCGTTGAAAATCAGAAGATCGCAACCTTCAGCAGCGCCTACGCGCCTGTGTGCATTGCGATCTTTTGGGGCACCCCGATTTTCTTTGCTCTCGACACTTGCCCACATCTGCTGTGCACCCGGCTGTGGATAACCTGAGCACATTCTGCTGTAACCCTTCTGTCATGCGGCTTTGCGGGCTTTGCTCATTTTTCGTCCAACTCGCCATCCGCGACGTTTATTCCACGTAAAAACAATCAGTTAGAGTGGTTTATCGCCATTAGAAGAAAGCCCCTCGGTGCTTATGCCCACACGGTCGGCTTGCGCACAGATACTGTGGAACAAGCTGTGGATAACCCGTTCATGGCTGGCGCAGCCCCATGCCTGACAATGCCTGCAGCTTATTGCTCGTTTTTTGACCAATTGATCACGCGCAAAACCGGAGCCTGATCAAAAGGCTTGCCCTCAAGTGGTGCCTCTCCAGGAATTGGAATAGGTCGAGGCAGCGTCCGCAACGCCTGTGCCAGCAGGCTTTTGTCGATTTCCTGACTCAATGGCCAGGAAATTGCTTTATCCACAGGCATATTCTTTTGCGACCCGAGCCTGTCATGTCCAACCCTGCACCTCCCCCCGATCAAACACCCCGCCTGCAATTGCGCAGAATCAGCAAACGTTACCCCGGTTGCCTGGCCAACGATGCCATCGACTTGAGCATTGCGCCCGGTGAAATCCACGCCCTGCTCGGCGAAAACGGTGCGGGCAAAAGTACCCTGATGAAGATCATCTACGGCGTCACACACGCCGACTCAGGGGAGATGATCTGGCAGGGCCAGCGCGTGACCATGCGCAATCCGGCCCAGGCCCGCAGCCTCGGGATCGGCATGGTGTTCCAGCATTTCTCGCTGTTCGAAACCCTGAGCGTGGCGCAGAACATCGCCTTGGCGATGGGCGCTGCGGCCGGTACGCCGAAGCAGCTTGAACCGAAAATCCGCGAGGTGTCCCAACGCTATGGCATGGCGCTGGAACCGGAGCGACTGGTCCACAGCCTGTCCATCGGCGAGCGTCAGCGGGTGGAAATCATTCGCTGCCTGATGCAGGACATCCGCCTGCTGATTCTCGATGAACCGACGTCGGTACTGACCCCGCAAGAGGCCGACGAATTGTTCATCACGTTGCGCCGACTGGCCGCCGAGGGCTGCAGCATTCTGTTCATCAGCCACAAGCTCGGCGAAGTGCGTGCGTTGTGCCACAGCGCCACGGTGTTGCGCGGCGGACGAGTGGCCGGGCATTGCGTGCCGGCCGAGTGTTCGGACCAGCAACTGGCGCAGTTGATGGTCGGTGAAGCCGCTGAGCTGATTACGGACTATCCGAAGGTCAGGGGGGCTGATGCGTTTCTGAACGTGACCGGATTGTCCTGGCACAACCCGGACCCGTTCGGCTGCTCGCTCAAGGGCATTGATCTCGAGGTGCGCAGCGGCGAAATCGTCGGTGTCGCCGGGGTGGCCGGCAATGGCCAGGATGAGTTGCTGGCCTTGCTTAGCGGTGAAGAACGGCTGCCGGGAAATGACGGGGCGAAAATCAGTTTCGGCGGGCAACCGGTGGCGCACCTGCGGCCGGATGCACGACGCAAACTCGGCCTGGCCTTCGTCCCCGCCGAGCGTCTGGGGCATGGCGCGGTACCGGAACTGAGCCTGGCGGATAACGCCCTGCTCACCGCATTTCAACAAGGGCTGGTCAGCAATGGATTGATCCAGCGCAGCAAAGTCGAGGCACTGGCCGAAGACATCATCCGCCGCTTCGGGGTCAAGACACCCGATGCCCAGGCAGCGGCTCGCAGCCTGTCTGGTGGCAACTTGCAGAAATTCATCCTCGGCCGGGAAATCCTTCAGCAACCCAGGTTGTTGGTGGCCGCGCACCCGACCTGGGGCGTGGACGTCGGCGCCGCCGCAACCATTCACCGAGCACTGATTGCCTTGCGCGACGCTGGCGCGGCGATCCTGGTGATCTCCGAAGACCTCGACGAACTGTTCCAGATCAGCGATCGCCTCGGCGCCCTGTGTGGCGGTCGACTGTCGACACTGCAGCCCACCGTCGACACCCGCCTGATCGATGTCGGTGGCTGGATGGCCGGCCAGTTCGACACCCCTCAATCACCTGCACCCGTAACGCTTTAACGGAGTTTCACATGCTGCTTTCTCTCGAACCCCGTGGCCAGCAATCGCGCCTGATGTTGTGGTGCTCGCCGTTGCTGGCGGCTGTGTTGACCCTGGGCTGTGGCTCATTGTTGTTTATTGCGCTGGGCCACGACCCATTGCTGACCTTGCACACCCTGTTGATTGCACCGATCAGCGACCTGTATGGCGTCTCCGAACTGTTGGTCAAAGCGTTGCCGATCCTGCTCTGTGCATTGGGCCTGGCGGTGGCGTATCAGGCACGGATCTGGAACATCGGCGCCGAAGGTCAGTTGCTGCTCGGCGCCTTGGCCGGCAGTGCATTGGCGGTGAACATCATCGACCTGCAAAGCCGTTGGGCGCTGGTGTTGATCCTGCTCACCGGCACCCTGGCCGGTGCCGCATGGGCCGGGCTGACGGCATGGTTGCGCACACGCTTCAACGCCAATGAAATCCTCACCAGCATCATGCTCAATTACATCGCTTTGAACCTGCTGCTGTTCTGCGTCCACGGGCCGCTGAAGGACCCGGCCGGGTTCAACTTTCCGGAGTCGGCGATGTTTGGCGATGCCAGTCGTTTGCCGTTGTTGATGGAGGACGGTCGGGTCCATGCGGGCGTGTATTTCGCCTTGCTCGCGCTGGTTGCGGTGTGGGTGTTGTTGCAGAAGAGCTTTGTCGGTTTCCAGATCAAAGTGCTCGGGCTGGACAAGCGCGCGGCGGGTTTTGTCGGCTTTCGCGAGAAGCGGCTGATCTGGCTGGCGCTGTTGATCAGCGGTGGCCTGGCGGGGCTGGCCGGGGTTTGCGAAGTCACCGGGCCCATCGGCCAACTGGTGCCGCAGGTTTCGCCGGGTTATGGCTATACGGCGATCACCGTGGCGTTTCTCGGACGGCTGAATCCCATCGGCATTCTGTTTTCCAGCCTGTTGATGGCGCTGCTGTACATCGGTGGCGAAAACGCGCAGATGAGCATGAACCTGCCGCAAGCCATCACTCAATTGTTTCAGGGGATGATGCTGTTTTTCCTGCTGGCCAGTGACGTGCTGATTCTCTACCGACCACGTTTGAACCTGCGCTGGGTACGGCGCACCTCGACCACCGCCGTACAAGCTGGAGCCTTGTGATGGATATCGATCTGCTGAGCAATATTTTCTATGCCATGGTTCGCTGTGGCACACCGCTGTTGTTGGTGGCGTTGGGCGAGTTGATCTGCGAGAAGAGCGGCGTCCTCAATCTTGGGCAGGAAGGCATGATGCTGTTTGGGGCGGTGATCGGTTTTATCGTCGCCCTGAACAGCGGCAATCTCTGGCTCGGCGTGTTGCTGGCGATGTTCGCCGGGATGTTGCTGTCGTCGCTGTTCGCCCTGGTAGCGCTGGTGTTCAACGCCAACCAGGTGGCGACAGGGTTGGCATTGACGATCTTCGGCGTGGGCCTGTCGACCTTCGTTGGCGCTGCGTGGGTCGGCAAACCGTTGGCGGGTTTCGAGCCGCTGGCGATTCCTTATCTGAGTGAAATTCCGCTGATCGGGCGGATGCTGTTTGCCCAGGACCTGCTGGTGTATCTGTCGTTTGCCCTGTTTGCGCTGGTGGCCTGGGTGATTGTGAGAAGTCGCGTCGGGTTGATTATTCAGGCGGTCGGCGAAAGCCCGGACGCCGCCAGTGCAATGGGCTTGCCGGTGTTGCGCGTGCGTACGCTGGCGGTGCTGTTTGGCGGGGCGATGGCGGGGTTGGCTGGGGCATATTTGTCCCTGGCCTATACGCCGATGTGGGCGGAGAACATGAGCGCCGGTCGCGGCTGGATTGCCCTGGCGCTGGTGGTGTTTGCCAGTTGGCGAGTGTGGCGGTTGCTGCTTGGAGCTTATCTGTTCGGTCTCGCCAGCATCCTGCATTTGGTGGCGCAGGGCTTGGGGCTGGCGATTGCGTCGAGTCTGCTGGCAATGCTGCCGTATGTCGCGACCATAGTGGTGTTAGTGCTGCTGTCCCGGGATGCCGTGCGCACACGATTGTATGCGCCGGTGTCGTTAGGGCAGCCGTGGCGGGCGGGGCATTAAATGGTGGCCCGTGAAGGCGTCCGAACCGGCAACACCTGAGCCACACCCCACATCAGTTCAAAGAACAGGAAAATCACCAATAGCGAACTCGCCCCATGGGCCAGCGCATAAGCCTGCCAGGCCGAAAACAGAAACCTCCCCACCGCGTCATATCGCCCAAACATCTGCTGCGGATCGCGAATCCGCAGCACGGCCCATACGCACACAATCGAGCCCAACAGATTCGCCATCAACATGTGCACCGGCTCGAACGGCGGTAGCTCGCCGGGCAGATTGAAAGTCTGACTCAGGTTTAACAGCACGCCATGCAACGCCGCAAAACTCCACGGCGTGGCAAATGCCGCCGTGACGATCAGGTCGTACCACGCGCTGCCACGCACCAGTTGACGATATTGCGTTGAAGTCCACATTGGCATTGCTCCATACATTCAGGGAGCAACAAGGCTAAAGCCTGGAGTATGCTCCAAGGTCAAGCCCTCTCGAGACATCAAGGAAGCCATTCATGTCCACGGCAAAAACCGCACTCATCATCGGCGCCTCCCGGGGATTGGGCCTCGGTCTGGTGAAAACCCTGCTGGCCGGCGGCTGGCAAGTCACCGCCACCGTGCGCAACCCGCAGGGTGCCGAAGCCTTGCAGGCGTTGGGCAAGGTACGGATCGAAAAACTCGACATGGACGACCAGCAAGCGGTCATCGCCCTCAGCCAACAGCTCAAGGGCGAGGTGTTCGACCTGTTGTTCGTGAATGCCGGGGTCAAGGGGCCGGAAGTCCAGACGCCGGGTGGCGCGACCCTGGCCGAGGTCGGTCAATTGTTCTTCACCAACGCCGTGGCGCCGATCAACCTGGCCCAGCGCTTCGTCGCGCAGATTCGTGAAGGCAGTGGCGTGCTGGCGTTCATGAGTTCGGTGCTGGGCAGCGTGACCATGCCCGACGCGCCGGAGCTGGCGCTGTACAAGGCCAGCAAAGCGGCGCTGAACTCGATGACCAACAGCTTCGTCACGCAACTGGGCGAACAGAAACTCACCGTGCTGTCGCTGCATCCGGGCTGGGTGAAGACCGACATGGGTGGCGAAGGTGCCGACATCGATGTGGAAACCAGCACCCGCGGGTTGATCGATCAGGTGAATGCGTATGCCGGCAAGGGCGGGCATCATTTTGTGAACTACCGGGGTGAAACCATTCCCTGGTAATCGGGTGTTGGATTTGACGCCTTCGCGGGCAAGCCTCGCTCCTACAGGTCCGACGCATGACTCCGTAGGAGCGAGGCTTGCCCGCGAAGCTTTTTTGATTGAAACTCCGCACCTCGCCCCCCGCGGCGACCCTGGATCAGCAGACAGGGCAACACTGAGCTGGCAACCCTGAACCCCACTTTCAGAGGAGCCGGCCACTATGCCTGCGACCCGTACCTGGTTAAAAAAACCCCTCGCCATTTTCACGGCCAACGCGCTCGATGCCCGTGGCGGTCTGGTGCTGCAAGACGGTTTGATCGTCGAAGTGCTCGGCGTCGGCCAGCAGCCGTCAGCCCCCTGTGGACAAGTCTTCGATGCCCGCGAACACGTGATCCTGCCGGGGCTGATCAACACCCATCACCACTTCTATCAAACCCTGACCCGCGCCTGGGCGCCGGTGGTCAATCAGCCGTTGTTCCCGTGGCTGAAAACCCTCTATCCGGTCTGGGCTCGACTCACGCCGGAAAAACTCGCCCTCGCTACGAAAGTCGCGTTGGCCGAGTTGCTGTTGTCCGGCTGCACCACTGCGGCCGATCACCATTACCTGTTTCCTGAAGGCCTGGAAAATGCGATCGACGTGCAGGTCGAGAGCGTTCGCGAACTGGGCATGCGCGCCATGCTCACTCGCGGTTCGATGAGCCTCGGTGAAAAAGACGGGGGGCTGCCGCCGCAGCAAACTGTCCAGGAAGGCGAAGTGATTCTCGCCGACAGCCAGCGCTTGATTGCCGAGTACCACGAACGTGGTGACGGCGCGCAAATCCAGATCGCTTTGGCGCCCTGCTCGCCATTTTCAGTAACCCCGGAAATCATGTCCGCCAGCGCCGAACTGGCGAACACCCTCGACGTGCGCCTGCACACTCACCTGGCCGAAACCCTCGATGAAGAAGACTTCTGCCTGCAACGCTTCGGCCTGCGCACCGTGGATTATCTGGACAGCGTCGGCTGGCTCGGCCCACGCACCTGGCTGGCCCACGGCATTCATTTCAACCCCGACGAAATCGCCCGCCTCGGCGCGGCCGGCACCGGTATTTGCCATTGCCCGAGTTCGAACATGCGCCTGGCTTCAGGGATTTGCCCAACCATCGAGTTGACCGACGCTGGCGCGTTGCTGGGCCTGGGCGTGGACGGTTCGGCGTCCAACGACGCCTCGAACATGATGCTCGAAACCCGACAGGCGCTGTACATCCAGCGTCTGCGTTATGGCGCGCAGAAGATCACCCCGGAACGCGTATTGGGCTGGGCCACCAAGGGTTCGGCGCAGTTGCTCGGGCGCAGCGACATCGGCGAACTGGCGGTGGGCAAGCAAGCGGATCTGGCGCTGTTCAAACTGGATGAACTGCGCTTCTCCGGCAGCCATGATCCGGTGTCGGCGCTGCTGCTGTGCGGCGCGGACCGGGCGGACCGGGTGATGATCGGCGGCAAGTGGCGGGTGATCGATGGGCAAGTCGAGGGGCTGGATCTGAAAGGGTTGATCGCCGATCACAGCCAGGCGGCTCGGCAGTTGATCGCCGGCGTCTAAGTCGACGCAGACCTATTGCGGGAGACACTCGCACCAGCGGATGGCGTGAATTCGCGAAGGTGCACCGGGATGGTTCTGTGGTGGTCGTTAGGGCCCCTTCGCGGGCAAGCCTCGCTCCTACAGGAATTGTGCCTATCGCGGGATTGGGTGCAACGCAAAACCTGTAGGAGCGAGGCTTGCCTGCGAATGCCGTTATGCGGCCCCGGATTTTGTTGTCCTGTTGGTCAGCAATTTGCATTGACCCGATACACCTCACAACAAAATGGAGTTCCAGTTCATGCACAAACGTCCGTTGAAGCAGCTGCTTTGCGCTGTCGCCGCAGCCATCGGTCTGAGCGCCAGTCTGACCGCCAGTGCTGCCGCCCCGCTGAAAGTCGGCTTCGTCTATATCGGCCCGATCGGTGATCACGGCTGGACGTATCAGCATGAACAGGGGCGCAAGGCGCTGGCGGAGAAGTTCGGTGACCAGATCACCACCAACTACGTGGAGAACGTCGCCGAAGGCGCCGATGCCGAGCGGGTGATCCGCAACATGGCCAAGGACCAGTACGACCTGATCTTCACCACGTCTTTCGGCTACATGAACCCGACCCTGAAAGTTGCCAAGCAATTTCCCAAGGTGACCTTCGAACACGCCACCGGCTACAAGCAGGACAAGAACCTCGGCACTTACCTGGCACGCACTTACGAGGGCCGCTACGTCGGCGGTTTCCTCGCGGCAAAAATGACAAAGACCAAGAAAATCGGCTACGTCGCTTCCTTCCCGATCCCGGAAGTGATCCGCGACATCAACGCCATCCAGCTGGCCCTGAACAAGTACAACCCGGGCACCGAGATCAAAGTGGTGTGGGTCAATTCCTGGTTCGATCCGGGCAAGGAAGCCGACGCCGCCAATGCGCTGATCGATCAGGGCGTGGACGTGGTGTTCCAGCACACCGACAGCCCGGCGCCGATCCAGGCCGCCGAACGGCGTGGCGTGTATGCCGTCGGCTATGCATCGGACATGGCGCACTTCGGGCCGAAAGCGGTGTTGACGTCTATCGTCAACGACTGGGGCCCGCACTACATTCAGGCGACCCAAAGTGTGCTCGACCATGCATGGAAATCCCAGGATTACTGGGGCGGTTTGCAGGAAGGCACGGTTGAGCTGCCAATCAGCGACCTGGTGCCGGCCGCGGTGAAAACCGAAGCCGAGCGGATCATTGCCGACATCAAGAGCGGTGCGCTGCATCCATTCACCGGGCCGATCAAGGATCAGGCTGGCGTGGAGAAAATCCCGGCGGGCGTGAGCGCGACCAATGCGCAACTGGCGTCGATGAACTACTACGTGGAAGGCATGAAGGCCGAGATGCCGAAGTAATTCCGGTCAGGAACACAAAACCCTGTGGGAGCGGGCTCGCTCCCACATAACAGCTCATCTGCTGGATGCAGGACTTCGCATGAACCAACTCCCGATCATCGACATCGCCCCGCTCTACAGCGATGACGCTCAAGCCTGGCAATCGGTCGCCACAGGCATCGACCGCGCCTGCCGCGAATGGGGCTTTTTCTATATCAAGGGCCACCCGATCGCCCCGTCGCGCATCGAGGCGGTGCTCGAACATGCCCAACGCTTCTTCGCCCTGCCCGCCGCCGAAAAACTCAAGATCGACATCACCCGGACCCGCCACCACCGCGGCTATGGCGCCATCGCCACCGAACAACTCGACCCGAGCAAACCCAGCGATCTGAAAGAAACCTTCGACATGGGCCTGCACCTGCCCGCCGATCATCCCGAGGTGCTGGTGGACAAACCCTTGCGCGGACCCAACCGTCATCCGTCGATGCCCGGTTGGGAATCGCTGATGGAGCAGCACTACGTCGACATGCAAGCACTCGCGCAAACCCTGCTGCGAGCCATGACCCTGGCATTGGGCATCGAGCGTGACTTCTTCGATAGCCGTTTCAAAGAACCGGTCAGCGTGCTGCGGATGATCCATTACCCGCCGCGCCACACTGCCAGCTCCATCGATCAGCAAGGTGCCGGCGCTCACACCGATTACGGTTGCATCACCCTGCTCTATCAGGATGCCGCTGGCGGACTGCAAGTGCGCAACGTGCGGGGCGAATGGATCGATGCGCCACCGATGGAAGGCACGTTCGTGGTCAACCTCGGCGACATGATGGCGCGCTGGAGCAACGACCGTTACCTGTCGACGCCACATCGGGTGATCAGCCCGCTGGGAGTGGATCGGTACTCGATGCCGTTCTTTGCCGAGCCACATCCCGACACCCCCATCGAGTGCCTGCCCGGTTGCCAGGACGAACAGCATCCGGCGAAGTATCCGGCCACCACTTGCGCCGAATTCTTGCTCTCGCGCTTTGCCGACACCTACGCTTATCGACGGGAACAGGAAGCCGTGTAATGAACCGGCTGGTCAGGTTTTACTCATTGTTTCGGCGGGCATCTGTAGAATGCCCTCATTGCACTTGATGAGATTTCAAAAATGTACGACTGGCTGAACGCTCTGCCCAAGGCAGAATTGCACTTGCATCTGGAAGGTTCGCTGGAGCCTGAGCTGCTGTTCGCCCTGGCCGAACGCAACAAGATCGCCCTGCCGTGGAACGACGTCGACACCCTGCGCAAGGCCTACGCCTTCAACAACCTGCAAGAGTTTCTCGACCTGTATTACCAGGGCGCCGATGTGCTGCGCACCTCCCAGGATTTCTACGACCTGACCTGGGCCTACCTGTTGCGCTGCAAG
This sequence comes from Pseudomonas sp. GW822-FHT07A10, assembly GCF_058798795.1. NCBI lineage: Bacteria > Pseudomonadati > Pseudomonadota > Gammaproteobacteria > Pseudomonadales > Pseudomonadaceae > Pseudomonas > Pseudomonas sp. GW822-FHT07A10. The sequence goes on from NZ_JBXAKV010000014.1 coordinate 16,652, forward strand.
GAACAGAACGTGATTCACACCGAACCGTTCTTCGACCCGCAAACCCACACCGACCGTGGCATCCCGTTCGAAGTGGTGCTCAACGGCATCGCCGCCGCATTGAAAGATGGCGAGCAGCAACTGGGGATCACCAGCGGTTTGATCCTCAGCTTCCTGCGCCACTTGAGCGAAGACGAAGCGCAGAAAACCCTCGACCAAGCGCTGCCGTTCCGTGATGCGTTCGTAGCCGTGGGCCTGGACAGTTCGGAGATGGGCCACCCGCCGAGCAAGTTCCAGCGCGTATTTGACCGTGCCCGCCACGAAGGCTTCCTGACCGTGGCCCACGCCGGTGAAGAAGGCCCGCCCGAGTACATCTGGGAAGCCCTCGACCTGCTGAAAATCCAGCGCATCGACCACGGCGTGCGCGCCATCGAAGACGAGCGCTTGATGCAGCGGATCATCGACGAGCAGATCCCGCTGACGGTGTGCCCGTTGTCGAACACCAAGCTTTGCGTGTTCGATCACATGTCCCAGCACAACATCCTCGACATGCTCGAACGCGGCGTGAAGGTCACGGTGAACTCCGATGACCCGGCGTACTTCGGTGGCTATGTCACCGAGAACTTCCACGCGCTGTACACCGATCTGGGCATGACCCAGGATCAGGCCAAGCGTCTGGCGCAGAACAGCCTGGATGCGCGGTTGGTGAAACCTTAAAGGTCAGCCGATAAACCTGTGGGAGCGGGCCAGCCCGCTCCCACAGGTTCGGTGATTAATTGATGATCACCGGCTCGCTCAATTCTTCCAATGTCTTGCCCCGGGTTTCCATCCCGAAGATCCACACCACTGCCGCCGCAATCGCAAAGCACATCGCCCCCAGCGCAAACACCCCGCCCTGCCCCGTCATCGGGAACACCAGCCCGGTCACCATTGGCCCGAGCAGCGAACCCACGCGGCCGATGGCCGAAGCGAACCCCGAGCCCGTGGCCCGTGCCGACGTCGGGTACAACTCAGGGGTGTAGGTGTAGAGCACCGCCCACATGCCGAACAGGAAGAACTGCATCAGCAGTCCCGAGGTGATCAACAGGCTGACGTTGCCGCCGAACACCGCGCTCTGACCATAAAGAAACGCCATCACGCCGCCGCCGAGCAAGGTCACGACGCACACCGGTTTGCGCCCCCAACGCTCCACCAGCCAGGCGGCCATGAGGAACCCGGGAATCCCGCCGAGGGAAATCAGCACCGTGTAATACACCGACTGGGTCACAGCGAAACCCGACTGTTGCAGCAGCGCACTGAGCCAGGACGTCAGGCCATAGAAACCCAGCAAGGCGAAGAACCACACGCTCCAGATCATCATCGTGCGCCGGCGATACTGCACCGACCAGATTTCCCGCAGCGCGGAGAAGAAGTTGCCCGGTTGACTCGCCACCCGTGGCAGGCGAATCGGCTCAGGCAGATCCGAACGGCCCAATGAAGCCCGAACCCGTTCTTCGATGCGGTGTAAAACCGTGTCCGCTGCATCATGATGCCCGGCCTGTTCCAGCCATCGCGGTGACTCGGGTATGAAAAAACGAATCGCCAGGACGAACACCGCCGGCACCGCCAACACCAGAAAGATGTCGCGCCAGCCAATCACCGGCAACAGGAAGTACGACAGCACCCCGGCCGCGACGAAACCGAGCGGCCAAAAGCCGTCCATCAATGCGATGTAACGCCCACGCCGCTTGGCCGGAATCAGCTCCGACAGCATCGACTGCGCAATTGGAAACTCCATGCCCATGCCGATCCCCAAGAGGATTCGGAACAACGTCAGCATTTCGACGTTCTGCGCCGTCGAACACAGGTAGCTGGCAATGCCCCACAACACAATGCTCCACTGGAACACCGGTTTGCGCCCGAAGCGGTCGGCCAGCATGCCGGACAGCGAGGCGCCCACCACCATGCCGAAGAAACTCGAACTGGCCAGCAACCCGGCCTGCGCCGTACTCAGGCCGAACTCGGTTTTGATCGAGCCGAGCAGGAAGGTCATCATCGCCAGGTCCATGGAGTCGAAGAAAAACGCCAAGGCAATGATGATGAAAATGATGCGGTGATAACCACTGATGGGTAGCCGTTCCAGTCGTTCCGCCGCGCTGAAGCTTCGTGTTTCCATGCCACATTCCCCCAATCCGAAAGTCCCCGGATCGAGTGTGCGCGATAGCGACTGGGGGTTATTGCTGGATACGACCTGCCCACAGCTCTGAACGACGCCTGAAGCCAAGAATCCCGGACATCGCCCCCCAATGGCTCTAAAGCGCCATTTCCAGCTCGGTTTCCTTGGCGAAACGATGGATTTCACGTTGCCCCGTGGCCGTGATCTGCAAGGCTCGAGAATCACTGGGCAGGCTCAACCAGCCGGACTGCATGAACAGTTGCAACAAGGCCGCCCCCAAGGAACCACCCATGTGCGGGCGTCTTTCGCTCCAGTCCGGGCATGCGCAGGCGACTCTGCCGTTGCGATGGGCCAGCGCCTGGATGAACACACCGCGTGCTGCCAATTGCGTGGAACCCTTGTGAGTGATCATGACCCGCTGATCGAGTTGCTCGATCCAGCCGGCATCCAGCAGACGCTGGTAAAGATCGGCGGCCAGGGTGCCGCCCAGATGGTCGTCACAAAGCCTGGCCCGTAGCAGTGACGAAGGCGCCGCCTGAGGTTTGGCGATAGGACTCGTGCGTTTGAACACCTCTGGAATATCCCGAGGCGCACTGGCCAGGGTAGCGCTGGCCAAGGCTTCTATCGCGGCGCCGACTTCGGGCGCGGCAAGCCGGAAAAACCGTTTGCGCCCACGGGTTTCGACTTTCAACAGACCGCCGGTGGACAAGCGCCCCAGATGCGCACTGGCCGAAGACGGCGACAGGCCCGCCAGCAACGCCAGCTCCTCAGTGTGCCGTGCCGTGCCGTCCATCAAGGCCCACATCATTGCGCTGCGCTTTGGGTCAGCCAGCAACGTGGCAATCTGGCTGATGCAAGGTGCATGTTCCATGTATTCACTCCCTGTTGAATCGTTTCGTCTACTGCTCAGAGACATCTTGACCAGTAATGTGTCTTCGGCCAAGACGCGAAAACCGCCATAAGCCGGGCAAAGCCACCCACTCACCCAGGCCATTGCTTCGCGGGTGCAGCGAAGGTCCGGTGACGACCGTAGGGTCTGACCGACTCGAACGTGGACTCGCCATTGCGAGATCGACGGCGCGTACATGAGGCGGGCGCTAGTATAAGCGGGTTAACCGCCGGTTCCTGCCCTCGGGAATCCATTGGTGGTGATAGTTCCTGACAGAAATTTCGCTATTTGCCTGCGACTAATGATCGACACCCGATATCGTCGGAAATTGACTGCTTATCCGAGCGCATCGGCTGGCAAGCATTTCCCGCAAAAGGTTCACCGGCTTACTCAATTGTGCGCGATGGGCGCACAGTAAATTCAGCGGTGCGCGCTCACACAGCAATTCAGGCATCAGCACTTTCAAGCGACCGGCGAGCACATCGGTGGCGACATCGAGCCAGGACTTATACGCAATCCCCGCTCCCGCCACGGCCCACAGCCGCACCACATCGGCATCGTCACTGAAGCGATCGCCGCTGACGGTCAGGCTCACCTCGCGTTTGCCGTCATGAAAACTCCAGTGATCGTGGACCCGGCTACCGAGCATAAACAGCAGGCAATTGTGCTGCGCCAATTGCTCCAGCTGCCGTGGTTCGCCATGTCGGGCCAGATAACTCGGCGCAGCACACAGCACGCGACGGTTCTGCGGCGCGATGGGCAACGCCACCAGGCTCGAGTCTTCCGGCTCGCCGTAACGCAGGGCGATGTCCACCGGTTGGCGGAACAGGTCGGCGATGCGGTCGCCCAGCAGCAACCGTACAGTGAGTTTCGGATGCTCGCGCTGAAACTCGTCGAGCCATGGCAACAGCAGGTTGCGCCCGAAATCCGAAGGCGCCGACAGCTGCAAAATCCCACTGACCTGATCCTGCCCACTGGCCAGCAAACGGCGGCCCTCATCGAGATTGCTCAAGGCGGCCCGGGCGTACTCCAGAAAGCCCTCGCCTTCGGCCGTCAGGCGCAGGCTACGGGTAGAACGGGTGAGCAAGCGTGCGCCAAGTTGTTGTTCGATGCGCTTCAACGCCGCGCTGGCCACCGCCGCCGACATATCCATCACCCGTGCCGCCGCCGACAGACTGCCCAGGTCCGCCGCCCGAACGAACAACTGCAAGTCATCGAAACGCAACATCTTCAGCCCCAATTATCAAAAAAATATTGAAAGAGACTGCTCTTTTAGCGGGTTTTATCTTGCAGAGAAATAACCAATCATCTGTGCCATCGAAATCCTCTCTCTCCCAGGACCCCACTATGAAAGCCATTGCCTACTACGCCTCCCTGCCGATCAGCGACGAAAAATCCCTGCAAGATATCGAACTGCCAGAACCGGTCGCCGGCCCGCGCGACCTGTTGGTGGAGGTCAAAGCCATTTCGGTCAACCCGGTGGACACCAAGATTCGCCAGAACGTACAGCCTGAAGGTGGCGCGGCCAAAGTGCTGGGCTGGGACGTGGCGGGTGTGGTCAAGGCTGTTGGCAGCGAAGTGACCTTGTTCAAGGCCGGCGACAAGGTGTTCTACGCCGGCTCCATCGTCCGTGCCGGCGGCAACAGCGAGCTTCATGTGGTGGATGAGCGCATCGTCGGCCATATGCCGAAGACCCTTGGTTTCGCCGAAGCCGCCGCCCTGCCGCTGACCGCCATCACCGCGTGGGAACTGTTGTTCGAACGCCTGCAAATACGCGAAGGCAAAACCGATGAGGGTCAGAGCCTGCTGATCGTCGGTGCCGCCGGGGGCGTTGGTTCAATCCTCACGCAATTGGCCAGCCAGCTCACCGGGTTGAAAGTCATCGGCACCGCGTCCCGTGCCCAAACCCAGAGTTGGGTGCGTGACCTGGGTGCCAATCAGGTGATAGATCACAGTCAGCCGCTGAGTGAAGCACTCAAACGTGCCGGGTTCGAGCATGTGACCCACGTTGCCAGCCTGACCCAGACTGACCAACACCTGGATCAATTGGTGGAGGCATTGGCACCACAAGGCAAACTGGCGCTGATTGATGATCCGAAGGCACTGGACGTGACCAAGCTCAAACGCAAGAGCCTGTCGCTGCACTGGGAGTTCATGTACACCCGCTCGCTGTTCGAAACCGCCGACATGATCGAGCAACACAAACTGCTCAACCGCGTCGCCGGGCTGATCGATGCCGGCACACTGAAAACCACGGTCGGTGAGCACTTCGGAACCATCAACGCCGCCAACCTGCGTCGCGCCCATGAACGGCTGGAAAGCGGCAAGTCCAAGGGCAAGATTGTGCTTGAAGGGTTCTGACCCGAAGATCAAAAGATCGCTGCGCCAGCGATCTTTTGCCGTCAGTCAGAGAGTTGATCGTTGTCACAATTGCGATCGTATTCAGGTCTACAATCGAAAACTCTGCGAACAATCTTTTACGTGATGTCTTTTGCGAGACGTCTTTCACAAGAGGAACTCAGCAATGAAGATCCTGATAAAAGAATTGGCAACATCCCGCTGGCAGGTTCGCCTGGATCAACACGCTGTGACGTTCCGTAGTGAAGCCGAAGCCCTGGCCTTCACTAAAACGCTTGAAGCGCGCTTGCTCGCGCCCCATCAGATTCCCGGCCGTCAGCAGCGCACTGCTGGCTGAGTCCGTCCTCAGGCCTGGGCTTGTTCCAACGCCCGGGCATTCTGCAAACGCCGGGTGAGCATCGCCACGCTCACCACCACAATTGCGCACAGGCTGATGACCATGGCCATCGGCATGGCACTGCCATCGTGCAAAACACCCACCAGCGCCGCGGCCCCGGCGGCGACGCTGAATTGCAGGCAACCGAGCATCGCCGAGGCACTGCCCGCCCGTGCACCCTGGCCGCTCATCGCGCAGGCCGAGGCGTTGGGCACGATACAACCCAGGCTGGCGATGCAGACAAAAAGCGGAATCAGCAACGGCCACAAGTGCGCAGGGTGCAGCGAGCTGACCGCCAACAGGGCCAGGCCACCCGCCAGGTAGAGCCAGACAGTGCGCGCCAGCAAGAAGGCTGGACCGCGTCTCGCCAGCAACCGGGCATTGACCTGGGCCACCAGGATGAACCCCGCCGCGTTGATCCCGAACAGCCAGCCGAAATGCTCGGCCGGCACACCATAGAGTTTGATGAAGACGAACGGCGAGCCCGCGATGTAGGCAAACATCCCGGCGATGGCGACACCACCGGTCAGGGCATGACCGAGGAATATCGGGTCCGCCAGCAACCGACCGTACTGGCGTAGCGCGCCCGACAACGGTTGGCGCGGCACATGGGCCGGTAGACTTTCCGGTAGCCCGAGGGCTACCGCCAACCCGGCCAGCGCACTGAAACCGGTCAGCACGAGAAAGATCGACTGCCAACCCGTCGTGTTGACCAACAACCCGCCCAGCATCGGCGCAAGAATCGGCGCCAGGCCCATCACCAGCATCAACTGCGAAAAGACCTTCGCCGACCCCACCGCATCGCATTTATCGCTGACCACTGCCCGGGCGATCACCATGCCCGCGCAACCACCCAGCGCCTGGACAAAGCGGGCGCCGATCAGCCACTCAAGACTCGGCGCGTAAGCACAGGCCAATGAGGCCACGGTGAATAAACCGACACCGGTCAGCAAGGGAAGCCGTCGCCCAAAGCGATCCGCCACCGGGCCGTACGCCAGTTGGCCGATGGACAGCCCTAGGAAATAGGCTGCCAGGGTCAGTTGAACGTGTTTTTCGTCGGTGCCGAAAGCGAGCGCCATCGCCGGGAAGGCCGGCAGGTAGAAATCGATCGCCAGCGGGCCGAAAGCGCTCAAGGCGCCGAGAATCAGGATTGTGCGCAGGTTCATCAGGCGTCCAGGTTGGGGCAGACAGGTTAGCCATGGATCGGCAGGCTGACAGTCTAGCCGGGCGTGGACGCCTTGAACATTCCGTTAGGTCGCTAACTATTAAAAATAGCTCTATTAAAAATAGCTCAGACCAGTTTTACCCCGTAACCCTCTTCAGTGATGGCGGCGATTACCTGATCGACTGTTAGCGCACTTTCTACGCCGACTTCTTTTGCCGCCAGATCGATGCGCACGCTGGCTGCCGGATCCTTGGCTTGCAGCGCCTCAGTAATAGCCTTGACGCAGTGACCGCAGGACATGCCTTCAACATTGAACACTTGCATGGGACGTCTCCTTTAATGAAGCCCTTACATGAGGGTTGCGCGCAGTCTCGAGCTTGCCACCATGGCAAGGTCAAGTTCTGAAACAAGCTGCCGGGCTGGCAATCGGCGTCGCGCTCGGCCAAGCTGCGCCCATCAATGACTCGACATCAGGAGATTCAGCCATGCGCTGGTCAGCTCTCAGCCTGTTTGGCTTCCTCAGCCTCTTTGCCGCGACACCTTCGGTTCAAGCCGCCGGGGAGGACTACGGTGTGCTGATCATTTCCCGCGAGCGCCTGGAAGTGTCGACTTCCTGCGAGATCGGCGTGTACATCCAGGATCAGTTGGCCGGGCGGCTGTTCCAGGAACAGAGCACCTCGTTCAACCTGCCGCCGGGCAATGTGTCCCTGCGCCTCAAACTGCTGCCGGGCCAAGCGCCGGGCTGCAACCCGGGCATGCTCGCGCCGGGGTCGCAGGACATCAAACTCAAGGCTGGGGATGTGTTGAAGTTCCGGATTGCGATGACGCAGGAAGGGATGTACCTCAAGCCTGCGACTTTGGAATACTGAGTCGGCTGCGATCTTTTGATCTGAGACATGGCACTTGACCTTGCCAGCATGGCAAGGTTGATCCTGTAGGCAATTTCTACAGGGAGCGTGACCGATGTCCGAATCCACCACTTTCGATCTGCCGATTGCCGGCATGACCTGCGCCAGTTGCGCCGGGCGTGTCGAGCGTGCCTTGAGCAAAGTCATCGGCGCCACGGCCGTCAGCGTCAACCTGGCCACCGAACAGGCCCGGGTGCAAGCGCCCAGTGACAGCCTGCCAGCCTTGATGGACGCCGTGCAGCGGGCTGGTTACAGCGTGCCGCAGCAGACCCTCGAATTGAGCATCGACGGCATGACCTGTGCGTCTTGCGTCGGCCGCGTCGAACGGGCGCTGGCCAAGGTGCCGGGGGTGAAAAGTGTCAGCGTCAACCTGGCCAACGAACGGGCGCACCTTGAGCTGCTCGGCCAGGTCGATCCGCAAACCTTGATCGGCGCCGTGACCAAGGCCGGTTATTCCGCCCGCGTCTGGGAAGTCGAACACCCGCAAACCGATAATCAACAACAACGCCTGCAGCGCGAACGCTGGGCCTTGCTGGCGGCCATCGCCCTCGCCTTGCCGCTGGTGCTGCCGATGCTGCTGCAACCTTTCGGTGTGCACTGGATGCTCCCGGCGTGGGTGCAGTTCGCGCTGGCAACGCCGGTGCAATTCGTCTTCGGCGCCCGCTTCTATGTCGCTGCGTGGAAAGCCGTGCGCGCCGGTGCCGGCAACATGGATTTGCTGGTGGCTCTGGGCACCAGCGCTGGCTACGGCTTGAGCGTTTACGAGTGGACCACCGCTGCCGGTCGCATGCCGCACCTGTATTTCGAAGCCTCGGCGGTAGTGATTGCCTTGGTGTTGCTGGGCAAATACCTGGAAAGCCGCGCCAAGCGCCAGACCGCCAGCGCCATCCGCGCCCTCGAAGCCTTGCGTCCAGAGCGAGCCATCCAAGTGATCGACGGCCGCGAGCAGGAGGTTGCGATCAGTGCCTTGCGCCTCAACGATCTGGTCATGGTCAAACCCGGCGAGCGCTTCCCAGTGGATGGCGAAGTGGTGGAAGGCCAGAGCCACGCCGATGAAGCGTTGATCAGCGGCGAAAGCCTGCCGGTGCCAAAACAACCGGGCGACAAGGTCACCGGCGGTGCGATCAACGGTGAAGGTCGGCTGCTGGTGCGGACCTTGGCGCTCGGCGCAGAAACCGTGCTGGCGCGGATCATCCGCCTGGTCGAAGACGCGCAGGCGGCGAAAGCGCCGATCCAGAAACTGGTGGATAAAGTCAGCCAGGTGTTCGTGCCCGTGGTGCTGCTGATTGCACTGGCGACCCTGGTTGGTTGGTGGCTGTATGGCGCTCCGCTGGAAACCGCATTGATCAACGCCGTCGCGGTGTTGGTGATCGCCTGTCCTTGTGCGCTCGGGTTGGCCACACCGACCGCAATCATGGCAGGCACCGGCGTGGCGGCGCACCACGGAATTCTGATCAAGGATGCCGAAGCCCTGGAGCGCGCCCACGAAGTCAGCGCCGTGGTGTTCGACAAGACCGGCACACTGACCTCGGGCACGCCGCGCATCGCGCATTTGAGTGCCATCGAGGGTGACGAAGCCGCCTTGCTGCAAATGGCCGGCGCGCTGCAACGCGGCAGTGAGCACCCGCTGGCCAAGGCGGTGCTGGATGCCTGCGCCGAACGCGGCTTGACCGTGGCCGATGTCAGCGACAGTCAATCGCTGACCGGGCGCGGCATTGCCGGCAGCCTCGATGGTCGGCGATTGGCCCTGGGCAACCGGCGCTTGCTGGAAGAAAGTGGCTTGAATGCCGGGCCATTGGCCGACTCCGCAAGCGCTTGGGAAACCGAAGGCCGGACGCTGTCCTGGTTGATCGAGCAAAGCCCCGAACCTCGGGTGCTGGGCCTGTTCGCCTTCGGTGACACGCTCAAGCCCGGCGCCCTGCAAGCGGTGCAACGCCTAAGCGCCCGCAATATCAGCAGCCACCTGCTGACCGGCGATAACCGCGGCAGCGCCAAAGTCGTCGCCCAAGCGCTGGGCATCAAGGATGTTCACGCCGAAGTACTCCCGGCGGACAAAGCCGCCACCGTCGCCGCCCTGAAAAAAACCGGCGTGGTGGCGATGGTCGGCGACGGCATCAACGACGCCCCGGCCCTGGCTGCTGCTGACATCGGCATTGCCATGGGCGGCGGCACGGATGTCGCCATGCACGCTGCCGGCATCACTCTGATGCGCGGTGACCCACGGCTGGTGCCGGCGGCGCTGGAGATCAGTCGCAAGACCTACGCGAAAATTCGCCAGAACCTGTTCTGGGCCTTCGTCTATAACCTGATCGGCCTGCCACTGGCGGCATTCGGCTTCCTCAACCCGGTGCTGGCCGGCGCGGCCATGGCGCTGTCGAGCGTCAGTGTGGTCAGCAATGCGTTACTGTTGAAAACCTGGAAACCCAAAGACCCGGAGGACGATCGATGAACATTGGCCAAGCGGCCCGCCAGAGCGGTCTGAGCGCGAAGATGATCCGTTATTACGAATCCATCGGCCTGCTCAAGGCGGCCCATCGCACCGACAGTGGCTACCGCGTCTATGGCGACGACGACCTGCACACCCTGGCGTTCATCAAGCGCTCTCGGGACTTGGGTTTTTCACTGGAAGAAGTCGGCAAACTACTGACCCTCTGGCAGGATCGCCAGCGCGCCAGTGCCGATGTGAAGGCCTTGGCCCGTCAGCACATCGACGAGCTGAACCAGAAGATTCGCGAACTTGGTCAGTTGCGCGACACCCTGCAAGACCTCGTAGAACATTGCCACGGCGACCACCGCCCGGACTGCCCGATTCTCAAGGAGCTGGCCTCGGGTTGTTGCGTCGAACCCGCTCACTCTTGAGCGCCAACCCCTTCACCACCAGCAACAGGGTGAGGGGAATGCCGTGGAACAACAGCACCACCGCGCCGGGTGTCCACCAGGAATAGAACGGCGCGGCGATCAACATGCCGACACCGAACCCGGTCATTTGCAGCAGCGTCAGAAAACTGAAAATCGGCAGGCGCAGGCTGTCCGGTTCACGTTGCAGGCGCGACATCAGGCCGACCTCCGAAAAACCGTCGCCTATCCCGGCGGGCAACGAAAACAGCAGCAAACCGTACAGGGTCTGCTGCTGAAACGTCAGGATGAAGCCGCAGGACATCAGCAACACGCCAAAGAAAAATCGCCGCTCAAGGTGCGCGTTGTCCGTGCCTTTCAGGCGACTGGCGATTCGCGCACCGATGAACTTGCCGCAGGCCCACACCGCCAGCATCAGGCCCAGGGTGGTGCTGGCCGACTCGGGTGTGAGCAGTTTTGAAATGATCGGAAGACCGACGTTGTGCGCGGCGCTGCCCAAGGTGTCGGCCATGGCGACGGCCAGCATCGCCGCCAGTACCGGCGCCGTGCGCAAACCCTGGCGCAAGGCCTGCCATTCGCCCTGTTTGTGAAGAGGTTCATCACAGCTGGGGGCCGGTCCGCAAAACCGCAGTGGCACAATCAACAGCGCCGCCAGCAGGTACGTGACCACGTTCAACGCAAATACCGTTTCAAAGCCAAATCCCGCCACCAACAACCCAGCCACCAGACTCCCGCTGACCATCGCCGCAGAGGACGCCGAAGTTATCCAGGCGTTGGTCTTGAGTAATTGCGCCTCTTCGATCAGGTGCGGCAATTGGCTGTTGAGGCCGATGGCGAACATCGAATTACCAAACCCCAGGCCAAACGCGATCAGCGGCAATAGCAACGCTTGTTGGCTGACCGGCAGCACCAGCAGCAGCCCCAGCAAACCGGCACGCAGCAGATCGAAGGCAATCAGCGGCAGGCGCCCGGCCCAGCGGCGATAGAACCGGGTACCGATCAGGCTGGCCAGGATCCCCCCGGCGACACGGCTGGCGAGGAAGATGCCGACGCTCATGGCCCTATTGCTGAGCAGGTAGACGTAGGTAGCCAGGGCGACCATGTTGAGGAAAGCGCCGAAGTCCGAAATCAGCCGGGCGGCGACGATCAACTGAGCATTGCGGATGGAGTTCACATTCAGTCCTTGAGTGTGCGGGGTATTGCTGGTGTAAAAAACCCGGCCAAAGCCGGGTTTTGGGTCAACCGATCACTGCATCCACGGCGGAGGCGGTTCTTCGGCTTTGCTTGGTGGCGCATCGTCCGCCGCCCGAATCGCTTGGCGACGCTCTTCGTCGAGACGGGCCGCCTCGATCTCGCGCATGATCCCGCCGACGTCCGCCAGTTCTTCCGGCTCGTCGAACTCGCCGGTCAACACGCTGGCCGGGTGCAAGGTGCCGGCTTCGTACAACGCCCACATTTCCTTGGCATACTTGGTGCGTTTCAACTCCGGTGCAAAACGACCGAAGTACGACGCCATGTTGCCCACGTCCCGCTCCAGCATGCTGAACGCGTGGTTGTTGCCCGCCGCATCCACTGCTTGCGGCAGGTCGATGATGACCGGGCCGGTCGGCGTCAGCAGCACGTTGAACTCGGACAGGTCACCGTGCACCAGACCGGTACACAACATCAGCACGATTTGCGAAATCAGGTAAGCGTGATACTCGCGTGCCTGGTCCGGCTCCAGCACCACATCGTTCAGGCGAGGCGCGGCATCGCCGTACTCGTCAGCCACCAGTTCCATCAGCAGCACGCCTTCGAGGAAGTCATACGGCTTGGGCACCCGCACCCCGGCACTGGCCAGGCGGAACAGCGCCGCCACTTCGGCGTTCTGCCAGGCGTCTTCGGTTTCCTTGCGGCCAAACTTGGAGCCCTTGGCCATTGCGCGAGCCTGCCGGCTGTTGCGCACCTTGCGACCTTCCTGATACTCGGCCGCCTGACGAAAACTGCGTTTGTTCGCCTCCTTGTAGACCTTGGCACAACGCAGCTCGTTGCCGCAGCGCACCACATAAACAGCTGCTTCTTTACCACTCATGAGTGGGCGCAGCACCTCGTCGACCAGACCGTCCTCGATCAGGGGTTCAATGCGTTTTGGAGTCTTCATCAGCTTTTATTGTGGGTCCTTTATTACCAAACACGCGAAAGTCATTCGTTATACGGCAATCCTCTCATTCGGGGGAGGGGTTGCGGACCTATGAACGTTCCCATGAACATCAAGATGCACACAATGTGCCGGATTAATCAGGCAAAACTCATCGACCGCCCGGGATCATAGCTGAGCGAGAACCACTTGTTGACGACGGAGTGCCAAGGTATTTGCGACAGAATCTAACCTCGATCCCTGGCGTTCGCAGGATTTTTCTCAAAAGACCTCAATTTCCCCGCGCTTCAGCCGAAGTCATTAGAGAGAAAAGGAATTGTCTGACAATCGCCTCAACAACAATCAAGAAGGCGCGCTCAAGGATCGGGACATATCAAACGTTTTCGGCTGCCAATAATCCGCGAGTCATCAGCACTGCGTGGGCCTACAAGAAAAACTGGAGCGCGGATGAACATCAAACAGAAGTTGACCTGGGCGTTTGCAATCATCGCCTGCTTGCCCGTGGTGCTGGTCGCCACCCTCGTCGTGCTGAACTTGCGCAGCGACGCCAAGGACAATTTTGTCGACGGCAGTGGCCGCGAGATTCGTCAGGTCAGCAATGCCATGCAACTGTTCTTTGATGACATCAGCCAGAACGTTGAGTACCTGGCGACCCAACCGCTGATCAAGAACTCCGACGACAGCCTCAAAACCTACATGAGCGCCAACGCCGAGAGCATTCCCCAAGGCGAAATGGACAAGAAGGTCTTCGCCCTCCTCCAGGATCTGGGCAACAGCCATCCGGCCTACGCCTATGCGATTCTCGGGACGGCGGCGGGCGGTTACGTGTCCTGGCCGGACGATGCGAAGCTGAGCAATTACGACCCGCGCCAGCGCCCTTGGTACAAGGCGGCCCAGGCCAAGCCGGGCAAGCCGCTTCGCACCGAGGCCTATTACTGGGCTCAGGATGACGCGACCTACGTCAGCACCGTGCGCACCATCGATAACAAACTGGGCAGCAATGGCGGCGTGGTCAGCATCGACGTGACGCTCAAGCAGCTCACTGAAATCGTCAAACAGATCAAACTCGGTGAAACCGGCTACCTGATGCTGGTGGAAAACACCGGCACCATACTGGTCGATCCCAAGCAGCCGGAACACAACTTCAAAGCCCTGAGCAGCCTCGGCGACGGCTACGCGCAACTCGGCAAGGCTGGCAAAGGGCTGGTTGAGGTTGAGCTCAATGGCGAGCGCTACATGGCCAACGTCTGGCCGTCGGAGCAACTGGGCTGGACCTTTATCGGCCTGATCAAGCAGACCGACGTGATGAGCTCGGCCACTCAACTGACCTGGCTGATCGCGATCATCGCAGCAGTACTGGCGGTGTTCTTCGCCATCGTCGGCGCCAGTTTCGCCAGCCTGATCGTGCGGCCGATCCGCAGCGTGGCCAGCGGTCTGGAAGGCATCGCCCAGGGCGAAGGCGACCTGACCAAGAACCTGCACATCCGTGGCAGCGATGAAACCGCGCAACTGGCCAACTGGTTCAACCAGTTTCTGGCGGCGATCCGCAACCTGATTCAAAGCATCGGCGGCGCCGCGACCAAGATCCTCGCCACCTCCAAGAGTTCGACCCAAGTGTCCAGCGACATGGCCGAAGCCGCCGGGCGTCAGCGTGAAGCGGTGGACATGGTGTCCACGGCGTTCCACGAAATGGTCGCCACCGCCAACGAAGTCGCGCGCTCTTGCAGCCAGGCCGCCGAGTCGGCCGACAGCGGTCAGCGCCAGGCCCGTGAAGGCCAGCAGCAGATCGATGCCGCGGTGAGCAGTGTCGATCGCTTGAGCCAGGAAATCGAACAGTCGGCGCAATCGATGCAACAGCTTGAGCGCGACAGCAACGACATTCAGTCGATCCTCGGGACCATCCGTTCCATCGCCGAACAGACCAACCTGCTGGCCCTGAACGCTGCCATCGAAGCAGCCCGGGCCGGTGAACAGGGTCGTGGCTTTGCGGTGGTGGCGGATGAAGTTCGCGCCCTGGCCAAACGAACTGCCGATTCCACGGCGGAAATCGACGGCCTGCTGGGCAACCTGGCCAAGCGCACCAGTCAGGTGACACAGCAGATGCATGCGAGCCTGGAGGTGTCTCAGCAATCGGTGACCCGCATCGGTGAAGCGCGCAGCAGCTTCGGGCAGATCCGTGAGTCGGTGGATGTGATTCGCGACATGAATACTCAAATCGCTACGGCGGCTGAGGAACAGCATCAGGTGGCCGAGGACATCAATCGGCATATCAGCCAGATTCATGGCGATGCGCAGTTGGTGGCGGAATTGGCAAACTCGGCGCGGCTGGATTCTCAGAGCCTGGCAGGGTTGTCGAATGAGCTGGACGGGTTGGTTCGCCGCTTCAGGACTTGAAGTCACTGATCCAACTGGTCGAAACCGATACCTGTGGCGAGGGAGCTTGCTCCCTCGCCACAATTACTGTTTGAACAACTCACCAGGGGTAAACCCGAACAACCCCTTGAACGCCGCAATAAACGCCGACGTCGAGTCATACCCGCAAGACAGCGCGGCATTGGTCACGCTGTCCCCCTCCTCCAGCAAACTCAACGACGACAGCAGCCGCATGCGCTGCCGCCAACTGCGGAAGCTCAACCCGGTCTCGCGCTGAAACAGCCGCATCAGGGTTTTCTCCGACATGCCCAAACGCTCGGCCCATTCCTGCAAGGTCACCGTGCACTCAGGACTTTCGATCAGTTCGTTGCACAAACCCAGCAGTCGCTCATGCCGGGGCAGCGGCAAGGAAAACCCCACCTCCGGCAGACTCGCCAACTGATCGAGCAGCACGCCCACCAATCGCGCCTCCTGACTGTCGCCCTGTGGATACTCCACCGGCAACTGGCAAAAGCGCTTGATCAGCTCCCGGGCCAATGGCGTAACTTCCAGCACCCGGCAACGCCCGTCCGCCCATTGGCAGTCCTCGCGGCGCACGTACAGGCTGCGCATTTCGGCACGCATCGAGGTCACGACCTGATGCTCGAGATCCGCCGGAATCCAGATGCCCCACTGCGGCGGCGCAAAGAAACTGCCTTCGGCGGTGTGCACGCCGAGAACGCCGCTGATGGCGTAGGAAAACTGCACCCAATCATGACGATGAGGCGGCGTCCACGAACCGGCGTTCAGGCTTTCCGCCCGCGCATACAACGGACGCGGCAACACCGTCAGCGCCGGGATGGTCCGCTCGAGGGTAAGTTGTCCGTTAGTCGGCATTGATTGGCCTTATGTCGCAAGACGGCTGATAGGGCCGACGTTAGGCTAAGTCATCAATTCTTACAAATGGATTCGGTGCCGGTTATGCATGCCTTCAAACACCTCAAACGCGTGGTCACCGACTGGTTCTTGTGCGGCATGCTGATCGCCACGCTGCTGGCGTATTTCTTCCCGACCTTCGGCGCCACCGGCGGCGGGATGCATGCCGAGTGGGTGATCAACATCGGCGTGTTCCTGGTGTTCTTCCTGCACGGGGTCAACCTCTCCAGCGAGCAGATCCGCCACGGGCTGAAAAACTGGAAGCTGCACGTGATGGTCCAAGCCTTCACCTTTGCGGTGTTTCCGTTGATCTGGCTGCTGAGCGACACACTGCTGGGCTCACACATTCCATCGTTGCTGATGCTCGGTTTCCTCTACCTCTGCGCCCTGCCCTCGACCATCTCTTCGTCCGTGGCCCTGACCGGCAGCGCGGGCGGCAACGTACCGGCGGCGATTCTCAACGCGAGCCTGTCCAGTGTGCTGGGGATTTTCCTGACACCGTTGCTGGTGAGTTTCGTGGTCGGCAGCGGCGCTGGCGGCATCGACCTGGGTTCAACCCTGCTCGATCTGTGCGCGATGCTGTTGTTGCCGCTGGTGCTTGGGCAATTATTGCGGCCGTTGCTGGGAAAAATTTTCGCCCGGTACAAGCGCTACACCAACATCGCCGACAAACTGGTGATCCTGCTGCTGGTGTACTCGGCGTTCTGCAACTCGATGGTCTCGGGGATGTGGCAGCAACAGGGCAACAGCGTGATTCTCATGGCGTTGATCGGCAGTGCGATTCTGCTGGCGATCATTCTGTGGATGACCACCCGCACCGCCCACGCGCTGAAGTTCAGCCCCGCCGATGAGATCGCCGCGGTGTTCTGCGCCAGCAAAAAATCCCTGGCGGCCGGAGCGCCGATGGCGGCGCTGATCTTCGGCACCAACCCCGGCCTTGGGTTGATCCTGCTGCCAATCATGATCTACCACCCGTTGCAGCTGATCGTGTGCTCGGTGATGGCAGAGGGTTACGCCAACCGCAACCGGCAACTGGCCGCGCAGCAAAACGCGGCAGTGCTTAGCCCTCAATAATCAGCGCTCGATAATCGCCGTCACGCCCTGACCGCCGGCGGCGCAGATCGAGATCAACCCTCGGCCCTTGCCCGCCGCGTCCAGCAGCTTCGCCAGGTTGGCGACGATGCGCGCACCGGTGGCGGCAAACGGATGCCCGACGGCCAGTGAACTGCCTTTGACGTTGAGGCGACTGCGGTCGATGGAACCCAGCGGCGCGTCGAGGCCGAGACGGGTTTTGCAGTACTCCGGATCTTCCCATGCCTTCAACGTGCACAGCACCTGCGCGGCAAACGCTTCGTGGATTTCGTAGTAATCGAAATCCTGCAAGGTCAGGCCGTTGCGCGCCAGCAATCGCGGCACCGCATACACCGGCGCCATCAGCAGCCCTTCGGCACCGTTGACGAAATCCACCGCCGCCGCCTCGCCATCGCGCCAATAGGCAAGCACCGGCAAACCGCGCTCCTTCGCCCATTCCTCACTGCCCAGCAGCACCACCGACGCGCCATCGGTGAGTGGCGTGGAGTTGCCCGCGGTCAGGGTGCCCTTGGCACTTTTCTCGAAGGCCGGTTTCAGTGAGGCGAGTTTTTCCAGGGTCAGCTCCGGGCGCAGGTTGTTGTCCCGGGTCAGGCCGAGGAACGGCGTCATCAGATCGTTGTGCCAGCCTTCGGCGTAGGACGCCGCCAGTTTCTGATGGCTTTCGAGGGTCAGCCGATCCTGCTCGTCACGCGGGATGCCCCAGGTCTGGGCCATCAATTCACAGTGTTCGCCCATCGACCGGCCGGTGCGCGGCTCGCCGATACTTGGAAAGTCCGGGATCAGGTGTCGGGGACGCAATTGCAGGAAGGTCTTCAGTTTGTCAGCGGTGCTTTTGGCACGGTTGGCTTGCAAGAGAATCTTGCGCAAGTCTTCGTTGACGCCGATCGGTACGTCCGAGGCCGTGTCGACACCGCCGGCAATGCCGCATTCAATCTGCCCCAGGGCGATTTTGTTCGCCACCAACAACGTCGCCTCCAGCCCCGTACCGCAGGCCTGCTGGATGTCGTAGGCCGGCGTCGTCGGCGACAACCGCGAGCCCAATACGCATTCGCGGGTCAGGCCGTAGTCGCGCAAATACTTGAGCAAGGCCCCGGCGGCCACTTCGCCCATGCGCACACCGTGCAGGTTATAGCGCTCGATCAGGCCTTCCAGCGCTGCGGTGAACATCGCCTGGTTACTGGCAGTGGCGTACGGCCCGTTGGAACGGGCAAAAGGAATACGGTTACCACCGATAATCGCGACGCGACGCAGCTGAGTCATGAAAAAAGCTCCTTCTGATAGTCAATGGTGAACACACATCCCTGTGGGAGCGGGCTGCAATTCCTGAAAGACCTGCTAAACCCAAGCTCAAACCAACCTGCAATGTTCAAGCGTAGGCCTTATCTCGTGGATCGAACGACTAATTGCCATTCCTGGTCCACACTTTTAACCCCGGCTTCTGGAGCGTGATTCATGTCTGACCGCTATATCGACTTCGCCAATTCGTCAATCGGCCATCGTGTGGTCGGTGCCCTGGGTCTGCCGTCGCCGGTACGGCTGGAACGCTGGCAAGCAGGCCGATTGCGGCCTGTCGAGGGGGCGCTGTTGATAGGCGGTGGCCCGCTGACGGAAAAAATCAGCACCCTCGCCAACCGCTTGACCGACACGATTTACAGCTACGTCACCGACCCGACCCTGGCCACCGCGTGGATTCCCGGCCACGGCCAGAAACTCAAAGCCGTGGTGTTCGACGCCAGTGACCTGGTGCAGGTCGATCAGCTGAAACAGCTGCGCGAGTTCTTCCAGCCACTGATGAAAAACCTCGATCACCATGCGCACCTGGTGATTCTTGGTCGCGCGCCGGAGACCTTGAGCGACCCGTTCGCCGCCAGCACCCAGCGTGCCCTGGAAGGCTTCAGCCGCTCGCTGGCCAAGGAACTGCGCAACGGCGGCACCTTGCAGCTGATCTATGTCGGCGAAGGGGCCGAAGATCAACTCGAAGGCCCGTTGCGGTTTTTCCTCTCGCCCAAAAGTGCGTTCATTTCCGGACAAGTCATACGTTTGAAGGCGTGTGCGACGCAGGTGATGGACTGGACACGCCCCTTGTCAGGGCGCAAGGCACTGGTAACCGGGGCAGCCCGGGGGATTGGCGCCTCGATCGCCGAAACCCTGGCCCGGGACGGTGCCGAAGTGATCCTGCTCGACGTGGCGCCGGCCAAAACCGACCTCGACGCCCTGGCCGCGCGCCTCGGCGGGCGCAGCATCACCCTGGACATCTGCGCCGAAAACGCCGCCACGCAACTGATCGAACACTTGCCCGACGGCGTCGACATCGTGGTGCACAACGCGGGCATCACCCGGGATAAAACCCTGGCCAACATGACCCCGGAATTCTGGGACGCGGTGCTGGCGGTCAACCTCAACGCGCCGCAAGTGCTGACCAAGGCGCTGCTCGACAGCGGCACCCTGCGCGACGACGGCCGAGTGATCCTGTTGGCGTCCATCAGCGGCATCGCCGGCAATCGCGGGCAAACCAATTACGCCGCGAGCAAGGCCGGGCTGATTGGCCTGGCCCAGGCCTGGGCGCCACTGCTGGCAGGGCGCGGCATCAGCATCAACGCGGTGGCACCAGGGTTTATCGAAACCCAGATGACCGCGCATCTGCCCTTCGGCGTACGCGAAGCCGGGCGGCGCTTGAGTTCGTTGGGCCAAGGCGGCCTGCCGCAAGACGTCGCCGAAGCCGTGGCCTGGATGGCACAACCAGGCACCGGAGCGTTTACCGGGCAAGCACTGCGCGTGTGCGGGCAAAGCGTGTTGGGAGCCTGACCATGACCACCGACTGGCACACACTCAATAGCGAACCGGGCCTGCAGACGCTGTATTTGAGAGCGGCGACGCGACGCAAAATCACTGGCACCGCACTGCCTGAGCTGGGTTATCACTGTTGGGTCAACGTCGATCCGAAACGCCTGGAGGCTTATCGCAAAGTGTGTGGTTTCGCCGACAACGGGCTGCTGCCACCGACGTATCCACACATCCTGGCGTTTGCCTTGCAGATGCAGCTGCTCACCGCCAAGGCGTTTCCCTTCCCGCTGCTGGGGCTGATTCACTTGAGCAATCGCATTCGAGTCATGCGCCCCATGGGCGGCGTGAGTCGCGTGCGGGTCAGCGTGAAGGTGCAGAACCTGCAACCCCATGCCAAGGGCGCGACGTTCGAGTTGCTGACGACGCTCGACGACCAATTGGGGCTGCTGTGGGAAGCTGAAAGCCAGATGCTCTGTCGTGGGGTCAAACTGGCAGGCGAGCCTGTCGAGCAAGCGTTTGCATCAACGTTGTCGCTGACCGAAGTAGCCCACTGGAAAGCACCGGCGGACATTGGTCGCCGATACGCCAAAGTGTCTGGAGACTACAACCCGATTCACCTGAGCGCGATCAGCGCCAGACTCTTCGGTTTCCCCAGCGCCATCGCCCATGGCCTGTGGAACAAGGCGCGCACCCTGGCAGCCCTGAGCGATCATTTGCCGACGGCCAACGTCGAGATTGCGGTGCAGTTCAGAAAACCGGTGCGTTTGCCCAGCGAGGTGACGCTGATGTCCAGCGCGGCGGGGTCCAGTGGAGATTTCCAGTTGATGGGGGCCGGGGAGATCGAGCATATGGTGGGGCAGTGGCGGCCGGTTGCCTGATGGATTGTGGTGAGGGGGCTTGCCCCCTCGCCACAGTACACTCAGGAACTCATCAAACCCCGAGGCTGCGGAAACAAATTGTTCAACGTCTCCAACAACCGCACGTGATAGATCGGCTTGCGAAACAGATCCAGCACCTGCAAGCGCAACATGTCACTCACATCCTCCATATCCGCATGCCCCGACGTCACAATCACCGGCAAATGCTGACGAGCCGTGTGCTCACGCAGACGCTTGATCAACGAGATGCCGCTTTCCTCCGGCATCCGCAGATCAGTAATCACCAGCGCAATATCAGGATGGCGAGTCAAATGATGCAGGGCGAGCTTGACCGACGTTGCCGTAAAACACGTAAAGCCCTCGCCCTCCAGCAACTCCGCCAGTTCCAGTAACGCATCCTCCTCATCATCGACCAGAAGAAGCTGTTGCCGAGGGAGGGCTGGAGCGTTCATGGGGTAACACCTGCAATGGACTGAGCCTTGACGTTAGAGGCCCTTTACGGGATTGGCAAATGACTGCCCATTGCCAGCCTTCAAATCAAAGCGCGTTTTGAAGCGTGAGAAACATTGCGGAGACCCTCGTGGAGATGGGTGTCACAAACGCCGCAAGCGCGAGTGCCACCATGCCTGCAATGATCGCGTACTCGATGCCCGAAGCGCCTTCGGTGTCTTCGGCAAGGTCTTTGTAAAAAGCGATGTGGGATTTGATCTTCTGAACCGTCTTAGTGAAGAACATGACATGTCTCCTGAATGACAGCGGATGTTGCACGACCGCAACATGATGCCCCTATGCCAGCATCAGCATTGTCGGCAAACCCATGCCCAACAACTGTAAGAACGCATTAATACTTAAGCAGTAACCGGTTGATTAACGTCACAAAACAGTACTTTGGGCATCAGCCCGTTACTTTTGTCAGATATTTATCGCCCTGTGATGGCATTTTGCTTTACCTGCGCTACCGTCAAATAGCGAAACAGTCCCACGCTCATGACTGCCTGATTGCGAAGTCATCTCGTTAGAGTTCTTGGGGGCGTTACGCGCAGGAAAGGGAGAAAGCCTTCATGAACAGCCGCGTCACCCTTGGCCTGGCCGGGCTGTTCCTGGCAGGCGCCATCATTGCCGGTTACTGGGGGCTGGCGCTGAGTCGCCAACCGGCCCCCGAGCCTGTCGCGCAAATCGGCACATCAACGCCCTCGATACAGGTCTCGGTGGATGACCCGACCCGCCAACCGGTGGTGGTGCTGCTGCGTGATATCGCACCGTTCGAGCAGATCACCGCCGCCGACGTGACCCTGGAAAAACTGCGTACTGCCCCCGTCGGCAGCCTGACCCGTCTCGATCAAGCCATTGGCCGTACACCCTGGCACGCGCTCACCGCCGGCAGCTGGCTCAATGATCAGAGTTTCGAAGCCGGCGGTACGCTGGCGCGGATGATCCGCGCCGATGAACGCGCCCTCGCCGTGGCGGCGGATGATGTGATCAATGTCGGCGGCCAATTGAGCCCCGGCGACTATGTCGACGTCCTGCTGTTTCTGCGCATGGACACCAACAACCTCCAGCAGTCGGCCCAGGTCGTGGTCCCGGCGTTGCGCGTACTCGGGGTCGGCGAGCAGTTGGGGCTGACGAACGATGGCAAGCCTGCCAACCCGGCACTCAGCCATGAAGAGAAACTCAAGCAGGAACAACTGCGTTCCAGCGCCCGCACCGTGTTGCTTGCCGTCCCTGAATCCCTCTTGAGCCGCCTGATGCTCGCGGCACAGGTCGGGGTTTTGCGTCTGGCTGTGCGCAGCGCCGAGGAACAACGCCTGAGCCAATACTGGGCCGGCCGTGGTGACTCATCGGCGAGCCTGGCCAACGCCAACCGCGAGCTGGTGCAGTTCAGTCAACTGGCCCTGGCCGGCACTCCACAATCCCCCACCCCCAGAGGCGCAGCACCGCGCAAGCCGAGCGTGGAAGTCATTCGCGGCAATGCCGTCACCCAACAAACGCCCTGAATCGAGCGAGGACTCTCCATGCGCAGATGTTTCACGCCGCACTTCCGCGAAAACGGCCACGTCGATAAACACGACGGATTATCGCAATGAGCCAAAGCCAGAACCTGAGCCAGACCTTCCTCGCGATCACACGCAACAGCACCGACTTGGAGTGGCTGCAAGGGGCGCTCGCCCCTTTGGGCCGGGTGATCAGCGCCGGTGGCGGCAACCTCGACGAGCTCCTGACGCTGGTGGACGTGACCTTCGCCAGCCTGGTGTTCGTGGGCCTGGACCATGAGCATGTGGTGGCCCAGAGCGCGTTGATCGAGGGAGCCCTGGAAGCCAAACCGATGCTGGCGATCGTGGCCCTGGGCGATGGCATGGACAACCAACTGGTGCTCAATGCCATGCGCGCCGGAGCGCGGGATTTTGTCTCTTACGGCTCGCGGTCCAGTGAAGTCGCCGGCCTGGTGCGACGCCTGAGTAAACGCCTGCCGACCGTGGCGCCGAACACACAACAGGTTTCACAAGGTGGCCTGACCGTACTTTACGGCGCGCAGAGCAATGGCGACGGCGCGTTGCTCGCCAGCCACCTGGCGCACGTGGTGCAAAAGAGCGGCCAGCAAACACTGTTGCTGGATCTGGGATTGCCCCGTGGCGACAGCCTGGCCTTGCTGGGCCTGGAGAGTTCGTTTCATTTCGGCGATGCATTGCGTCACCTCAGGCGCCTCGACGCAACGCTGATCGACAGCGCCTTCACCACCTGCGACGTCGGGCTGCGAATCCTCGCCTACGCCAGCAACGATGAACCGCTCGAACAGACCAGCGCCGCCGAGCTGTACATGCTGCTCAGTGCCTTGCGCCAACATTTCCAGCACATCGTGGTGAACCTCACCGGCCAGTCGGACAGTGAAGCATTGCGCACCTTCATCAGCCATTGCGACAAGTTGCTGTGGTACACCGATCAAAACGTGCTCGACTGCCGACGCAACCTTGAGGTGCTCAGCCGCTGGCGCGAAAAAGGCCTGAAGCTCGACCACGCCAGACTGCTGGTGGACCGCTACCTGCGCAGCGTCGCGCCGGACTCCGACACCTTGGGCAAAACTTTCGGCATGGAGGTGATCGCGGTGTTTGCCTACAGCCCGGAAGTGCGGCTCAACGCCAAGAATCAGGGGCTAAGCCTGTTCGAACTGGCCCCGCGCGAGGGCCTGACGCAAAGCCTGCGTGCCCTCGGCGAATGGCTGGCCAAACGCTCCGAAAGCCTGGATAAACCCAAGGCCGGCTGGTTCAACCGGTTGAGGGGCGTGCAATGAGCGGGGAAAAACTCTTCGGCGCGCCCTCGCACGGGCCGACCGGCAATACCGACCACGAAGGCCTGAAGCTGGTGCTGCACCGCTACATCATCGACGCCATCGAAGAGTCCGGGAAAAACCTGCTGGAAGGGTCGCGGCCCATGCTGTCGCAGTTCGTCACCGACAAAGTCGCCGAGTACATCGCCCGTCTGCACCTGGCGATTTCCCGCTACGAGATGGAACGGCTGGCGGAAGAAATCGTCGACGAACTCACCGGTTTCGGTCCGCTGGAAGTGCTGCTGCGCGACTCGGCGGTGACCGAGATATTGGTCAACGGCCCGCACCGGGTGTTCGTCGAACGTGAGGGAGTGTTGCACCTCAGTGACCTGCGGTTCATCGACGACCACCACGTCGAGCGGGTCATGCAACGAATTCTCGCGCCCCTCGGCCGACGGCTCGATGAGTCTTCGCCGATGGTCGATGCGCGCCTGCCCGATGGCAGTCGGGTCAACGCGATCATTCCACCGATCGCCCTCGACGGCCCATGCCTGTCGATTCGGAAGTTCCGCAAGGACATGCTCAAAAGCACCGACCTGATGGCGATGCAAACCATCGACCAGGCGATCTTCGAGTTCATTCAGGAGGCCGTGGGCAAGCGTTGCAACATCCTGGTCAGCGGCGGTACCGGCACCGGCAAGACCACACTGCTGAACATTCTCAGCCAATTGATCGCCCCTCACGAACGGCTGGTCACCATCGAAGACGTCGCCGAACTGCAACTCGGCCATCCTCACGTGGTACGCCTGGAAACCCGACCGCCGAATGCCGAAGGCCACGGCGAAGTGAAGGCCAGCGACCTGATTCGCAACGCGCTGCGGATGCGCCCGGACCGGATCATCCTCGGCGAGATTCGCGGCGTCGAAGTGGTCGACGTGCTCACCGCCATGAACACCGGGCACGACGGCTCCATGAGCACCGTGCACGCCAACAACGCCCAGGATGCGCTGTTGCGCCTGGAGACGCTGGTGGGCCTGACCGGGCGGCTCATCGCCGAACGCACCCTGCGGCAAATGATTTGCGCGGCGCTGGACGTAGTGATCCAACTGACGCGCCTGCCCGATGGCCGCCGCTGCATCAGCGAAGTGGTGGAGGTCGTCGGTATTCGTGACGACGTCTACGTGACCAACACCCTGTTCCGCTTCGACCGACACACCGGCCGCGGTTTTCTGCGCGAGGCAGCCAACCCCGCCGGCGACAAACTGCGTCGCGAGTCGGCGCTCTCTCCCTTGGCATATTGAGGGTCACGGCATGCTCAAACCGGCGCTGCTCATCCTGCTTTGTCTGACGCTGTTGGGGGTGTCGATCCGTTTGTTCTACAACAGTCTGCGCCAGGCCGGCATCGACCGAACCCTCGGCCGCCTGACCCAGGGGCAACCGCAACTGACGGTGGCGAAATCATCCTGGTCTGGCCTGGAACGAGCCTTTCTACGCGCCGGCCTCGGCCGTCCCACCGAACGTATCGGGTCGTGGCTGCTGCTCTGGGCCTTGGGCGTCCTGCTGGGGTTTGCCCTCGCGGGCTGGATCGGTTTGTTGATGTTGCTGCTGGTGCCGCCCCTCGCTCTGCGGCTGTACATCAGTTGGCGTTATCAGCGCCGACTCAAGCGCATGATCGAACAACTGCCGACGCTGCTCGACCACACCGTGCGCAGCCTGAAGTCCGGACGCACCCTGGCCGATGCAGTGCTGGGCGCCATCAACGCCGCCGAAGCGCCACTCAAAGACGCCATGGGTCGGGTTCAGCGCAACGTGCACTTGGGCGTCAGCCTGCCGGACGCCGTTTCAGACCTCGCCGAGCTGTATGAGAAAGACGAATTTCGCCTGTTCGCGCTGGGCCTGAAGGTCAATCACCGCTACGGCGGCAATGCCAGTGAGCTGTTTGAAAACCTGATCAAAATGATCCGCGAACGAGACCAGGCGGCGCGCCAACTGCGCGCCATGACCGGCGAAACCCGCGTCACCGCCGTGGTCCTGGGCCTGATGCCTGTGGGGCTTGCCGGTTACTTTTTGGTGTCCAATCCGAAATACCTGCTGGCCATGTGGAACAGCGGCTCGGGACAAATGATGCTGGCGACCGCGTTCGGCTTGCAGGTCGTCGGCTGCCTGGCGCTGTGGCGCATGTTGCGAAGCGTATGAAAATCGCCCTGCTGCTGAGCGCACTGCTGTTTCTGGCGGCCACGCTGTTGCTGCTCAGCGGCCTGCTGGACCAGCACCGGCGTGCGCGCCAGGTGGCCCAACGGCTGGACGGCAAACCGCTGAGCGACCATCGCGTCAGTCACTGGCTACAACTGCTGGGCGACAGCCGCATCGGTCAGCGTTCGATCCAACTGGACAACGAAACCCAGACCCTGCTCAACCGCCTCGGCTGGCGCAGCGCCCGACAACGCTCGCTGTTCGCCGCCTTCCAGATCGGCACACCGGTGCTGGCGTTGGCCCTGTGCCTGTTGATCCAGGGCCTGTTCTTCCCGCAGGTGAACAACCACTGGATCACTCCAACCCTCGCCACCGCCCTCGGCTACCTGCTGCCCAAACGCTTACTCGCCGCCGCCGCGCAGCAGCGGCAAAAACAACTGGCGATCGAGGTATCAACCTTCATTCCACTGCTGCGCATCCTGTTCGAATCCGGCATGGCGGTGGAACAGTCCCTGCGAGTGTTGAGCATCGAAAGCAAACAACTGCTACCAGCCCTGACCCACGAATTGCGCCTGATACTGGCGCGGGTCGATTCCGGTCTGGAACTGGGCGAAGAACTGAACAAGGCCACCCAATTGCTCGCGGTGGACGAATTCACCGACACCTGCGTGATCCTTCAACAACTGATTCACCAGGGCGGCGGCGCGATGAAATCACTGCTGGGGCTCAAGCTGCTGCTCGATGACCGACGCCTGACACGCTTGCAGGAATACATCTCCAAGATGTCCGCAAAAATGTCCGTGGTGATGATGTTGTTTCTCTTCCCGGCATTGCTGATCGTGCTGGCCGGACCAAGCTTCACCGCGCTGGCGCGGGCGTTTGGTTCTTGAAAGACCGACAATCCTGTAGGAGCGAGCCTGTGGCGAGGGGGCTTGCCCCCGTTGGGCTGCGAAGCTGCCCAAAAATCTCTGGTGGTCCAAAGATCTTGTGAGTGCTACGCACTCAAACGGGGGCAAGCCCCCTCGCCACAGGCTCGCGCCTACAAGGGGGTTAGCAGTGTGGCGCGGGTTTTGGTACGTCGACGTTATCCAGCACCCGATTCACCGCCAGCTCGGCCAGCATGATCACCTGCTGAATCGCCAGGAGCGTATGCCGCTGTGGGGCGTCGACATACGCAGCAATGTCGCTGGTCATGACGCTGGCTGAGGCCAGTGACTCGCAGACATGAGCGAGCAGGCTTTCGTTGTCCATGTCCGGGGCGACCAGAAACATCCTGCTTGGTTTGCGGCCTTCGGGTTGTTTGGGTGGTGGTTTTAGGTAGTGGTCGAGCGCGCGTTCGGCGGCTTCGTTGAGTTTTTTGGAATCAGGGGATTCGTAGGGGGAAACGTCGTCAGTTTCAGGGGGATTTGGTGTGGCTTTGAACATGATTACACCTCCGGGATGAAATGGAGCCACTTCCAAATTGCCGCGACGCAATTTGGGGTGGCAGCTGTACGCGGGTTCGCGGACCGACCCCTGAGGCTTGCTCGGCATACCCGAAGGTATCCCGCGCACAGTCGCCATGACACGAAACGACAGACACCAAAAAGTGTTGTTGTTCGGTGGAGCGATTATGCCTCAAGAATCGAGCCGCGACGCCCGGTCGCTGAATTGTCAGCGACGGACAAAGGCTAGAGACGCCGCTTCCGACGGGCAACCTGAAAAACATGTGGGAAGGTTCTGACGTTTTTACCGACCAATAAACATCGTTGCCTGTAAGGTCGCCTTCGCGGGCAAGTCGGATCGCCGCACCGCTCGCTCCTACAAGTGGGTCGGCGTATGTCTGGGAGAGATAGGTCGGCTGTCAGGCCGCCAAGATCAAAAGATCGCAGCCTTCGGCAGCTCCTACAGGGGAGCGGCGTACACCCGCCAAACTACAGGCCGAGCGTTAGCTCGCCTGCCGCTTTTGATCTTGATCCACCCGCCCCTTCGGGAGGCTGAGTGGAGGTGTTCATCTGGGGATTGGCGCGCAGCGCCGTTCGACGCAGTCGAACACATCGCATGTAGGTTGAAGCGAAGCCAACCGTAGGGCGATGCCCCCAGATGGATACCGGAGCGAAGGAACGCCGAGCCTTAGCGAGGGGCCGTACGCTTGGGGCGAGACCTTTTGGGTACTTTTGGGGCGTTTGCCAAAAGTGCCTCGCCGTAAGGGCGAAACCATAAGTAGCCGTTACCGCAGCAACGGATATGTACACACCACCAACAAGAACATGGTCGGCCCAAAGGCCGCCAAGATCAGTGCGCAGAAACCCGCCGCCCCCCAGCATTCCCGGGCGACAACGCCAACGCCACCTGCGTACGATTATGCATATGCGTCAACCGCAACACCTGCGACACATAAAGCTTCACCGTGTTCTCGGTAATCCCCAACTCACAGGCAATCTGATAATTGGTCTGCCCCTTGCCCACCAACTGCGCCACCTCCAACTGCCGCGGCGACAACTGATTGAACACCGCCGGCATCCCCACCACCCGCTCCGGTTCACCGACCACACTGTCAACCGAACCTGACACAGGTTCCGGGGACGCCCCCCGACGAACCTTGTCCAGATCCTGATAAAGCTCATCGATCGATTCACAAAGATACTGCAGCTTCTGACTCAAATGCCCCAACTGCAGATTTCTCTGCCGCTCCTGCAAGGCCACCTCCTGACGCTGCAAACCTTCGAGCAACTCAGCCAGATCAATCGGCTTCTGATAGTAATCGGCGAACCCGATACGCAAAGCCTTGATCACATCCTGCTTGTTCGCATACCCGGTGAGCATGATCGCCTCGAACGCCCGGTGCTTGCCCGACAACCGCTGCAGCGCCTGGACAAGCTGGATGCCATCCATGTCAGGCATCTGCAAATCACACAACACCAAGCCGATATTCACGTCTTCGCTGAAACGCTCGATCGCCTGATGGCCAGAGACGCAAGGCACGCAGCGATAACCATTGAGCTCGATGAACTCGCAAAGCTCTTCGACAATCAACGGCTCATCATCAACCACAAGAACTTTTACTGCCGAGGTAAGCTTGTTCACGTGCCACTCCATGCCAAGTCTGGCTTGGCTGCTCCTGCACCGACACCACAGGCTGTACAACAACAGTTTTGAAAGTAGACGCACTTTCCAACTATGTACATAGAACAGGGGACGCCTGCGATTAATGCATCCAGGCCAGTGTGAGCAGCACACCCACCAGCACGAATGGCGCAAAGGGCTGCTTTTTTGACGTCCCAGGCTCCAGGTAACGAAGACGCGCCCTAAGCCCCTGCCCCATATGCAGCCAGAGTCTTGGCGCCAGCAGCAGCCAGAGCACACTGGCCACCCCAGCGCCGATGAAACCGCCGAGCAGGTGCGTACCGTCCGTCGCAAGGCCCAGCGTCGCCATCAGCTTCACGTCGCCTGCCCCCATGCGTCGCACTGCATAACCGGGCAAGGTGAAGGCCAATGCCAACAACAAAGCCCCGCCGCCCTGCACCGCCTCGGCCCCCAGCCACGTAGTCCCTGTCCACAATAGATAGATAAGCGCCAGCACACCTGCGCCAACGGTCAGGCCGTTGCCGATGTGGCGTTCTCGGGCATCCTGTGCTGCGCAAAGCGTCAGCCAGATGAGTAGGACAAGGCTCTGCATCCGGTAAAAAACGTCCGTTTTGGCTGAATGATTCTATGCTGACACTACGCAGTAATTGTCAGGGTAGACGCACTCATGAAAACAGGCCTCCCCCGCCAACAAAAAGGTGCCGTGGCGATTGAGTTCGCCTTGGTGTTCGTGATTTTTTTCGCCGTGTTTTATGGATTGGTCAGTTACAGCCTGCCGCTGTTACTGATGCAATCGTTCAATAAGTCCACGGCTGAAGCGGTGCGCCGCAGCGTGGCGCTGGACCCAAGCACCGCCAATTACGACACCGCCGTGCGAACCGTTGCCACCACCGAACTGACCCGGCAGCTGGCCTGGATTCCCGCCGCGCTGAACTTCAACGTGGCCACCGACGCCAGCGCCACCTACACCGGCGGCGTGCTGACGGTCAGCATCAACTACCCCACCAGTAAACTGAATCAAGTGCTGCCGTTTCTGGTACTGCCGGGAATCGGTTCGGTGCCCAATCTGCCGCCGACCCTCACGGCCCAATCGAGCCTGCAGTTTTGAGCTCCGGGGACAAACTCTTCGGGCGTCTGCTCAATCGCCATCCGCCACAGACCCCGAACACGCCAGACCCTGCGAGCGTGCAACGTGTCGGCTTGCAGCTGCATCTGAATGATGAAGGTCGAGTGATTCAGCTGAGCGGTCCGTTGCGGCATCTGCTGGCGCAACAGATACCCGACGCGCAGTCACCGCACCTGCTCGATTACCTCATGCCCCATAGCGCCCTGTCGGTCGAAGGCACGCCGGCCGAGTGGCAGGGACAAAATCTGGACCTGGACTTTTTTAGTCTCGCCGGGCAACCGCTGCACTTGCGCGGCTGGGTGCAGCCGTTGGGCGAAGAATGGTTGTTGCAGTTGATCGACATCGGCGATCTGTTGCTCGAACGTCGACAAGCGCGCAGTCGTGAACAGTGCCAGTTGCTCGCGGCGCAGGTCAGCGAGCAGTTGCGCCTGTGCAGCCTGACGCGCCTGCCCGAGGTACTGGCCGAACAACTGCAAGGCCTGGCCCAGCGTTTTCAGATTCCGTGCATGGCCATGGCCTTGCTCGATGAACAGGCCGAGGGTTGGTTGATTCACCAGCAGTACGCGGCCTTCGATGCACCAAGGTTGTGGGAAACCCATCAACGCCTGGGCACCGGCCTCGACAGTTTGAATGGCTCAGTCCCCCAACAGCTGACACCCAGCGAGCACCCACGCCTGCAAAGCATCTTCGGCAATACCGAAGGGTTCGCGGTGCCCTATCGCAATGCTCTGGGCGTGGTCGCGTGGTTGCTCTGTGGTTTCTACCCGGTGCAAGAACGTGCTCCCGACTTGAGCGAGCGCGACTGGTTGCAACTCACCGCCGCCCTGGCCGGCCCGCTGCTTGAGCGCTTGCGCGAGCATCAGCACCACCTGCAACTGGAGCGGCTGGAATCTCTGCAAGCCTTGCTCGGCACCGGTTGGTGGGAGCTCTTCAGCGACCATGCCGAGGTGCAATTGGCGCCGTCGCTCGCCAGTACGCTGAACCTTGCGAGCACTCGTTTTCC
Source organism: Pseudomonas sp. GW822-FHT07A10 (assembly GCF_058798795.1). NCBI lineage: Bacteria > Pseudomonadati > Pseudomonadota > Gammaproteobacteria > Pseudomonadales > Pseudomonadaceae > Pseudomonas > Pseudomonas sp. GW822-FHT07A10. The sequence goes on from NZ_JBXAKV010000014.1 coordinate 48,167, forward strand.
GCTGCACGACTGGCTCGAACAGATTCATCCCGCCGACCGTGAAGAGCTGACGATTCGCCTGCAATCCTTGCAAGACGAAGGCGCGCCGTTGCTGTTGTGCGTACGTCTGCATCGCCCCGACACGGCGCAAGCGCCGATCTGGTATCGACTGCAAGGCCAGGCGTTGGGCATCGGTAAAAACCGCCGGCTGGTGGGTTTCATGCTCGACATCAGCGACATCAAAAACCAACAGCAGAACGCCGCTGCCGCCCATGCCCGGCTGGACAACCTGATCGCCAGTTCACCGGCGGTGATCTACGTGCAGCGCTATGTCGAAGGGGCGCTGCAACCGACGTTTTTCAGCGACAGCCTGTTGCCGCTGCTCGGTTGGTCGCTCGCCGACTGCGCCGCAGGCTCGCTGGTGGAGCGGGTCCATCCTGAAGACCGCGACGGCTATTTCGAGCGTACCCGGCAACTGCTGCGCGAGGGTTCGGTGAGCGCCCGATATCGACTGCGCGACAGTCACGGCGATTACCACTGGCTGCTCGACGAAGCCAAACTGCTGCGCGATGACCTCGGGTTGCCGGTGGAGGCCGTGGGCCTGTGGCTGGATGTCACCGAGGCGACCCTGGCCACCGAGAAAGTCAAACAGAGTGAAGAGCGCTACCGGATCCTGGTGGAAGACTCCCCGGCGATGATCTGCCGCTACCGCCCCGACCTGACGCTGACCTTCGGCAACCGGCCTCTGGCGACCTATCTGGAATGCCAACCCGAGCAGCTGCCGGGGGTGAACCTGGGCAGCTGGATGTCGTCGGAGCAGCGCGAAGCGTTCCTCCAGCGCCTCAGTCGACTGAGCCCGGAGTTCCCGGTCAGCACTGCGGAGATCAACCTGCAACTGCCGGGACGGGAACACGCCTGGTGGGTCTGGTCGGATCGCGGCGTGTTCGACGACCAGGGTCGTTTGCTGGAAATTCAGGCCGTGGGCCGCGACAACACTGAGGTCAGGCGCGCCCAGCAGCAGCTTACCCAGAGCGCGAAAATGGCCACCCTCGGCGAAATGGCCACTGGGCTTGCCCATGAGATCAATCAGCCGCTGAACGTGATGCGCATGGCCATTGTCAATGTGCTCAAGCGCCTGAGCAATGGCGATGCGCAAATCGATTACCTGACTGACAAGCTCAATCGCATCGACGCACAAGTCCAGCGCGCCGCGAAGGTGGTGGATCACATGCGGGTGTTCGGCCGGCGTTCGGAGGTCGAGCAGCAGCCGTTCAATCCGGTTCAAGCCATCGAGGGCACGCTGGCGCTGCTGTCCGAAGGCCTGCGCGGCAAAGGCATTGAGCTGCGGGTCAGCGAGAGCGGTTTTGATGTGCAGGTGCGCGGTTACGTCGATCAGCTGGAACAGGTGCTGATCAACCTGATGGTCAATGCACGGGATGCGCTGCTGAGCAAACGCGAGGCCGACCCGGCGTTCAAACCGTGGATTTCGCTGTACGCCGAACGTGATGAGCATTCAGTGCGGCTGTGGGTCGAGGACAACGGCGGCGGCATCGACCCACGGTTGCTGGAGCGGATTTTCGAGCCATTCTTCACCACCAAACCGGTGGGCGTCGGTACTGGGCTCGGGTTGTCGGTGAGTTACGGCATCGTCGAGAACATGGGCGGACGGTTGAGCGTAAGAAACGCGGCCGAAGGCGCGCGATTCTGCATCGAGTTGCCGATTGTCCCGGGCGATCAGATCACCAGCGACGCGCGCCCTGAGTGACAACTGAGGTTGGCGCCGACGTCGACCTTGTTCAAGTCGACCCCAAGGCTTATCAGCACAGTGTTGATCAGACTGTCGAGCAACGGGTTGAGCACGCCGTTGATTGCGCTGACCAGCAAACTGGTCACGCTGCTCAGGATCGCCCCCAGACCGCCGACGAGACTGCCTGACGGGCCATACATATCGACGTGAAGGTTGACCGGGGTGTTGAGCAAGTTGCTGACAATGCTGCTGGTGGAAAATGAGTAGTAAAACGGCGGCTGGTTGATGTCCGGCAGGCTGTTGGCCGGTGGTGCGGAATAGACATGGGGCATGTTGGTGTTCGCCGCCACACTGGTGTCGGCAACGACATCGATGCCACCACCGACGCCTGGCACACGCGGATCGCAGGTGATGGGCACGAACAAAAACCTGCGACAGGTTTTGATCCCGATATCGATCAGTTTCAACGGCAGCACCGTGACCGTCGGTGGTGCGGTGTTGCTGCCGAACATACTGGCGGCATCGATCCGGCCGATTTTCAGGTTCACCAGCGATGCGCTGGTGTTGGTGGTCAGGGTTTTGTTGGTGTTGCTGATGCAGCTGTAAGCCGTGACGTAACTATCGGCACTGGCGACGTCCAGCGCCACGTCGAGCCGTATCGGCCCCGGTAGCACGATGACGTCGGGCGTCTGACAGGGCACGCCGATGGCACAGGTCAGTGAATTGAGCACCGCCACCAGGTCGAGATTGAGCAAGGCGTTGAGGGTGTTGGTCAGCGGTCCTGCCAGATCCGCCGCGGCATTGACCAGCGCCGCGATGGCGTCCAGCGCCGGCAAGTCGATCGACAACAACGTGCGAAGCTGTGCGGTTCTCACGTAGATCCGATTGGGCCCCAGCGGATCCAGCGCGGCGTTTTTCGGATTGCCGATCGCGGAGAGTTGCGGCGGCTCCAGTACCTGCACCCGAGCGGTGATTTGCGCCAGGCCCACCAGATTGATCGGCACCGTTGCCACCACACCGTTTTTCTTGTTGGCCAGTTGCACGACGCCTTCGATCAGGTTGAACACACTCACAGTCGTCGCGAACGTTGAGACGTCGCTGCCGTTCTCGACGTGCAGCAGATTGCCCAACACCACAGTCGTGGAGCCAGCGGCCACCTTGAGGGCTTGTAGACCGACAATGGTCGCCGTCGCACCGAGGGTGCCGCCGGGGTCCAGCACATTGACGGCGGTCTGGATCAATTGGCTGACGGCCACCGAAGCGCCCAATACCTGGTTATACCCGGCGGCGTTGAGGCCGAGGTCGACCTTCAGTCGATCAAGGTAACCCAACAGGCTGATGTTGGTGTTCACCAACCCATCCCACCCTGCCACGGACACGTTCAGACTGCCGCCGAGCAAACCGCCGAACAGCGCATTGAGGGTAGCCGACTTGCTGCTATCGATGCTCAGCGCTGTGGTGCGCAGGGTCAGCGATGCCAGCGGTGGCGGCAGCGCCGCAACGGCGGTCGCCGTCAGGTTGAGGGTGGCCCCGGCCGGCGCACCGCCGAACAGGGCGCCAACGCCACCGGCGAAACTCTGCGGCACTGAATGACTGACGATCACCCGAATGGCTTCGCTGCTGCTTGGGTTAGCCACAAAAACCCGAAGACTGTTGGCGTCCAGGCTCAAGGTGCCACAGGCTACCGCCAGGCTGCGCGTGGGGTCAGGAAGGGTGAAGCCGTTGCGGTTTACGCTGGCGGTGGCATAGGCGGTAGCGCTGGCACCCACGGCGCAATCACCGTTGCGCGTGGCAGCCTCCAGTGCGGCCATGTCGGCTATCCGCTGCAAGCTGCGTTTCTCCAGGTACAAGCGGCCACTGTCGACCACGATCAGCAGGAACACCAGGGCCATGCCGAGGGTCAGCACTGCCATCAAACCGATCGCTCCCCGTTGCCGGGCCGGGCTACGAAACTGCAAGCAGGGAGACATGGCGCACTCCTTTGCCGGCACACCGCCGAGGGCTACCTCCATTGATGAACAGCAGTGTAGACAAGGGTTTGCCGGATTGCTGGCAACTAGCCACTCCACCAACAAAAACTCCATGTGGGAATGGGCTTATTGTGGGGCGTGTGTGGCGAGGGGGCTTGCCCCCGTTGGGGCGCGAAGCCCCCCCTAAAACCAGCAACCACAATCTTGAACTTAGAAAGTGGTGACTGGTTTTACGACTGCTTCGCAGCCGAACGGGGGCAAGCCCCCTCGCCACAGGCTCGCCCTACAGGGGGCTGTGGTGTTGGTTAGTTCAGGGTTCAGCGCGGTGGATAGTTAGCCAATATGCGCCCAACCGTCTGGCGTATCGTATTGCTGCGGTCCTCTGGCTTGGGTGTGCGGCTGAGGGTCTGCTCGTCGCTGCCGCGCCACACCAGTTTGCCGTCCTTGCCATCGAGCAGGTCGATCTGGATGGTCGCCACCTTGTAGCTGACGTTGCGGGTTTCGTTGTACATCGGCCCGCCCCAGTAGCCGTTCCATGGGCCACCATAACCGCCGCCATAGGAGGTGGTCACTTGTTGCTGGCGATCTTCAACGATCAGGTAGGTCTGCACCTTAAGGTCTGCCTTGGCGCCGGCGGCGGCCGGACGCAAGCCACGCTGATCCAGTTGATCGGCAACGGCCTGGCGGATGCGTTGCTCGGTCAGGTCACTCTTGATCCTTGGGTCGTCGGGACGGTATTGCACGGCGGGCTCTTTCCAGCTCCAGCTGCGATAGGCGGCAAAGTCGCGGCTGGCATCGAAGTCATGATTGACCTCGTTGGCGGCGCAGGCAGTGAGCAGCGCGGCGATGGCCAGTAAAACGAGACGGCGGAACATGATTTTTCTCCGATTGAAGACATGCACCTGCGGGGCGCTCCCTTAATAGGGAGCTAACTAGGAGGATACGCCGACATGGCCTTTTCGACAGCTTCGCGCAGGGCATCGGCACGTTCGCTCTGGTTGCCCTGACTGCTGGTTTCGGCACTGGCACTCCACACCGGTTGACCGGTGCTCGCGTCGAACAGATCGACCCGCACCACCACAACCTGTACCTGATAAGTACGGACGACCGGCACGCTGTTGTACATGCCGTAACCCGTGCCGTAGCGGTTGTAACCACCGCCGTAATACCCGCCGCCATAGCCGCCACCGTAACCAGAGCCGTCCTGCACCTGACGCAAGCGGGTTTCCAGATGCAGGTCGGCGCTGACCAACAGGTCCGCCGGGCGGTTGTCGTGCAGTGGGCGCAAGCCGCGCTGGTCTAGGGCATTGCTGACGACTTCGGCCACCTGCTCCGAATCGGCCCAGGCCGTGCCCGCAGGCAGGCGCCCGTTGAGCCAGGCCCAGCTGCGGTAGCGACCGTAATCCCGTGGCGCCGCCGGGTAGGCGCTGCGGTCGAAAGTGCCGGCGGCCTGGGGCGGTGCCGGTGGCAGGGGATTGGACGTCGCGATGTAAGGGTTGTCGCCCTGACAGGCCGCCAACCCCAGACAGATCACCAGTAACCCTGAACGACTTTTCATTGCGCACTCCGGTCAGATCGGCCGACAGATCCAGTGCAAGTAGCGCCCAAGCCCGGCGAAGCTTGGGTGACGGCGGTGAGCCAATTCCATTTCCAACAAGTCGAGCAGTTCGGCGCGGGCCTGGAATTCCACCGGCATGTAGTCGTGAAAAACCCGCACTCCACTCTGGGTTTCGACCCGCCACAGACCCTCAAGTTGCGCTGCCAGCTCCCGTGGATCAAGCGGCTGTTGCGGCGTCAGGCTCTGCTTCTCGCCAGCCATGTCGTTCTTGCGCATCTTGCGGAAGTGGCCCTTGAGCAGGTTGCGGTAGATCAGCGCATCGCGGTTATAGAACGCCAGGGACAGCCAGCCATCCGGCTTCGTCAGCTGATGCAACACCGGCAAAATCGCATGGGGTTCGGCCAGCCATTCCAGCACGGCATGGCACAGCACCAGGTCGTAGGGTTCGGTGAGCTGACCAAGCAACTCCTGCCACGGCGCCTGAATGAATGTCGCGGTCTGCCCGGCTTCGGCAAAACGCTGGCGAGCGCCTTCAAGCATCGGCTCGGCGGGTTCGGCCAGGGTCACCTGGTGACCGCGCTGGGCCAGCCACAACGACATGTGGCCCAGGCCGGCACCGATGTCCAGTACGCGCAACGGGCGGTCCGGCAGGGTTTCGGCCAGGTCGGCCTGCAGCACCGCGAGGCGGATCGCCCCTTTGGCGCCACCGTAGATTTTTTCAGCGAAGCGGGTCGCCAACTGATCGAAATGACGGTCGCTCATCAGCTGAACCGCCGTTCGCTGTCCGCGAGCTTGTTGCGTACCACTTCATTCATGTCCAGTCCCAACTCGCTGCACAGCAGCAGTAAATACAGCACGATGTCGCCGATTTCCTGCCCGGCATGGGCCAGTTTGTCCGCCGGCAACTGGCGCGACTGGTCTTCGGTCAGCCACTGGAAGATTTCCACCAGCTCGGACATTTCCACGCTCGCGGCCATGGCCAGGTTTTTCGGGCTGTGAAATTGCCGCCAGTCATTGCGGTCACGAATGGCGTGCAGGCGTTCGGTCAGTTCAACAAGGTTCATCGGGCTCTCCTGAAGGCGTATAGCTTCAGGGGGATGACGGGTGAAGGCAAGTGGCAGCGTTGTACCTGCGTACTTGCGCCATACTCAAAAAAATCGCAGCCTTCGGCAGCTTCCACGGGAACCCGGGAGCACGATCAATAGCCCAAGGCTCGGATCCGGCAACCACGCCACCACTCCATCAGGACGTACACATGCAGGTAGACAGCTTTTTCGAATGGCTCGGCCAGGCAATCGGTTCGGTCATCCGTTTTATCATCGATACCCTCAGTGGCCTGTTCAACCTGTTGAGCAACGCCAGCAGCAATTTTGTCGATGGGCTAGCCCAGGCATTGGGCATGGACACTTCGATCATCAGCATCATCACCTTGATCCTCGGGCTGATGCTGCTGTGGGCGGCGATCCGCGCCTTCATGAACGCGTCGATCATCATGGGGATTATCTGGTTGCTGCTGGGGTTGTGGTTGCTGAGCTGGATCATTCACTAAGGCTGCCACACAGGCTCGCTTCCACAATGGATCGGTGCGAATTCCGAGTTCGTCGCTACAATGCAGGCGCCCCCAAGGAGCCTGCATGTCCAACCTGATTGCCGACTGGCGCGACCGTCCGACCCATCGCCGCGTCTGGGCGCTCGCCGCCCCGATGATTCTCTCGAACATTTCCGTACCGCTGGTGGCACTGGTCGACAGTACCGTCATCGGTCACCTGCCCTATGCTCATCAGCTCGGCGCCGTCGCGGTGGGCGCCAGTCTGTATACCTTTCTCGCCTGGGCCATGGGCTTTCTGCGCATGGGCTCCACCGGGTTCGCCGCCCAGGCTGCCGGGCGCGGGGATGGCGCTGCGTTGCGGCAGATTTTGCTGCAAGGTCTATTGTTGGCCATGGGCCTGGCCATTCTATTGGGGGCGTTGGGTGTGCCGTTGAGCGGGGTCGCGTTGCACTTCATGCAACCGTCGGCAGAGCTGGATCAACTGACCCGCGAGTTCTTCCACACACGGCTGTTCGGCCTGCCGGCGGCGCTGGCCAGCTATGCGCTGGTCGGCTGGTTTCTCGGCACCCAGAATGCACGGGCTCCGCTGGCGATTCTGCTGAGCACCAACCTGGTCAACATCGCACTCAACCTGTGGTTTGTGCTCGGCTTGGAGTGGGGCGTGGTCGGCGCGGCACGGGCCTCGGTGATCGCCGAGTGGACCGGCGCGTTGATCGGCCTGTTCATGACCCGCAAAGCCCTGCGCGCTTATCCCGGCCATATCGCCTGGGCCGCATTGGCGTTGTGGCAGAGCTGGCGCCCATTGTTGGCGGTCAACCGCGACATTTTCATCCGCAGCCTGGCGTTGCAGTCGGTGTTCTTCCTGATCACCGTGCAGGGTGCACGACTGGGCGATGCCACGGTCGCCGCCAATGCGCTGCTGCTCAACGGCCTGCTGCTGACCGCTCATGCGCTGGACGGTCTGGCCCACGCCGTGGAAGCCCTGTGCGGACACGCCATCGGTGCTCGCGACCGTGATGCCCTGCGCCGCTCACTGGTGGTGGCGTGCGGCTGGTCGTTGCTGGCAAGCCTGGGGTTTGCCCTGCTGTTTCTGTTCGCCGGGCACCTGTTCATCCAGATGCAGACCAACATCCAGAGCGTGCGCGACACCGCCTTCATCTATCTGCCGTACCTCGCCGCGCTGCCGCTGATTGCGGTCTGGAGTTACCTGCTCGACGGCCTGTTCATCGGCGCCACCCGCGCCCGGGAAATGCGCAACGGCATGCTGTTGACCGTGATCCTGCTGCTGCCCTTCGCCTGGATGCTGCAAGGCTTGGGCAACCATGGACTGTGGATAACCTTCCTGTTGTTCATGATGCTGCGCAGCCTGACCCTTGGCACATTCGCCTGGTACTTGCACAAGAACGACGGCTGGTTAAAAGGATGACGAGCGACACATCTACAACTCATTCAGGGTTGATCGTTCTGCCACAGATTGCGCAGGCTATCGAGACGCTCCTGCTGGGTGGTTCCCGATAACGACTGCCCCGGCACGGCGTCAGGGTGCTGCAAGCGCAGCCATAACCAGCCATCGAGCACCGGGCGCTCACTGAAACCCAGCGCCAGCCCTTCCTGCAGGTGAGCCCACAAGCTGTTGTAGTCGGTGCCGGCGGATCGGCTCCAGCGCCAGGCATGCTGCTCCAGCAGGCAGGTCTGCAAGGTGTCTCGCTGACGCGAACTGAGGTTTTCTTCGATGGCCAGCGGCCTGACGGCAAGCCGTGGATTGAACAACTGCTGCCAGCCCAGACAGCCAATGGCCCGATCGGCCCAGGTGCCGCCGAACCAGCGTAACTGATCGATCGGACCGAGCCAGCGACTCAGCTCCTGCGCATCGCAGGCATCGAAAAAGTAACTCGCCGTTTGAGGGTTGTAGTAACTCAACAAGGCCCGGTGATGCAGGCTGAAGGTGACGGTGAGCATGCGGCGCAAATGCTCCAGCAGCTGTGATGAAGAGGCGTCACTGACCAGCAGCAACCCGCCCCATATGTGTGGCTCACTTGAGTACAGCTCGGCGAGTGCCGGGCATTCGCGAAGGTCGACCAACACTGGCCCGTGCTCACGCAACGGATGAAACTCGCTGCCTTCGAACAGCCAGAACCATCGGACATGAGCAAACTGTTGCCGCAACATCGCACCGGCCTGAGGCACGCCCGGTACATCGAGCAACAGCCATTGCGGGGTCGAGTCGGGCGCCTGAACGGCAATCATGCCGCACCGCTCTGACCAGGCTGCGTCGCTGCCCGGCAAGTGCATAAGGATTGCGCGCAATGATTGAAACTGCCCCCACCTGGCAGCAGACACAGAAGTACCAAGGGTTCACTGGATTGCAGTAAACCCGATAAGCCATCAACCGCGCGGCTGGCTTCAGTGGTCGAGGCGGATAGCAGGTCGGCCATGGCTGACTCTGCGCTGAACGGTGGTCCGGGAAGAAATCCGCTGATCAAGGGTTGATCAGGATCACCTTCGATAAAGCTCACCAGCACTTGCGTGCCCTCACTCAAGGGCATGACACCCGCGCTTTCCAGCTCGCCGGATAACGGCAACCAACAGTGGCTGGGGGCTGCGCCTTCGCCCTGATAAAGCCAGTCAAACTGCACGGCAACTGATCTGCCGGGATCGGGGCGAGATTCACCGACGTCGACTACCCATCCCCTTTGCAGGCTGTGCATCCTGGGTTTCACAACGGGATGAGCCGCAATGAAAGGCACCTCCTGCGCAACGACGCGCAGCTGGTTGCGATACAAAAAATCTGGCTGTTGTCCTCCCTGATGCTCGACATGGGTCACTAGCCAGAGACGATTCCAGTCCGCATACGGATGACCAGACAACGGCATCAGTTGACCACTGCGCAGCGTTGCCAGGTTCGTCTTCCCTTCGGCAATCTGCCCGCAGCCATGAAGCTTGAACTGATGTACTCCCGGTCGTTCGCTCTCATCCTCGAAGACCCTCTCTTCGCCACGGCGAAACTGCCCCGGACCGTCGCCCAAGACCAGACAATGCCCGCGCGCACGGTGCTCGAAGTAGTAATGAAGCCGTTCCTGGGCGCATAGACGCTGGAAAAACTGCAGGTCCGACTCCCGGTACTGCGTGCAGAAATCACGGGACGGGTAATCACCGCTGAGGTCGAAACGACGATCCTTGCCGGCAATCCCATGCTCCTTGAGCACCTGAGCGAGAATGTCCGGCACCGAGCGATCGCTGAAAATTCGCTGAATGAAGCGCTGGGCCAGGCAAGCAAGCCTGGGGCCCAGACGCACACGACAAAGCCTGGGCTCATTGCCATGGCCGAGTTGAACGAGGCCAAGCAACTGCCCGTGAATACCCTCCCCTTGCGGCCCGAAGTGCAAAAAGGCCGAGCGGTACAGCAGGCTTGCAAGGTCCAGCGTCGGGTCATCGTTCAGCAGATCCACGTCGAACGCAAAAGGCTCGCTGATCGCTTCACTACCGGTAAAGGCCAAGACCTCAAAGGGGTCGGGAAGACCCGCTATATCCAGACGAAATGACGGCTCGTTGACTGAATCGAACATCGGCAATTCTCTACAGGAGGGGCGGCCGGGGATTCTCGCTGAGAGACATGGCCGAGTAGAGTGCCGAAGTACAACTTAGGAAATGACCTACGTGAAAAGAAGACCACATCGCTTGGATTGCTCGGTATGTGGGCTATTTCGCGTGACAAAAGAGAAGCCCCGCACCAGGTCATCTGAAATTTCCGCAACCTACGGAGAAATTTCAGACAACCTGATGGGCGCGGTGCCTTACCTCAAGAAGACAGGTAAGACGAACGGGTCAGGCCCAGACGCAAGGCATCGAGGAACTGGGTGCGCTCGCTGGCGCTGATGCGGGCACTGGCGCACTTGTCGCGGTAGTGGGTCATCAGCTCTTCCGGCGACAAGTGCACATAACGCAGCATGTCTTCGATGGTGTCGTGGGTTTCGATACCGGCGTGGTAAACGCTGCCGTCAGCATTCTGATAGATGTTCACCGAGTCGGTGTCACCGAACAGGTTGTGCATATCGCCAAGAATTTCCTGGTAGGCACCGACCAGGAAAATCCCCAACAGGTAGTCTTCACCCTCGTTCAGACCGTGCACCGGCAGGCTGGTCTCGATGCTCTGCTCGTCGACGTACTGCTTGATCTTGCCGTCGGAGTCGCAGGTCAGGTCTTGCAGCACCGCACGGCGCAACGGCTCTTCGTCGAGACGGTGCAGCGGCAGGATCGGCAGGACCTGGCCGATGGCCCAGGTGTCCGGCAGGCTCTGGAAGACCGAGAAGTTGCAGATGTACTTGTCGGCCAGCTTGTCGTTGAGTTCGTCGAGCACCTGACGGTGGGAACGCTGACGGGCCTTCAACGAGTTGTGCAGGCGGCGGCAAACGGCGAAGTAGCATTGCTCGGCCAGGGCTTTTTGCGCCAGGGTCAGCTTGCCATCGGCGTATTGGGTGGCGACGTCACTCATGTAGTGCGTGGCGCGCCAGTAGGTCTCGGTGACCATTTCGATGTCGGTCGGGCCGAGCAGGTCAACCAGCCACTGCACGGTTTCCGGCAGTTCTTCCTTGTTGTCGATCTTCGGCACGTCGTCGTTGTGTTTCTCGACGTCGGTCACCTGCACCACCAGCATCGCGTGGTGGGCGGTCAGGGAGCGGCCGCTTTCAGAGAAGATGTTCGGGTGCGGCAGGCTCTGCGCGTCGCAGAATTCCTTGAGCATCCCGACCACGACACCCGCGTAATCGTCCATGTCGTAGTTGATCGAACTGGCGTTACGCGAGTGAGTACCGTCGTAGTCCACGCCCAAACCGCCGCCGACGTCGATGTGATCGACCGGCAGGCCAAGGTTGCGCAGTTCGCCGTAGTAACGAATCGCTTCCTTGAAGCCGTGCTGGTAGTCCGCCAGGTTGGCGATCTGCGAACCCATGTGGAAGTGCAGCAGGCGAATGCCCTGGTCCAGGCCAGCGGCACGGAAACGCTCGACCACCGACAGCAGTTGCGCCGCCGACAGGCCGAACTTGGATTTTTCGCCACCGGTGTCTGCCCACTTGCTCGACGCCAGGGACGACAGACGCACACGCAGGCCGACCTGAGGCTTGACCTTGAGCGACGCCGCTTCTTCGATCACCAGACCGACTTCGGATTCTTTCTCGATCACGATGAACACGTTGTGGCCCAGCTTCTGGCCCATCAGCGCCAGACGGATGAACTCGCGGTCCTTGTAACCGTTGCAGACAATGGTGCCGCCCTTCGGCGCCAGTGCCAATACCGCCAGCAGCTCAGGCTTGGAGCCAGCTTCCAGACCGATGGAAACGTTCTGGGTGGCGATGATGTTTTCGATCACCGCTTCCTGCTGGTTAACCTTGATCGGGTACAGCGCGGTGTACTTGCTCTGGTATTCCAGGCGCTCGATGTTGGCATCGAACGCGCCGGTCAGCTGACGCACGCGGTCTTGCAGGATGTCTGGGAAACGCACCAGCAGCGGCAAGGACAAACCGCTTTTGCGCAGTTGGTCGACTTGCTCGAACAGATCGATAGGCGAACTGGTCGGGCCGTTCGGACGAACTTCGACGCGACCGGCGTCATTGATCGCGAAATACCCGGCCCCCCAATGGCGAATCCCGTAAACACTGCGGCTGTCCGCAACTGTCCATTGGCTGCCATCGTCTTTGCGTGTGCGTCTTACGGACATCGAAGTCCCCTATAAAGAAGTCATAGAGCGTCGCCTTGAGTTCAGGCCGGCGCAGTCTAAAGAATGAAAATGACGTTTCGTCAACGAGGGGGTAGACCTCGCTGACCGCAGTGAGTTTAGAAACCGGTCTTGAACAGGCTCTGTGAAAACCATGGAGACGACGCCAGACCAGAATGAAATCAGGACTGGATCAAGCCGCGGGTGGTTTTCACAGAGGCTGCTAGCCGCCGGACTTCTTCGCTTTGAAACCGTGTTTGATCAGCTCAGCCAAGAGTAGCTCGACATGATCGCCCTGGATTTCGATGATCCCGTCTTTCAACGCCCCACCGGTCCCGCAACGTTTCTTCAACGTGGTGGCCAGTTCCTTGAGCGCGTCTTCGGCCAACGGCACGCCGGTGATGGTCGTCACCGTCTTGCCGCCACGGCCCTTGCTTTCGCGACGCACGCGAGCGATGCCGTCGCCGGCCGGGATAACGGTTTGTTTGCAGATGCAGGCATCCACCGGTTTACTGCATTCCGGGCAATGACGACCTGCGTCGGTGGAAAATACCAGGCCACCAAGGGCGGCGAAGGATGCGGCTTTTTTGGCCACCGGCAATCCTCTTGGGAGGACAAAGACTGATCGCAACCTTGGGCAAGGTTATCGACCGCGAAGCCCCACTCAGGCAGGGGCAGCGCTACTGAGCCGGGCACTGCCGGTTCAGTTTGAAAAGGTCGCGCAGTGTAACGGCAAAAAGCCGACTTGCTAAGAGCCAATCGGCGCCAATTTACAGCTCTTTTGCGACGTCATCCCCTTGGGCGCGAAGATAGCGCTTCAGGGCTGCCAAAGAGTCCGGGCAGTACGGCTTTTGCTGGATTTCCAGCAGGACCTGATCAATCGGGATAAAGCGCGCTTCCAGCACCTCTTCCGGCTGCAGGATCAATGGGCCGTCCCACACCGCCGAAAACGCCGAACACCAGAGCCGGTTGCCGGTGTCCTCGAAGAAAAAGTGATCATGAGCGGTCAGTTCCACACCGCTCACCCCCAGCTCTTCTTCCAGCTCACGGGCGGCCGATTCGGCGTAGGTCTCGGTGGCCAGCACCATGCCGCCGGCCGCCACGTCCCAATAACCGGGATAAATCGCTTTGCTCAGGGTGCGCCGGTGAACGCACAGCTCGCCAGCAGAATTGAACAGCATGATGTAGGTGCCGCGCCCGATCAGCCCACGCTCACGCAGGTCGGAGCGCACCAGGGCGCCGAGCAGGTTGTCCTGCTCGTCGACCCAGGCGATCTGTTCGGCATCGGAGGCCGCGCGGTGGGCGGCCTCTTTAGCGCTATCTACCATGACTCAGCCCTGATTGAGCAGTTGACGCAAGTCGATCACCGCGGCGTTGGCCCGGGAGATGTAATTGGCCATGACCAGCGAGTGGTTGGCCAGCACACCGAAGCCGCTGCCGTTGAGGATCATCGGGCTCCAGACCGGCTCTTGCGAAGCCTCCAGCTCACGGATGATCTGGCGCACGCTGACCGTAGCGTTTTTCTTCGCCAGCACATCGGCGAAGTCGACTTCGATGGCGCGCAGCAGATGGGACAATGCCCAGGCCTGACCACGGGCTTCGTAGAACACGTTATCGATCTGCATCCACGGGGTTTCAACAACTTCTTCGTCAACCTGCGGCACCTGGCCGAGCGCCGGGACTTCGGTTTTCAGCGCAGTGTTGAGCTTGACCCGGCCAACGCTGGCCGACAGCCGTTGCGACAGCGAGCCCAGACGAGTCCCTACATCACCCAGCCAGTTGTTCAGGTTGTCGGCACGGGCGTAGAACAGCGCGCTCTTCTGGTCAGGCCCCGACAGACGTGCCTGATAGCGGCTCAGGGAGTTGATGCCCTCCTGATACTCGGACTCACTGGATGGCAGCACCCAGCTCTTGTTGTCGAAGTTGAAGCGCGGCTCGGCCTTGGCCAGGTCGGCGTCTTCGGCGGACTGCGACTGGGAACGGGCGAAGTCTTTACGCAGCGCACGGCTCAGGTCGCGGACCTGGACCAGCACGCCATATTCCCAGCTCGGCATGTTGTCCATCCACAGGCCCGGCGGGAAACGGTCGTTGGAAATATAGCCACCCGGTTTGGTCAGCAAGGTACCGGCGACAGTCTTGAGGGTTTCCACCGTGGTGTACCCGACCACCATCTGCTTGCCTTCTTTCTCGGCTGCCACCTGGGCATTTTGCTGAACCGGAAAGAGCGCGGGCTCCTGGCTCCAGTACCAGCCCAGCGCGATAGCCACCAACAGGTAAAGGCAAATCAGAGTGGCCAGCGCCCGACTGAACAACAGGCCACCAAAATAACTGCGGGTGGCCGATTTCGGTTCAGCGGCACGCTCAGGCGCGCTGCCCGTGCGGTTCTTCCAGTCCAGCATGGCGATATCCTTTCAATCACTTGAGTTCATCGGTTCGACTACAACCCTACGCCATCGTGCCTTATTTGCCGCGCATTAAATCCTGCGGGACACAGCGAGCCATACAATGACTGCAATCGAAGCCGTCACTATAAATGAAGCACAGCGTTGAGCCTATGCGACCAGTCGGTCGGGAACTGAATGATGTCGCTTTGCAGATTATTGACGCAGGACACTCATGCAATTGAAAAGAGGTGCTAGCATAGAGCCACCAGTCGATCTCAGCATGCACCCTAACTAGTAGTCAGGATATGACCGAGCCAGAAGACCCCAGCCGTGAGCGCCTCAAGCACCACTTTGCCCAGCGGGTAATTCATCAGGCACGTCAGATTCTTGAGATATGGCAACGCCTGCAACGCAACGAATGGTCCATCACCGACCTGTCGGAGCTGAGCGAGGCCAATCTGCGCCTACTGCGCTTTGCCGAACGTTTCGAACAACCGGAACACACCCTGCTGGCCCGTCATATCGGCCAGTCGCTGGAGGCCGTCGACGCCAATCGCGGACGCCTGAGCAGCGGATTGATCACTGACCTCAACCGCCTGATGCAGCGCTTGTCCCGTACCGGCCTGCGCCATGGCGATCAGCTCGAACAGACCTTTCTGCCACCGCTGCGCAAGCCGATCTACGTGATGCTGCAGGATCACGACCGGGCCGAACGGCTGGCCAAGCAACTTGAATTCTTCGGGCTCAGCGCCCAATCCCTGGGCAGTGTCGCCGCGTTCCGCGCCTCGATGGTCGAGCGGTTGCCGGCGGCGATTGTCATGGACGTCGACTTCAGTGGCCCCGGCATCGGCCTGAAACTGGCGGCCGAAGCCCAGCAAGGCCTTGAGCAGCCCTTGCCGCTGTTGTTTTTCAGCCTGCACGAAACCGATACCCCGACCCGCCTCGCCGCCGTGCGCGCCGGTGGCCAGGAGTTTCTCACCGGCACCCTCGAAGCCTCGAGCCTGCTGGAAAAGATCGAAGTGCTGACCTGCGTCGCCCAGTACGAACCTTATAAAGTGCTGATCATCGACGACTCCCGCGCACAGGCCTTGCACACCGAACGCCTGCTCAACAGCGCCGGGATCGTCACACGGACCTTGATCGAACCGATCCAGGCCATGGCCGAACTGGCGGATTTCCAGCCTGACCTGATCATCCTCGACATGTACATGCCGGCCTGCACCGGTACGGAACTGGCCAAGGTGATCCGCCATAACGACCGCTATGTCAGCGTGCCGATCATTTATCTGTCGGCCGAAGACGATCTGGACAAGCAGCTCGACGCCATGAGTGAGGGCGGCGACGACTTCCTGACCAAACCGATCAAGCCGCGACACCTGATCACCACCGTGCGCAACCGCGCGGCGCGGGCGCGCAATCTGAAAGCGCGGATGGTGCGCGACAGCCTGACCGGTTTGTACAACCACACCCATATTCTGCAGCTGCTCGAAGACTGTTCATTCCGTGCCCGTCGCGAAAACAAGCCGCTGAGCTTTGCGATGCTCGACATCGACCACTTCAAACGGGTCAACGACAGCCATGGCCACCCCATGGGCGACCGGGTGATCAAGAGTCTGGCGCTGTTCCTCAAGCAACGGTTGCGCAAGACCGACTTCATCGGCCGTTACGGCGGTGAAGAGTTCGCCATCGTCATGCCGGACACCGATATTGAATCGGCCTACAAGGTGCTCGATGAAATCCGTCAGCGCTTTGCCGAAATTCACTACCCCGCGCAACCCCAGGACCTCTGGTGCACCTTCAGTGCCGGTGTCGTCGAACTGCACGAAGGCTCCGACAGCCTGATGATGGCCACACAGGCAGACGAGGCGCTGTACCGCGCCAAGGACGCCGGACGCAACCGAGTGCAAGCCGCGCGGGAGTCAAAGCAAAGTGCCACTTTTTCATCGGAATCGACCGATTCGGTCATAACGCTGTAACAGAAACGCAATAACTTCAGGCACTTACCATTCTGCCGTTGGTAGTCCGCAATGCGCCTGAAGCTGTTGACCAATCTCAATACCCTCCTTCTGGTCGCCGTGTGCGTGGCCCTCGGCGCTACCCTCTGGTGGTCGCAAAAAGCCCTGGAGCGCCCCTATCTGTTGATGGAGCGTTACCTGGGCCTGTCCCAGCAGTTTCAAAATGAAGTGGCGCGCAACGTCGAGGATTACCTGGCCAGCGGCGATGCCCTGCGCCTGAGCAGCGCCAGCCAGGCCATCGACAGCCTGCAAAAAGAGCTCGGCGAATTACCTCCGACCCTGGCCGACACCTTGCGCCCCAGCCTGTCGAACCTGGAAGAGTTCAGCAAGACGGACTTGCTGGCTGCCGGCAAACTCGCCGGCGATCCACAAGCCCTGCTGCTGCAAGCCGAGCGCGAGCTCGGTGCCAGCCTCGATCAGCTCAGCCAGTACGCCAACGGCAACGCGGCGTACCTGACGCCTTTGCTCGCAGCTTCCCAGCATCTGGGCAAGTTGTCTTTGGCCCGGGACAAACTGGTCAGCAGCGGGCGCAGCGAACTGGCCGCCGATGTCGAGCGCGAAGTCGCCAGCATCCGCGTTCAGGCTGAACAATTGAACAGCTTGCCGCTGCTGGGGGTGACTGCCAGCAGTGAATCGAACACCGATGACTTCTCCGCCATGATGGGCCTGGAGAACACCGAGAAAGCCGTCGCCGAAGACGCCGGCGTCAGCCTCAAGCGTGAACTCAATAGCCTGCTCACCCGCTACCCGGCTGAACTGGCACGCACGCGCGAGCAGATCCAGAAACGCGCCGACCTCAGCGCCGCGACTCACTTGAAAATCACCGCCGTGCAGCAGGCCATCGCCGGGCTGGAACCGGTAGTGCGCGCCCAGCACGGGCAAATCCAGGGCGAAGTGCGGCTGATGCAGGGCGTGATGATCGGGCTGATTCTGCTGATCGCCTTGCTCATCGATACCTTGCAGCGACGCCTGGCCCGAACCCTGACCAATCTGGCACCAGCCCTTTCGATCTGGGCCGAGGGCGACTTCAGTCGCGACATTCAACTGGGTGCGACGAACCGCGAACTGCATGACATTCAAGCCTCGCTCAATCGCTTGCGTGCCTATCTGGTTGATCTGGTGGGGACCATTCGCCTCAATGCCGAGCAAGTCGCCGGCAGCAGCCGGACGCTGGCCGAATTGAGCAATGACCTGCACAGCGGCGCCGAGCATCAGGCCGGCGACACTGCGTTGATCCGCGACTCTCTCGGTGAACTCGAGGCGACGATTCAACAAGTCGCCGGTGATGCCAGCCAGGCCGCGGACGCCAGTCGTCATGCAGGGTTGGCGGTGGAACATGGTCAGAAGGTCATCGGCCTGAGCCTCACCGGGCTGCATGCGCTGGTGGGTGAAGTGCAAGGCAACGCGCAGATGATCGAACATCTGGCCGAAGAGTCGGCGACCATCGGCGGCGTGCTGACGGTGATTCGCTCGATTGCCGACCAGACCAACCTGCTGGCGCTGAATGCCGCCATCGAGGCGGCCCGCGCCGGGGAGATGGGCCGGGGATTTGCGGTGGTGGCCGAAGAGGTTCGTTCACTGGCGCAACGCACCGCTGGTGCCACGGCCGAGATTCAGACACTGATCGCTGGCCTGCAAACCGCCGCGCGGCAATCGGTCGAAGGCATGCGCGCCCAGGTCGAACACGCCGAAGCCACGGCCAACCAGGCCCAGGCCGCCGACGGTGCATTGGATAAAATCGTCGGAGCGATCCAGACCATTTCCGACACCGCCGTGCGCATCGCCGATGTCACTGCCCAGCAGAGCGGCGCCGTCAGCGAAATCCGCGATCACAGTGAGCGGATTCATCAATTGGGTGGGGATAACTTGCTGAGGATTGGTGAAGGGCGCAGCCAAGGCGAACATTTACTGACATTGGGTGGGCAGTTGCATACAGCGGTGCAGGCATTTCGGGTTTAAGGGCTCGGGCCTGAACGCTACCAACGAGCAAGATTATCGACACCTGAGTTTTTGTATGAAAACTCCTGTTTATCTATACGGTGCTTTTAGTCATCGTTTTGATGCTAGAGTTTAGCGCTTCAATCAATCGAGCGTGCACAGGAGTGCCCCGTGATAGTTCCAACGTCGCCCCCTGGTGTATCAACGCCCGATACAGGAACTACTCAAAAAACTGCATACACAATCGTCGCCTCCTCCCTGCTAGTTGTATGCTTGGCTTACATCGGCTGGACATGGCTCATGTCTTCCGGCAACCCGGTGCTGACCGATGTAGTACTTAAACTACCCCTTGGCGAAAACGGCTTCATCTACGGCGTCAAAGATGATCGAGGCGGAGCAACAGTACCGTTCAGCTATCGATACTATGTCTATCGCGAACTGACATCCAACGAGCAAATAGCGTCTGAACTCAAGACCGCTGGTCCGTTTTTAGTCACCCGAGATCCAGCCATAAAGGTCGATATCCAAGGTTCAACTATCAATGTATCGACCAACCAGGAAGTCTATGAGTATCACAGCAGCACGCTGTTTCGACATACCAACAGTAACCACTACACCCCTGTAACAATCAACTTGTGTAAACACTCCAGCGATCAACCAACAAAGTAAGCCCGAAGCCTGACTGAAACACCTCCCTGCAGGAGCTGCCGAAGGCTGCGATCATTTGATGTTGATCCTGGCGGCGGATCGAGCGTTGAAGATCAAAGTCAAAATATCGCAGCCTTTGGCAGCGCCTACGGGAGATCGGCGTAGTCGCATACATTGCACACTCAGCTATCATGCCCGCACCTCCAATACGCGAGATTGTCATGCGCCGTTTGCTCTGCCTGCTGTTTTTAGTGCTCGCCCTCCCGGCCTCCGCCGCCGGGTTGCTGGACAGTCGCCCCAGTTCCACCCTGGGTTCGATCAACAACAGCGCCGACTTTCTGCCGGTGCGCGAAGCCTTTCAGTTGAGCCTGGTAGAAAGTACGCCGCAATCGATCAAGCTGCGTTTCGTCGCCACCGAGGGTTACTACCTCTACCGCCATCGCTTCCAGTTTCGCGCCGATCCGGCCGACGTTGGCCTCGGCGCGGCTCAACTGCCCAAGGGCGAACAAAAGCACGATGAATACTTCGGCGATGTCGAGGTTTACCACGGCATTCTCGATGTAGAGCTGCCACGCACCGATTCCCGCGCCTTTACGCTGGCCGTGACCTATCAGGGCTGTGCCGACAAAGGCCTGTGCTACCCGCCCGAGACCGAGCGCCTGAGTATTGATGGCAGCGGTGCCACGACCACAGCCTGGGGCTGGCGCGAACTGGCGCTGTTCTTCCTCGCAGGCCTCGGCCTGACCTTCACCCCCTGTGTGCTGCCGATGCTGCCGATCCTCTCCGGGGTAGTCCTGCGCGGGCAGATTGGCGGTTTACGTGGCTTCAACCTGTCGCTGGCTTATGTGCTGCCGATGGCCATCTGCTTCGCCCTGTTGGGTGCATTGATGGGCATGTTCGGCGCACAGCTTAATCTTCAGGCGCGCTTGCAATCGGCTTGGGTGCTGGTGCCGTTCGCGATGTTTTTCGCAGTGTTTGCCTTGGCGATGTTCGGGGTGTTCGAACTGAAACTTCCCTACGCCATCAGCAGCCGCCTGGACCGGATCGCCGGGCGCACCGAAGGTGGCTCACTGTGGGGCGCGGCGGTGCTGGGCGTGGTGTCGAGCCTGCTGGTTTCGCCCTGCGTCTCGGCTCCCCTGGCCGGTGCGCTGCTGTACATCAGCGCCAGCGGCGATGCCTTGGGCGGCGGATTGAAACTGTTCATGCTTGGCCTGGGCATGGGCGCGCCGCTATTGCTGGTAGCGACTGGCGGCGCGGCCTGGTTGCCGAAAAGCGGGCCGTGGCTGATCTACGTGAAAAACGCGATTGGTGTGCTCTTGCTGGGGCTCGCGATCGGTTTGCTCAGCCGAGTATTGCCGGGCCAGATCACCTTACTGTTGATCGGCTTGCTCGCCGGTGGCGTCGGTTTGTTCATGGGCGCGCTGGAGTTTGTCTACAAGCCGCCGAGAAAACGCCTGGGGCAATTGCTGGGGATGTTTCTGCTGTTTTATGCACTGGCCTGTTGGTACGGCGCGTTCAGCGGTCAGTCCGATCCGTTCAACCCCATTGGCCAGCCGCGCATCGTCGCCAGCAACGAGCAGCAACCGCAAATCGCCAGCACCTGGCAAACCATCACCACTCCAGCCGAACTGGATCGCGCCCTCGCCGACGCCAAATCCTCCGGCACGCCGCTGCTGCTCGACTGGTACGCCGACTGGTGTATCAGTTGCAAAGTCATCGAACACCAAGTGCTCAACGATGCCAACGTCGTCGAACGTCTCAAAGGCTATCGACTAATCCGCTTCGACATCACCGCCAGTAACACCGAACAGCGCGCCCTGCTCGACCGCTACAAGCTGTTCGGCCCTCCGGCGCTGATGTTTTTCGGCAGGGACGGCGTCGAACGCACCGATGTGCGAGTGATCGGCGAGATAAACGCCACGGACTTCGCCGAACGTGTTGCGAAAGCAAATGACCGGATTTAATCACCCGGTCACATATTTCGCGCAAACATCGGCCATCGTGCTGCCTATTGCATAGAACTGGACAGTCACAAAGGCTTTGCGGCATAGTCGCCGGGTTCTGACAATTGCACACAGATAACAAAGGAGCAGCAGATGGCGACCCTATTGGTTTTGCACGGCCCTAACCTGAACCTGCTCGGTACCCGGGAACCGGGCGTCTACGGTGCAACCACCCTGGCACAAATCAACCAGGACCTGGAACAGCGGGCGCGCAATGCCGGCCACCATTTGCTTTACCTGCAAAGCAACGCCGAGTACGAATTGATTGACCGCATCCACGCTGCTCGCGGCGAAGGTGTGGACTTCATTCTGATCAATCCAGCAGCTTTTACGCATACAAGTGTCGCGTTACGTGACGCGCTGCTGGCGGTGAGCATCCCATTCATCGAAGTGCATTTGTCTAACGTGCATAAACGCGAACCTTTCCGCCATCACTCTTACTTCTCCGATGTAGCGGTGGGAGTGATCTGCGGCCTTGGCGCCAGCGGTTATCGACTGGCCCTGGAGGCCGCACTAGAGCAGCTTGAAAGACAGGCAACGGCTTGAACAACAAGCGTTAAACGCCCCTGACCGACCCTTGGGAGTTGATGATTCATGGATATCCGTAAAGTTAAGAAACTGATCGAATTGCTGGAAGAGTCCGGCATCGACGAGCTTGAGATCAAGGAAGGCGAAGAGTCCGTACGCATCAGCCGTCACAGCAAGACGCCGGCTCAGCAGTACTACGCACCGGCTCCGATGCATGCACCGGCTCCGGCACCAGTTGCTGCCGCCGCTCCGGTTGCTGCCGCTGCGCCTGCGGCGCCAGCTGCACCTACGCTGAACGGCTCCGTTGCCCGTTCGCCGATGGTCGGTACTTTCTATCGCAAATCTTCGCCGTCCTCGCCGTCCTTCGTTGAAGTTGGCCAGACCGTGAAGAAAGGCGACACCCTGTGCATCGTCGAAGCCATGAAGATGATGAACCACATCGAAGCTGAAGCCAGCGGTGTGATCGAATCCATCCTCGTCGAAGACGGCCAGCCGGTTGAGTACGACCAACCGCTGTTCACCATCGTTTGAATCGCGGAGAGCCTTTGATGACTGCGAAGTTGGAAAAAGTTCTGATCGCCAACCGCGGTGAGATCGCCCTGCGGATTCTGCGTGCCTGCAAGGAAATGGGCATCAAGACCGTCGCCGTTTACTCCAAGGCCGACAAAGAGCTGATGCACCTGGGCCTGGCAGACGAATCCGTCTGCATCGGTCCGGCCTCCGCCGCTCACTCCTACCTGCACATTCCGGCCATCATCGCCGCCGCTGAAGTGACCGGCGCAACCGCCATTCACCCAGGCTACGGTTTCCTTGCGGAAAACGCCGACTTTGCCGAACAGGTCGAGAACTCCGGTTTCGCGTTCATTGGCCCGAAAGCCGATACCATCCGCCTGATGGGCGACAAGGTATCGGCCAAGCACGCCATGATCGCCGCTGGCGTTCCAACCGTCCCGGGCTCCGACGGCCCACTGCCTGAAGACGAAGAAACCGCTCTGCGCATTGGTCGCGAAGTCGGTTATCCGGTGATCATCAAAGCCGCTGGCGGCGGTGGTGGTCGTGGCATGCGCGTGGTGCACAAAGAAGAAGACCTGATCTCCTCGGCGAAACTGACCCGCTCCGAAGCGGGCGCAGCGTTCGGCAACCCGATGGTCTATCTGGAAAAATTCCTGACCAACCCACGTCACGTGGAAGTTCAGGTGCTTTCCGACGGTCAGGGCCACGCCATCCATCTGGGCGACCGCGACTGCTCGCTGCAACGTCGTCACCAGAAGGTTCTCGAAGAAGCGCCGGCACCGGGCATCGACGAGAACGCGCGCGAGGAAGTCCTCGCCCGCTGCGTCAAGGCTTGCATCGACATCGGCTACCGTGGCGCCGGCACTTTCGAGTTCCTGTACGAGAATGGCCGCTTCTACTTCATCGAGATGAACACTCGTGTCCAGGTAGAGCACCCGGTATCGGAAATGGTCACCGGCATCGACATCGTCAAGGAGATGCTCAGCATCGCCGCCGGCAACAAGCTGTCGTTCACCCAGGATGACGTGGTCATCCGCGGTCACGCGCTGGAATGCCGGATCAACGCCGAAGACCCGAAAACGTTCATGCCGAGCCCAGGCACGGTCAAGCATTTCCACGCACCAGGCGGCAACGGCGTTCGCGTCGATTCGCACCTGTACAGTGGCTATGCCGTTCCGCCGAACTACGACTCGTTGATCGGCAAGCTGATCACCTACGGCGCAACCCGTGACGAAGCCATGGCGCGCATGCGTAATGCGCTGGACGAAATCGTTGTCGACGGGATCAAGACCAACATCCCGCTGCACCGTGATCTGACCCGTGACGAAGGCTTCTGCAAAGGGGGGGTGAACATTCACTACCTCGAGCACAAGCTGGGCGGCGACAAGCACTAAGCTTCAGCCGGAACACGACAAGGCCGCCTTCGGGCGGCTTTGTTGTTTCTGGGGATTGTTGATTGATCGATAAATACAAAATCCTGTGGTGAGGGGGCTTGCCCCCGTTGGGCTGCGAAGCAGTCCCTATCAATGCGCCACAGGCTTTCCTGACGAAACGCATTCAACAGATTTGCGGCTGCTGCGCAACCGAACGGGGGCAAGCCCCCTCGCCACAGTAATCCGCTCACTCCAGAGCATCGCAACCCGGTCGTCTTCTGCCGCGCGCTCGCGTAAACTTGCGCGCTTCTCGCAGCCCGCTAGGCTGCAATCTATATTTTTCAAAGGTGCCCGCCATGCCTTGGCTGCAAGTCCGTCTCGCCATCAGCCCAGAACAAGCCGAAACCTACGAAGACGCTTTCCTTGAAGTGGGCGCCGTGTCGGTGACCTTCATGGACGCCGAAGATCAGCCGATCTTCGAGCCGGAACTCAACACCACCCCGCTGTGGTCGCACACACACCTGCTGGCCTTGTTCGAAGGCGGCACTGACGCCGCCAGCGTGCTGGCACACCTGGAGTTGCTGACCGGTAGCCCGCTGCCCGAGCATCACAGCGAAGTGATCGAAGACCAGGACTGGGAACGCAGCTGGATGGATGGCTTCCAGCCGATGCGCTTCGGCCAGCGCCTGTGGATTGTCCCGAGCTGGCACGCCGCCCCTGAGCCTGACGCGGTGAACCTGCTGCTGGACCCAGGCCTGGCGTTCGGCACCGGCACTCACCCGACCACCGCGCTGTGCCTGGAATGGCTCGATGGCCAGGACCTGAAAGACTGCAACGTGCTGGATTTCGGCTGCGGCTCGGGGATTCTGGCGATTGCCGCCCTGTTGCTGGGCGCCAAACAAGCCGTCGGCACCGATATCGATGTGCAGGCCCTGGAGGCCTCCCGCGACAATGCCGGACGCAACAACATTGCCGACGAGCTGTTCCCGCTCTATCTGCCGGAAGATTTGCCGCAGGTTCAAGCCGACGTGCTGGTGGCCAACATTCTTGCCGGCCCGCTGGTGTCCCTGGCGCCGCAACTGTCCAG
Organism: Pseudomonas sp. GW822-FHT07A10; assembly: GCF_058798795.1. Classification (NCBI taxonomy): domain Bacteria; kingdom Pseudomonadati; phylum Pseudomonadota; class Gammaproteobacteria; order Pseudomonadales; family Pseudomonadaceae; genus Pseudomonas; species Pseudomonas sp. GW822-FHT07A10. Next base: position 73,169 of record NZ_JBXAKV010000014.1, read on the forward strand.
CCTGGTCAAGCCCGGCGGTCGCCTGGCGCTGTCGGGCATCCTCGCCGAACAGGGCGAAGAGGTCGCCGCCGCTTATGCCCGGGACTTCGATCTGGATCCGATCGCCAATCGCGACGGCTGGGTACGCATCACTGGCCGTCGGCGCTAGAATGAGCGCCTGCATAAACCGGATTGCCGCATGACCGATAGCTTCGTCACCCAGTGCCCGCATTGCCAAACCAGCTTCCGCGTCAGCCATGCTCAGTTGAGCGTGGCCCGTGGGGTGGTTCGTTGCGGCTCATGCTTGCAGGTATTCAACGCCGCCAAGCAGTTGCTTGAGCAACGGGCCGGCAAGGAAGCGGTAAAACCGGCTGCATCGGCGCCCGTAGAACCGCCCGTGCAGCGGGCCATCAGCCAAAAGCAATGGACCGCGGCCGAAATGGACCTGGACAGCCTGGACCTGGACGAAGAACTCGCCCGGCTCGAACAGCGGGAAATCCAGCCGACGACGGAGTTCGGTCGCCCTCGCGAAGACAGCCTCAGCGCTCGTCGCGACAGCACCGGACACGACGAAGCCCCTTGGCCCGACAGTCTCTTCAGTGAGTCGGCCGCCGATCGTGCGCAAGCCGCCGACACGCAGACGCCAGCACCGATGGTCGAACCGACGATCGAGCCAGGCAAACACTCGCGCACCGAGCCTTCGCTGTCCATGGAGCCCGTGCCACTGGACGATGAGCCCGAGATACAGCAACTGCGCCTGCACGACCCGCTCGACGCCCCGATCCCTTTTGGCAGCCTGTCGGCGAAAGCCGATGACGATGAGATCGACGATGACCTGCCCACCGTCGAGCCTCTGCGCAAGCGACGCGAACGCAGCGAACCGGCCATGCGCGCTGAAGCGCTACAGGACCTGACCGACGACCCGTTGCAACTGGATTGGCAAAAACGCCGCTCCCCCTGGGGTCGGCGCTTTTTCTGGCTGCTGCTGATCCTGCTCGGCGCTGCCGGCCTCGTCGGCCAATACGTCGCCTACCACTTCGACGAACTGGCGCGCCAGGACCAATATCGTCCGTGGTTCCAGCAACTGTGCCCGCACATCGGCTGCACAGTGCCGTCCAAGGTCGACATCGCAAAAGTCAAAAGCAGCAATCTGGTGGTCCGCAGCCACCCGGACTTCAATGGGGCGCTGGTGGTCGATGCCATCATTTATAACCGTGCGCCCTTCTCCCAGCCGTTCCCGCTGCTGGAGCTGCGTTTTGCCGACCTCAACGGCCACCTGATCGCCAGCCGCCGCTTCAAGCCCGGCGAGTACCTCAACGGCGATCTCGAAGGCCTGGCCGAAATGCCGCCGCAAACGCCGATCCACATCGCGCTGGACATTCTCGACCCAGGCCCCAAAGCGGTGAACTACAGCCTGAGCTTCCATTCGCCCGAGTGAAACACTCAAGCGTTGCAGGCTTGACGGCGGTTTCCTGACTTTGACCGTTCAAACCAAACCGCTGGCGATAACGAATTAGTTGTTCAGATTTTGTTCAATTCAGCCTTTATCCAGTCATCGAGAGCGGGTATCATGCCAACCCTTTTTCGAACTCTCATGATCCGGCCCCACAACAGGGAAGTCCTATGTCGGCGGTACGCATCGGTCCATATACATTGCACAACGGTTTGATCCTCGCCCCCATGGCGGGCGTCACCGACCAGCCCTTTCGTCAGCTGTGCAAACGATTGGGCGCAGGACTTGTAGTCTCGGAAATGGTCACCAGCGACATGAGCTTGTGGAACACCCGCAAATCGCGGATGCGCATGATCCACGAAGGCGATCCCGAGCCCCGCTCGGTACAGATCGCCGGCGGAGATGCGCAGATGCTGGCGGATGCGGCCCGGGCCAACGTCGAACTGGGTGCACAGATTATTGACATCAACATGGGCTGTCCGGCGAAGAAGGTCTGCAACAAGGCTGCCGGCTCCGCACTGTTGAAAGATGAAGCATTGGTGACCGAGATCCTGCAGGCCGTGGTGGCTGCGGTCGATGTGCCGGTCACCCTGAAGATCCGCACCGGCTGGGACCGGGCGAACAAGAACGGTCTGACGGTGGCGAAGATCGCCGAACAGGCAGGCATCACGGCGTTGGCCGTACATGGCCGCACGCGTGCCGACCTGTACACCGGGGAAGCCGAGTACGACACCATCGCCGCGATCAAGCAGGCGGTGTCGATTCCGGTCTTCGCCAATGGCGATATCGATTCGCCCGAGAAAGCCCGGTACGTGCTCGACGCGACCGGTGCCGATGGCCTGTTGGTGGGCCGGGCTGCCCAGGGGCAGCCATGGATTTTTCGTGAGATCGACCATTATCTGCGTACCGGCGAAAAACTCCCGGCACCGGAACTGATCGAGGTGGAATGTATTCTGCTTGAGCATCTGGCCGCGCTGCATGCCTTCTATGGCGACGTCATGGGCGTGCGCATAGCTCGCAAGCATGTGGGCTGGTATCTCGCAACCTTGCCGGGCGCCAGGGAGTTTCGCGCCCACTTCAATCGTTTGGAAGATACGGAAGCACAATGCGCCTACGTTCGAGGCTTCTTCGCCGAACGTTACAAGAGCCTGACAGGGGACGGAGAAGGGGTGGCCGCATGACGATGATGACCGAGACTTTAGTGAGTGGAACAACACCCGTGAGCGACAACGTGAATTTGAAACAGCACCTCAATACACCGAGCGAAGAAGGTCAGACCCTTCGCGGGAGTGTCGAGAAGGCGCTGCACAATTATTTCGCCCACCTTGAGGGCGCTGCCGTCACGGATGTGTACAACCTGGTGCTCTCCGAAGTCGAGGCTCCCCTGCTCGAATGCGTGATGAACTACGTCAAGGGCAACCAGACCAAGGCCAGTGAGCTGCTCGGGCTGAACCGGGGCACCCTGCGCAAGAAACTCAAGCAGTACGATTTGCTGTAAGCATTCAATCAAACCAGAAAGGCGCCCGCGTAAAACCGGTCGCCTTTTTTGCTGACTCCTTTGCTTTTGATGGAAATTGAGATGACCGACCAGACTACCCGCCTGCCGATCCGCCGCGCCTTGATCAGCGTTTCCGACAAGACCGGGATCCTTGAATTCGCCAAAGAGCTCGAAGCCCTGGGCGTCGAGATCCTCTCCACCGGCGGGACGTTCAAGCTGCTGCGCGACAACGGCGTTGCCGCAGTAGAAGTCGCGGATTACACCGGTTTCGCAGAAATGATGGACGGTCGGGTAAAAACCCTGCACCCGAAAATCCACGGCGGGATCCTCGGTCGTCGCGGTATCGACGACGCCATCATGAGCGAGCACGGCATCAAGCCGATCGATCTGGTAGCGGTCAACCTGTACCCGTTCGAAGCCACCATCAACAAGCCAGGCTGCGACCTGCCGACCGCCATCGAGAACATCGATATCGGCGGCCCGACCATGGTTCGTTCGGCGGCAAAAAACCACAAAGACGTGGCCATCGTGGTGAATGCCAGCGATTACGCCAACGTTCTGGAAAGCCTCAAGGCCGGCGGCCTGACCTACGCTCAGCGTTTCGATCTGATGCTCAAGGCCTTCGAACACACCGCCGCCTACGACGGCATGATCGCCAACTACATGGGCACCGTGAACCAGGCGGCTGAAACCCTCAGCACAGAAGGCCGCAGCGAATTCCCGCGCACCTTCAACAGCCAGTTCATCAAGGCTCAGGAAATGCGCTACGGCGAGAACCCGCACCAGAGCGCGGCGTTCTACGTTGAAGCCAAGCCTGCCGAAGTCGGCATCGCCACGGCGACCCAACTGCAAGGCAAAGAGCTGTCGTACAACAACGTGGCCGACACCGACGCCGCACTGGAATGCGTGAAGAGCTTCGTCAAGCCGGCCTGCGTGATCGTCAAGCACGCCAACCCGTGCGGCGTGGCCGTGAGCCCGGACGCCGAAGGCGGCATCCGTCAAGCCTACGAACTGGCCTACGCCACCGACACCGAGTCGGCGTTCGGCGGCATCATCGCGTTCAACCGCGAGCTGGATGCTGAAACCGCCAAGGCCATCGTCGAGCGTCAGTTCGTCGAAGTGATCATCGCCCCGTCCGTCAGCGCAGAAGCCCGCGCCATCGTGGCAGCCAAGGCCAACGTACGCCTGCTGGCCTGCGGCGAGTGGTCGGCTGACCGCGTTCCGGCCTGGGACTACAAACGCGTCAACGGCGGTTTGCTGGTACAGAGCCGCGACATCGGCATGATCGGCAGCGAAGACCTGAAAGTGGTGACCAAGCGCGCGCCAACCGAGCAGGAAATCAACGACCTGATCTTCGCCTGGAAGGTCGCCAAGTACGTCAAGTCCAACGCCATCGTCTACGCCAAGAACCGTCAGACCATCGGTGTCGGCGCCGGCCAGATGAGCCGCGTGAACTCCGCGCGTATCGCCGCGATCAAGGCTGAACACGCAGGCCTGCAGGTGCAGGGCGCGGTCATGGCATCGGATGCGTTCTTCCCGTTCCGCGACGGCATCGACAACGCGGCCAAGGTCGGTATCACTGCGGTGATCCAGCCAGGTGGCTCGATGCGTGATAACGAAGTGATTGCCGCAGCTGATGAAGCCGGCATCGCCATGGTCTTCACCGGCATGCGCCACTTCCGTCACTAATAAGACAACGGCCGCACTGAACCCGGTATCTGCTGCGTTGGAGCCGACCTCGATGATGCTCATTGCCAAAAGGCAGCTCCGCTCATCAAGGTCGACTCCGCCTTGTATCTACCGGCTTCATTGCGACCTCCTACGGCGTGAAGCGCTTTAGGTTCCAAAACAGAATTAGCGTCATCCGAGGTTTTTGAAATGAATGTTTTGATCATTGGCAGCGGTGGCCGTGAACACGCCCTGGCCTGGAAAGTGGCTCAGGATCCGCGCGTGCAGAAAGTGTTCGTTGCCCCGGGCAACGCTGGCACCGCCATTGAAGCCAAGTGCGAGAACGTCGCCATCGACGTGCTCGCCCTCGAGCAGCTTGCAGATTTCGCGGAGAAAAACGTTTCCCTCACCATCGTCGGCCCGGAAGTGCCGCTGGTTGCAGGCGTTGTCGATCTGTTCCGCTCCCGTGGCCTGGATTGCTTCGGCCCGACCGCGGGTGCCGCGCAACTGGAAGGTTCGAAAGCCTTTACCAAGGATTTCCTGGCGCGTCACAAGATCCCGACCGCCGACTACCAGAACTTCACCGAGATCGAGCCGGCCCTGGCTTATCTGCGTGAAAAAGGCGCACCGATCGTGATCAAGGCCGACGGCCTGGCTGCCGGCAAAGGCGTGATCGTGGCCATGACATTGGCTGAAGCTGAAGACGCGGTGCGCGACATGCTCGCTGGCAACGCGTTTGGCGATGCCGGCTCCCGGGTGGTCATCGAAGAGTTCCTGGACGGCGAAGAAGCCAGCTTCATCGTCATGGTCGACGGCAAGAACGTGCTGCCGATGGCCACCAGCCAGGACCACAAACGCGTCGGCGACGGCGACACCGGTCCGAACACCGGCGGCATGGGCGCTTACTCCCCGGCTCCGGTCGTCACGGCCGAAGTCCATCAACGGGTCATGGACCTGGTGATCTGGCCAACCGTGCGCGGCATGGCCGAGGAAGGCAACGTCTACACCGGTTTCCTCTATGCCGGCTTGATGATCGACAAGGCTGGTAACCCAAAAGTTATCGAGTTCAACTGCCGTTTCGGCGATCCTGAGACCCAACCGGTGATGCTGCGTTTGCAGTCGAGCCTGGTGTTGCTGGTCGAAGCGGCCCTGGCGCAAGCGCTGGACAAGGTCGAAGCACAGTGGGATCCACGTCCGAGCGTCGGCGTCGTATTGGCCGCTGGCGGTTACCCGGGTGACTACGCCAAAGGCGTTGCCATCAACGGTCTGGATGCAGCCGCGGCACTGGAAGGCAAAGTCTTCCACGCCGGCACTGCACTCAAGGACGGTCAGGTGGTGACGGCCGGTGGTCGGGTACTGTGCGCAACCGCCATGGGCACCAGCGTCGACGCAGCCCAGCAGCAGGCTTACAAACTGGCGGCTAAAATCGACTGGGAAGGCTGCTTCTATCGTAAGGACATTGGCTACCGCGCCATTGCCCGCGAGCGTGGCGAAAATCAGGAATAAGCCATCCACTCGGCCAGGCAAGGGCTTGCAGCCCTTGCCGGACTATTCCGGCGCCGCGCATAGTTATATTCTGGCATCAACCTACGAAGGGATTTCGCCGTGCGCTGGCTCAGGATTGCCATAGGCTTCACCGTCACTCTGCTGACCTTGCTCTGCATGCTCCCGGCCCAGGCCACGCAAGGCAGTGGCTGGGCGGTATTGCTCGACGAACAGGGCGATCTACAGCTGAGCGACATCCGCTCCGGCCGCTACACCAATCAATTCAGCCCCGTCGAACTCGACCGCCTTACCGCAGCCGGGCCCGAGGGTGCGCTGTGGCTGCGTTTCAGGCTGGCACCCGGCAAACACGAACAGTTGCTGAGGGTGTTCGCCCCCGACCTGTCGCACCTCAATCTGTATGTGCTCGACGGCGACCAACTGATCGATCAATTGAATACCGGCACCGGGCAGCCTCAGGCTGAGCGCCCCCTGCCCAGTAACGACTTCATGTTGCCGCTGCCACAAAGCGACAAAACCCTCGACATCTATATGCGACTGGTCTCCGAACACCAGTTTCGGCCTTACATCACCCTGCAATCGGCGGTCATGAGCGCAGCCACTCAGAACCAGACGTTGATCTACGGTCTGCTCTTTGGCTGTCTCGGAATGCTGATCCTGCATAACCTGACCCGCTACACCTACACCCGCTCGCGTAGCAGCCTCTGGCTGGCAGCGTGCGAAGGGTTGCTGCTGCTCAGCCTGGTGCTGCTGCTGAACCTGGCCCGACCATGGTTACCGAACTGGTCCGTCGTACAAACACCCGGTGCCTATCTTGCCTTGCTGCTGACCGCACCTTGCGGCCTGATGTTCGCCTACCGCTTCTTCGCCCCGCTCGGCCCACACCCGCTGAACAAGCTGCTGCTGGGGGACATCCTGTTCATCGTGGCCTGCGGCCTGCTGCTGTTGTTCGTCAACACCCTGCCGCTGAACCTGATCACGTACGCACTGGTTGCCCTGGCCGGCCTGAGCATGTTGTTCGTCAGTGCCCATCACTGGCAAAAAGGTTATCGCCCGGCTCGCCTGTTCGTGGCGGCCATGGTGGTGTTCAACCTTGGCACGTTGATTATCCTGCCGGCGCTGCAGGGGCTGACCCTTGTCGCCCCGCAAGGCCTGATCATCACCCTGCTGGTGTTTATCTGTATCAGTGGCCTGTTGATGAGTGTGGCCCTGGGCGAGCGACAGCGTAGCATCACCGAAGACCGTTTCAGCGTCAGTCGCGACCTGGCTGCCAGCAATGCCGAAATAAACGCCAAGGCTGAATTCCTGGCGAAAATCAGCCACGAAATCCGCACCCCGATGAATGGTGTGCTGGGCATGACCGAACTGCTGCTGGGCACCCCGCTGTCGGTCAAGCAGCGCGACTATGTGCAAACCATCCATAGCGCCGGCAACGAACTGCTGACGCTGATCAACGAAATTCTCGACATCTCCAAGCTCGAGTCAGGACAGATCGAGCTGGACGATGTGCAGTTCGACCTCAATGCCCTGATCGAAGACTGCCTGAGCATCTTCCGCGCCAAGGCCGAACAACAAAACATCGAGCTGATCAGTTTTATCCAGCCACAGGTACCGCGCGTCATCAGCGGTGATCCGACGCGCCTGCGCCAGACCCTGCTGAGCCTGCTGGAAAACGCCCTGAAGAAAACCGATGAAGGCGAGATTCTGATCGTTGTCGCCCTGGATGAACGCAGCGCCAAACCACGGCTGCGCATCGCCGTGCAGGACAGCGGCCAGCCGATGGAGGCTGAAGAGCGCGACGCACTGATGCACGCCGAGCTGCACAGCAAGCATTTCCTCTCGGCCACCAGCCTGGGGGGCAATCTGGGGCTGGTGATTGCCCGTCAGCTGATCCGTTTGATGCAGGGCGAATTCGGCATCAAGAGCGGCGCCAACCAGGGCAGCACATTGTGGCTGACCCTGCCACTGGACCCGGACCGTCTCGAGCATCCGACCTCGGACCTGGACAGCCCGTTGCAAGGCGCACGCGTACTGGTCGTGGACGACAACGACACCTGTCGCAAGGTGCTGGTGCAGCAGTGCAGCGCCTGGGGCCTGAACGTCAGCGCCGTACCGTCCGGCAAGGAGGCCCTGGCGCTGCTGCGCACCAAGGCCCACCTGCGCGATTATTTCGACGTGGTCCTGCTGGACCAGAACATGCCTGGTATGACCGGCATGCAACTGGCCGCCAAGATCAAGGAAGACCCGAGCCTGAACCACGACATTCTGCTGATCATGCTCACCGGCATCAGCAACGCGCCGAGCAAGATCATCGCGCGCAACTCCGGGATCAAGCGCATCCTCGCCAAGCCAGTGGCCGGCTACACCCTCAAGACCACCCTGGCGGAAGAACTGAACCAGCGCAACAACGGCCCGACTACCTCGCAGCACCTGCCCACCGGCCCTACCCTTCCGGTCAAGGTGCCCAGCGACTTCCGCATCCTGGTGGCCGAAGACAACAGCATCTCGACCAAGGTCATCCGCGGCATGCTGGGCAAGCTCAACCTGCAACCGGATACCGCCAGCAATGGCGAGGAAGCCTTGGTGGCAATGAAGGCCCAGCGTTACGATCTGGTGCTGATGGACTGCGAAATGCCGATCCTTGACGGTTTCTCCGCCACCCAGCAATTGCGTGCCTGGGAAGTCGGCAACCAGCGGATTCGCACCCCCGTGGTGGCGTTGACCGCGCACATCCTCGCCGAACACAAAGAGCGCGCGCGTCAGGCCGGCATGGATGGGCACATGGCCAAACCGGTCGAGCTGTCGCAGTTGCGAGATTTGATCGAGCATTGGGTTGCCCAGCGCGATCAGCAGCATCGTGCCACGACTCAACCATCGTGAATCGACAGACTTAAAAGCGACTGGCTACTTATTGGGCGTTGGCGAACGCACCGTCTTTATCAGGTCCTCACGAGTAGCGGCAACGGCTATTGCAATTCTCTTGCGCCACGGCTCAAAGGCCATCGGATCCAGCACTGAAATACAGCCGTTGAACTCGACATCCCCAACGATATCGTTAGTTCGAAAGATGTGCTCGATGATTGAATTCGGGAGCGTTTCACGGGTTGTGATACTGCCAGTCAAATAGATTAACCGCGTCCCCTCCAGGGCAATACCGACCTGCAATCGGACTCTCGTCAGGCTCGACGCCTGATCCTCAGCAACCGAATACTGGCGAAGTAAAGCGCGTGCCGCACTGTGTGGTGGCAGTCTGGACAGCTCGATAAGTGCACGGTCGATGGCTTCAATATAGGTGTTGGAAAGATAACGACTGACTTTGGATGCCAGCATTTTACTTATCGTCAGGCACGGCAGTTCTGAATCAGGTTCGAACGAACCACCGAAGTCTTGAAGACGAGTCCAGCCAAACTGATTAAATTGTGAGCGGTACAGTTCCCACCACTGTTCATACTCGCCCAATGAAGGCCGCGTGGCCGTCGCCGCAAGCTGCATATATAAAGTCGAGTCCAGCACATCATCACGCGCCCCCTGACTCAGCTCATGCGACAGTAACAAAATGCTCCCGACATCAATACATATGTCGTAATTTGAATTCAACATAAGCGTTACTTCTTGGCAATCAAAAAAACCGGAGGCAAACGCCTCCGACTCCATGTTATTTACCGGCTAAAATGGCCTGAAACGCTCGCTCATCCAGTTTATCCAGGTAGGTATTTACCTCTTCCTCCCTTTTCGCAGGGTAATCCCCCTCATGGATAACCATGTGCGCAGTGTCCTGGTAAATATTGACTTCAGAGCTTTTCCACTCAAAGAACAGCACACCACCGTCATTACCAGGTTCCTTGGAATAATTGACCGCCGCGACAGCCATGTTTACGTAACCTTCATTGTCCTGTACGCAAGAGGCCATTCCAAAGCGGCGCCCCTTATCCTTTTCTACAGAGCGATTGAAAAGGTTAAGCGCTTTTTCATCCTGCTTGAGAGAGCCAAGGGTATCGGAAACCAGAGAGGGGATACCGATGCCTCCGACAGCGCCTTTGACGATACCGCCAACAATATCGACCACTACATTTTCCATGGTCAGACTTTGCGTTTTCTTTTCATACTCCTTGGATACCTGGACGATTTTGGTCCATTTCAACGAGGTAAGAACTTGTAGCAAAAACTGAAATCGTTCCTCCATCTGGTTTTTTCCAGGGTATCGGTTGCTGGCCATGATCTCGGCAAACCGATAAGTATTGAGCGCAACTTTTTTGTTGCGCCGAGTCATGCCTTCCAGCATACCGACGACGTTAGGCCCATCGACCACCGCTCGAATATTGTCCAAGTCGATCAGGCTCGCCCCCGACCTCGCCGAAAAACCCGCAATACGCACCTTTGCCTGAGAAGCGGGATAACACTTGATCAGGCCAGTAATTAATTCTGCTTGTTCCACTTCAGTTAAAGCATCAACCTTATTCATTTTTCAACATTCCATTGTTATTAATACGAGCCAACTCAGCTCAGCGACAACACTACCAAAACCAGCTTAAAGACATCAAACAACGAATACATACAAATAATTGCCACACACAAACAAATAACTAAACTGCCCAAAACACAGTCTTTCAAAAGGATCAGTTATGCGACATCAGATCAATAAAGTCCTGCTCCTCCAACTCATCCAGTGCACCCTGTAATATCTGGCGATTTTTTTCGATACCTCGTTGCCGAATAGTAAATTCACGCACCCTGATATCCAGCTGCGCCATCGAATGTCCCACGCCCCAAAAGCCAGTAGACCAGTCTAGTTTAAGCAGTCGTACATGACTCAGGAATATTCCCAACGTGCCATCCGGATTAAGCTCGGCGGGCAAAATCTCAAGCTCGCCGGACTCTCTCACTCTTGCGGCGAAGGAACCTTGCAACACATCGTCGTTCCCTAGCATATTTAAAGCATTTACAAGGGTCTCAGCCTTATTGCGCCCGACCTTCCTGGACATAACATCCAGATACGCCGCTGTGACACTTCCGGAAAATTTCCGATCCACTACTTCCACGAGCGGCTGATCAAGCCCCCAGCCGACAGACCAGAGTACACCTGAGTAATACTCGAACCAGTCAGCAGCCTGCTTGACACTATTGTATTTTTTGTTCGCTCGATTTTTTGCATATCGAATACTGTTCTTTACAAATTGTTTGTCCTGACTAGAAAGCTTGGCACCGAAGCCCAACAAACTGTTGTGTAACACCGAAGCGCCGGTTTGCAGTGCAATCGCTTGGGCGTTTCCTTTCAACTCAAACTCCATTTTTAATTCCTGCCTACTTGGCATCTGTTGACATCTTGATATGCAGATTTGTCTGCGAAAAACTTCTTGATCCAACACCCTAACAAGAAGAAATTCACTCACTCAATTCATGAAGAACAACATTTGATGTCCGCCCATGTTGACGGCAAAATGGCCCCGCACCTGATAGACTCCCCCCGGACCTTCCTCGCCAGTGAGCTTGCACCATGCTCCATGTGTTATTCAGCGTTTACCTGAAGATGCTGGTGCTCTACAGCCCGTTCTTCGTATTGTCCTGCTTCATCAGCCTGACCCGCGGTTATTCGCGCAAGGAACAACGTCGCCTGGCCTGGAAGGTGGCGATTGCCACACTGGTTTCCAGCGTCTTGCTGTACCTGTTCGGGAGGGTGATATTTGACGTGTTCGGCATTACCGTGGATGCATTTCGCATCGGCGCCGGCAGCGTGCTATTCATTTCGGCGCTGGGCATGGCTCAGGGCAAGTCGGTGGTGCAGACCGACAATGTGCAGCAGGACGTGACCATCGTCCCGCTGACCATCCCCCTGACCGTCGGCCCGGGCACCATCGGTGCACTGTTGGTAATGGGCGTGAGCCAGCCGCATTGGGACGACAAACTCACGGCCATTCTCAGTATTGCCCTCGCCAGCTTCACTGTTGGCGTGGTGCTGTATTTATCGAACCGAATCGAACGGATTCTGGGTGACCAGGGGTTGCAGATTGTCAGCCGGTTGATGGGATTGTTCGTGTGCGCTCTGGCGGCACAGATAATCTTCACCGGGGTGAAAGGTTATCTGGTGCCTTAATCGGCAAAGGAGCTCTAAAAAGCCGGTTCTGCAAGCGCCTCGATCTGATGATTCAACATCAGTTCCGTTAGCATTGCGCTGCCCGAAATGCCCTTTTGCCTCAGCAACTCGGTCACTATTTCCGAAACCGCACGCGATCGATAACCACTGAGCGCAAGGAACACGTCCCCCCGCAACGTCACATCCGATGAGTAAGCACCGCGAAAGATCAGACTGTGCCCGCTGTCCAGGCCGTTCATTACCAGGTGCTCATCGACCAGGCTGACCCATAACTGATCCATGATTGAAGCGTCCAGAATCAGCTTTCCCGGAATCAAGGGTGGGAGCTCAAGCGGGTAACGACAATCGACGATAACCGATTCAAGTTTCAACCACGCCGCTCGGGTCAGCCGGCTAGTCGTTGTCCCTTGACCCATTTTGAGCACCAGGATGCTGACATCATCGGCAATCAACGGGAGAAGGTCATCGGCCGTCTTCAGCCCCTCGACCACCAGTACTTCGGCATTTCGCTGAATATACTCAAGCGGCCCAACCGTAGTTTTTTGCGGATAGGTGTGCAACAAACCATCCCCGATTTGGTGCAGCATCACATTGGTTTGATGCCGGGTACCCACCAGCGTGTATTGCGCAGGAAAGGTGGCTTTCGGAATCCGGATCAATCGTCCGGTCCGGACCACATACCATTGAAGGTAGTCAGGATTTTTGACGGACAGAAAATCGGCGCATCGATGTTGGCTCGCCAGCGCTGCCAGGCGCTCACTCAATGGACCGTCCAGTGCAGCGACCCAGAGGCTGTCCACGCCCGTAACCCGTACCGGTTCGTTGTGCTGTAAATCCACCTCCACGCCTTCGAGAGTCGTCGCCCTCAGACCCGCGCCCTCTGCCGTCACGTCGGTAAAGGTCCAGGGTGCCCACACCTGCATCGGGGCCGGCAATGCCTCAACTTGCAAAAGCCTGGTGCCTTGGGCAAATGCCGTACTCAAATGTTTCATATCAATAAAGCGCTGGCTGAAAACCTTCCCCGTTGAAAGATCGAACAACCAGGCGGCCTGATTATCTGGAGCAATACTCAGTAACCGTACTTCTTTTCCATGGCCAGGATCCGAGAGCAACAGCCGATCGTCCAGATACCAGGCGCATAAGTCGGCATCCCCCGTAAAGTTGGTCAACCCAAGGAGGGCGAAACTCGACACCGGATAGCGCGTCGACACTTCCGGCAGTGCGGACCACCATAGGGCTCGATCCTTGAACCAGGTGTCGGTGAGGCCGCCCAATCGAAGCGTGCCATCAGGCATTACATTGAAGAACAGACCGGATTCGGTCAGAGCCAGGTAGCCCTGCTCAACGGCAACAACATTATTCAGGTCCAAGGGCGCAATTTCTGTGGAAGACCATTGCACGCGGCCATCCTCTATCGACCTTTGCTGCCGCACGAGGCGTCGGTCAGGCTGGTCGTAGGTCACAAATACTTCGCCCTCTGCACCGGCAGGAACAATCAGTCGAAGATCATTCAGAATCGAATCTTTCCATCCTCGCGCATGACGACGTCGGGTCGGCGCACGGATGATCAACCCGTCAACCTCTCGGACCCAGACCAGATCGTGCCACTTGTCTTCGAACTGCCAACAAATCGAAACCAGCGCACCGGGGCGCCAATTCACGGTATCGATGGACTCTGCCGGCAACACATAGTTGTCCAGCACCTGCTTCCAGTCCGTGAGCGTGTTGACCTGCAAAACGCCTAGCAATGCAGGATCCAGACCTCGGTTGATTGAGCCGAGCAGTACTGCCCCGTCATGGATCATGTAGGTCAGCTCATCGTGCTGACCGCTCTTATGAGTGAATCGCTGAACGATCTGAATGCCGCCCTTGGCCACCGCCTCACAACGGACAATCGCCTGATCATCGCCTATCAACAAACGGTATCGCTGAACCAGCGTTCCCGTCGTTGCATCTACCTGCCAGATATAAAAGCTCTCGGGATGATAGAAGTATGCCGAGCCCTCGATCACTGCCCCCAACACGACGGCATCGGACAGCAACACTTTCGGGTCGCGTACATACAGGAAACGATCCTCAGCCGAATCGTAGTACGCGGCCACTTTTCTGGGTTCATCCTGTTTTTCGTAGGGAACGATAAAATCATGAACGGGAAGATAAGGGATCGCCAGGCGATGCTCACGAGCCAGTGACTTGAAGTGATCCAGCAACGCTTGCTCTCCGAGCGCCGGATCGGCCGCTTCTTCGACCACCTCCAATTGCAGGGCAACAAGATCAACGCGCACGATCTTGTTACCCGCCAGTTTGAGCAACACATCGTGAACGCCGCTTCCTGTTAACTTCACAGCCAGAGCGCCCAACATCAGGCTACCCGCGGGTTCTATCCGGATATCTGTCTCCGCCAGCCAGGTAGCCAGCAACACCCAGTGCATGGCCGTGTGACCCGGCGCGTCGAGTTCAAGGCTCACCCCCTGATTGAGCAGCACGGAACATTGAGCGCCGGCACCGGCTATCCGATAGGAGACCAGGCCGTGCCATGCCTTGGGTAGCACAGGCACCACCAGCGAGCGCTCAACGTTATCGAGACGAACGTTGAAAACTGTTGGTTGGCAGACAGGGCTCAGTCGGTGGACGACGTACTCACCCGGGAACGAATAAAAGGAAAACAGGAACTGCCATTTCCCCTGTTCGTTCTTTTTCTCCAGCCGACGTGCCGTATCAAATCCATCAGCATGACGAAACGTGACAAACGGCAGCAACTTGTACTCATAGCCATACCAGGTTTTGGGTGTGCACGGCAAAACGATCGTCTGCCCAGGTTTCGGCGAGAAAAGCGCCGAGCCCGGCAACGCAAGTTCCAGGCGTATATCAATGGCGCGGTGGTAATCCTCATCGTAATCCGGAACCCCGAAATGATCCCGAAGCGGGAACAATTTAGGGCTGTCGAAATGGACCGTTGATCCGCGTAAATCCAGTTCGGTGAACACCAGCAACGGATGTGCAATCCACGCATTCGACGCCTTGTCCAAGTGAAAGCCGCCCTGAAGATGCGCCTTCTCCAGTCGTTCAAAAAAGAGGCCGACCCCTTTGGCCTCCTCGGCAATGGTGGCGAACCCTTCGGCCAGTGCAGCGACACCCACCGCCAACCCGCCCAGAATCACCCCGACACCGCCCAGCACCGCAGATACGGCACCTGCGCCGGCCAATCCCGCACCCAACCCGGCCGCCCCCAACACGGCGCTCGCGGAGTCGAACGCCAATTGCGTCCCGAACTGCGCCTTTTCAATGTCATTGCCGGCATGGCTCAACTGGTAAATATCAAACCCGACATTCACCATTCCCAACACCGTGCCAACGCCTTCATTCGCCACATGCCCCAACGCCTTTTGTACCAATGGCGCACTGGTACGAGCGATCAGCTTTTCATCCTCCAGGGCCTGTCGCACCAGTGTCACAACACCAATCACATCCACCACATTGCCATGGACCAATTGGGCGTAGTTGACGTAGGCATGCAGGCGAATGGCGGTGGTCAGTGACTTGTCGCTACCGCTGGCCGCGCCTTCGTGATGACGCAGCGAGTTCATCAAGGCCTGTACGGTGAAACCGGCATTGAGCGTATGAACGCTACCGGCGTCCACAGGATCAGGCGAGTTGGCCGGCGCACGCGGTTGAGCCGCCAAGGAATGGAAGGTTTGCGAGAGGAAATTTTTAATCCTGAGGAGTCGATGATCATCGGTGGTGACACGCACAATGGTCTGCGCAGGATCGTTACTGACCAGACTGATTTTGTAAGCGCCTGTCGGGGTTATCTCCAATGTCTCAAACAACGCAATGGCACCCGACGATAGCCCGTGTTTCTCCTGTAGCTGCCATGTCGCCTGCGCGATTTGCCCGCCCCACCAGTGAGCGTCCAGCTCCAGCAACGAACTGCCCAATACCCCATTGTTGACCAACGACCGTCCTCTTGCGCTGGCCAGCCGCTGCCTTGCCCGGGGCGTCTGTTCAGGCAGGCTGCCTGACTCGGAAAGACTGGACACCCGGACACCCGACGGCAGTATCCGTTCATTGAGTCGGTTAGCGTCGAGCTCAATCAAATCGAACGTCGGACGCGTTGGCTCTCCATAAGCTGCGTAAGGTTTGGCCATCTCTTGCCGAACGAAAAAATGTGTCAACGCGCTGCTGAGTGCTTCAGCGGTATCAAACTCGAAAACACTAAAATTCGGATCGTAGAAATGGTAAGTGCTGCGGCCTCCACTGAATGTTTTGGCTACCAGCATCGAGTGGTTGTCAGAGTTGAGCATCAAGGTGCTGTTGCCGGTTTTACCTTCGAGCGTCGCAATGACGCGTGCCAGATCGGAGCGCACCACCGCTCCACCCAAGTCATGGACGTCAACATCGCGCAGCTCCTCGATGATGCTCACAAACGCTTTCGAAGCGACGGTGTCAGGCTCAATGACCGCCAGGTAAAACCGCTCACGCAAGGTGTTGGCAGCTTCGTCACCCTTGCTGATCGCCGCCGCCATGGCCAATGCCAGTGGGTAGCAACGCCCCGCGATCCGGTCACCGGCCCCTTGAAGCAACAAATCCTGCGGCACCAGTTTGAAGCTGCCGTGATCGAAACTTTCCAGCACATCGGCCATGCGCTCGGCAATCCGGTCACGGAACTCGAGTTTTGCTACCTGCTGAATACGGGAGACCTGACGCCCCCATTGCAGCAAGGTCAGTGACCGCTCCAGCGCCTGCTTCTTCAGCTCAATGCTGGTCTCGGACAATGTTAAGGAAGGTATCGAAGCGCTGGCCAAACCGGCAACGAATGCAGGGTGATTTTCTTTGAACAGCTCCCGTTCAATCGCCCCATAACGGTGTGACACGCCCAACTCAGACACGTTGTTGGCGAGGTTTTCCAGCCGTGCGTTGACGTGTCCAAAGTTGCGTTGATCCATGGCCCGCGCGCCCAGTAACGAACCGATCAACAACCGCTGCAAGGGGTTAAGCTGTTCAACCTGCAAAGTGCCCCGGCCAATTCGATGAAGCAATTCATCAAGCGGCAGATCCAAGGTTGCCGGCTCCCCGACCAACGATGGCGGTAGCGTGATCTCCTGTGTGAGGATGGACTGGCGCTCGTCAAAACTCAGCTGCACTTGCTTGTCGAAAGTCACTTCACCAGAGACCCGTTGGCTCATCGCTCGCAAAAAGGGTTCACCAAGGTGCTGCGCCAAGGACTGCAACAATTCGGTCGACATCACATGTCGACCTTCGATTATTGGCCAGCCATGGTCGAAATGGATTGTCTGACTCTTTAGTAATTGATCCACCTTGCCGACGTAACGCGCCTTGAATTGCCCGGCCTCCCAACGTTGTTTTTCC
The DNA here is from genome assembly GCF_058798795.1 of Pseudomonas sp. GW822-FHT07A10. Lineage (NCBI taxonomy): Bacteria > Pseudomonadati > Pseudomonadota > Gammaproteobacteria > Pseudomonadales > Pseudomonadaceae > Pseudomonas > Pseudomonas sp. GW822-FHT07A10. Next base: position 90,731 of record NZ_JBXAKV010000014.1, read on the forward strand.
TTGCGCAGCCACTCGACGGTGTCGTTTTCGTTTTCTTTCCAGGAATGGTCCAGCTCCTCCTCGGTAGCCCGATTCACCATGGCGGCGGCGACAATAGCCACATCCTCTCGCCACGCGCCCGCTGCACGAGGTGTGAAGTGGATTTTTGCGTAATCCGCGAGTGCATCGCGCATCGCAGCGGGCCCGGTCAGATAGATGGTCACTTCGCTCTGCGGGCGAATGCCGTCGCTGTAGTAAATCGCCGCGGCTTCCATCAAAAAAGTGAGGGCGAGTTCTTCTTCGGGCGGGAGCGCATCCATCGGACCAAATTTTTTCTCGACCACCTCCCGCGCAAAACCGCTCATGGCCTCGCTATCAATCAAGGCGACCTGGTTCTCCATAGCCAAGCGGATCGTGGCATCAACAATCTCATAGTTGAGTTTGAAACGGTCGATGACAGCGCTCAACATTGCCGACCCGGCATGAGCCATGAGAAACGCATTACTCAGGCTGGCCTGCTCGGCCACCGCCCGCATTCCGTTCGGACGTACGAGACGTTCGACGGGGGCGCGGAAAACGCTGTTCAAGTCCGGGCGATTTTTCGCGAAACGTTCCAGTGCCGGACGATGCTCTGCAGGGATGACGTCGAAATAGTTTGTATATTTACCTCTTAACGCCTCTCGACCGGGCATCCATCCAGGATTTTGATCGAGCAACAACTGCAACACCCCCAAGCGCGCATCGTTGCTGAATTGATTGATTTCCACATCGCCCAACTTTTCCACAAGAGGTGGCAAGTTATCGACATCTGCGTAACACCCGCCTTCTGCCATCAAGGCTTCAATGCGCACCACATCGGAGGCGGCGGCAAAATTGCCTCGCAAACTTATTTCCCGCTCATAAATGGTCTGCAAGTGCAGCGGTGTTGCACTCTCCGCCAAGTCGCGAAGCTCTACTCCCGCCTCGATCAATGCCAACAGGCTCTGACTATTCTTTTCCCGCAAAATTTCCAGGGCTTTTTTATCCTGGCCATACCCACGAACCAGAAGATCAATTCGGGCGTCATCCGCTTTAACACCGCGCTCTACCGCTGTGTTGATATGTGCGAACATTTGCTGCTTAAGAACGATGGCTCGCTCTTCATACTTGTCACCCAGCTCAAGAAACGTTCCCGTGCCATGTCCACCATTAATCATCGCATCGGCCTTCGCGGCCTCGACAATGATCCGGTTGGTTTCATAGGCCAATAACGCGTCGCTGTCATACCAGAGTTTCACGGCATAATCGTGCTCGGCCAACACCTTGCACCAAACATTAATGTAATCGCGCTGAATATTTCCAAGCCCCCCTCCAAGCCAAACGAAGTGCAGATTTTTCGGCACTTCGGTTGCGGCGGCAGACAGCTCTGCAATGCTATTGGACAGGCGCGTGTGGAAGCCTTCGACCCTGTCGCGGATTTCGGTCAAACCCAGAGCAGCAGCGCCCTCCGGCGCAGCTTTCGGCTCCATCTCCACAGCACGTCGATGCCGGCTCTTGGAATCAACAAAAGCCCCCAGGGCTTCGCGCAGCAAACCCAGCGGTGGAAGCATTCTCGGAAAATCGAGCAGGCCGATACAAGAAAAGTAATATCGAAATACCGCGTCGTATTTTTCTGTACCGCTATATTCCTGTAACGCCTTTTCAAGATCAGACAGTTTAAATAAATCAATAAAATTGACGTAGCCGCTCACATGACGAGCCGTTTGCTCACCCATAAATATACTTCCCTGTAAAAATAAAAATTCCTCACCCGTCAAAATGGATGAGTACACCCGACGCTCAATCAACACTAACTGAACAACACTTCAGCCCGAAAGCAAAAAACAAACAACTGATGACCAACCGAACACCCAGAAACATTAAATCCATCAAACACAACAAAAAACAGACAAGCCAAAAGGCAACCATCAACAAACGCGACAGTTTCTTTTGCACTAGAGAAAGACAAACTTACATCAAGACATCTAACCGCCTGCCGCTAAAACTTCCTGTTTATCAACGCCAGGCCATTTTGAAACGCGGCCTCCAGCGAGGCCGCCGACACTCATGATGTTGGCTTGTCGCCATACCAACGAGGCGTATACACCCACTTGCCCCCCTCGGCACGAGGGAACACGCAGGTGGTGGAGGAGCCGATCAGCACCATGGTGCGCATGTCGACCTGATCGGGGGTCAGTGCGCCGAGCGTCGTGACCCGGAGCGTCTGGCCAGGGCGACCGATGTCGCGGCCCAGCACCACCACCGTTTCCGGCGTTCGATGCCGGCCGACGATGTCCAGTGCCTGGCCCAGTTGCCATGGCCGTGCGCGGGAGATCGGGTTGTAGAACGCCAGCGCCAGATCGGCCTCGGCCGCCAGGTCCAGACGCTTTTCGATGATCGCCCATGGCTTGAGGTTGTCCGACAGCGACATCACGCAGAAGTCATGTCCCAGCGGCGCACCGGCCTGCGCAGCAGTGGCCAGAGAAGCAGAAACGCCTGGAAGGATCTCCAGATCAACGCTGTGCCATGCAGGCTCACTCGACTCGTGCAACGCCTCAAGCACCGCCGCCGCCATGGCGAACACGCCCGGGTCCCCGGATGAAACCACCACCACCGACCGCCCTTGGGCCGCCAGCTCAAAGGCGTGGCGAGCGCGCTGCATTTCCTCGCGATTGTCGGTGCAATGCAGTACCTGATCGTCGCGAAATGGCCCGGCCATGCGTACGTAGGTTTCATAACCGAGCACGTCATTGGCGCGCGCCAGTTCGGCCTTGACCGCCGGCACCATCAATTCGGCAGCGCCAGGGCCCAGGCCGATCACAGCCAAACGACCGCGCGCACGACCGATCTGCGCAAGCTCCAGTGGCTGACTGGCCACCGCGATGGCGATTCCGCTATCCGCCGTCACGACGGTAGCGTGCGGTACGGTGTGGCGGGCCAACTCGCTGACGCCGCTGGCCGATGCAAACCGCAGTGGCACGCCCAGCTCAAGCGCTGCTTCGCGCAACGCAGGGTTGGCCATGTCCAGGTCGCTGGCCAACAGGCACGCCAGCGATTGCACGGCGATTTTCGCCTGATGCAAAGCCATTCGAACTGCGTTCGGCAGGTCCGCCACCTCGGCGCCCACCGCCACCAGCACGCTGCGCGGGTAGATCATCAATTCATTGGCCGCAGGCGTGCGCTCGGCACTGCCGACATGAATCGACAACCGAGCCTGGGGATCTTCCGGTAACTGTGCCTGATCAAGCCACGGCGCAGCCCCTTCAATGCGCACGCTTTGGCCCGCGAGCAAATCCGAGACGAAGCGCTTGCCCAGTTCCAGATCACCCAGGGCGTAACCGCTCGGTGGATTGAGCAGGCAAGTGCCGAAACGCAGCTCACCGCTGGTGGTGATCGCCGCCGCGACGTCAAGGCCAGCGGCAATCGCGCGCGCCATGACATTCACCCCGCCAAGCCCCCCGAGCAGCGGCACCACCGCGCTGCCGTCCTCAGCCACGGCCAGCACCGGCGGCTCGGCGCCCTTCTCCAGCAACAATGGCGCCAGGGTGCGGATCACGATCCCTGCCGCGCACAGGGCGATGATCGGCGTGTCCTGTTGATAAAGCTCACGCAGGGTCGCGCCGAACTCGCGATAGCTGCGATCCGCGCCTTCGACCCGATCAGCCAACCCATGGATCAAAGCCCCCGAGTAAAGCTGTTGGATTTTGCGTGCGGTCGCAAGGCTGCCATTGCCGAGAATGACAATCGCCGGAGCAGAATGGGCCATCAGCCTTGCCACCTTTCACCAGGAACGATGATCAGCGAGAAATACGGCGAGGACATCGGCTCGACCTGATCCAGCGGCACGATTTTCTGGTTGGCCATGGTCGCGCGCTCCACATACAGCGCACGCTCTGCCAGACCGAGTTCTTCCAGCACCTGACGGACCTTGGGAAAGTTACGCCCCAGTTTCATGATCACTGCCGCATCGGCATCGGCCAGGCGACGCTTGAGGTCTTCGTGGGGCAGCACGCCGGACAACACCGACAGGCTCTGATTGCGATACACCAACGGCGCACCGAGTACCGAGGCACCGCCGAGCATCGAGCAGACACCCGGCACGACTTCGGCTTCATAGCGCTCGGCCAAACGATCGTGCAGGTACATGTAGGAGCCGTAGAAGAACGGATCGCCTTCGCAGATCACCGCCACATCACGGCCGGCGTCCAGATGCGCGGCGAGTTGTTCAGCGGCCGTATCGTAGAAATCGCTGATCACTTGTTCATACGACAACGGCGCCGGCAGCGCTTCGGTGGTCACCGGATAAACCAGCGGCAGCAGGGTTTGTGGATCTTGCAGATGCGCTTCGATGATGCCGAACGCATTACCCTTCTTGCCCTTGGCGACGAAGTACGCCACCACCGGCGATTCGCGCAGCAGGCGCAAGGCTTTGACGGTAATCAGTTCCGGATCACCGGGGCCGACGCCCAGGCCAATCAAACGTCCAGGTTGCTGCATCATTCGATCTCCGTGGCGAGGGCATTAACGGCGGCGGCGGCCATGGCGCTACCGCCCAGCCGGCCTTGCATGATGACGAAAGGCACACCACGGCTGTCCGCCGCGAGCATCGCCTTGGATTCGGCGGCGCCGACGAAGCCCACCGGGAACCCGAGGATCAGCGCCGGCTTCGGCGCGCCGGCATCGAGCATTTCCAACAGATAAAACAGTGCGGTCGGTGCGTTGCCGATCACCACCACGCTGCCTTCCAGATGCGGGCGCCACAGTTCCAGCGCGGCGGCGGAACGGGTATTGCCCAACTCGCGGGCAAGCTCCGGCACGCTGTCGTCGCGCAGGGTGCAGATCACCGGGTTGTTGGCCGGCAAACGCGCACGGGTCACGCCTTCGCTGACCATCCGCGCGTCGCACAGAATCGGCGCACCGGCCGCCAGCGCATCGCGCCCGGCCTTGCCGGCGCCTTCGGAAAATTGCAGACCATCGATGGCCTCGACCATGCCGCAGGCGTGGATCACCCGCACGGCGAGTTTCTCCAGATCGGCCGGAATACGCGCAAGGTTGGCCTCGGCGCGAATGATCGCGAAGGAGTTGCGATAGATCTCCTGACCGTCGCGGATGTAATCAAGCATCAAGGGAACTCCGTGAGCGGGCGTCGAGCAAGGCTGCGACCGCTTCAATAGTGAGGTTGTGTGCGTGCAGGGCGCCGAAACCCGGATGCCCTGCATCGCGAAAATAGAGGTCGTAGTGACCGGGGGCGACAGCCAGCAGCGTGACCGGTGCCACATGGGCCGCGGCGCAGGAACGCTGGCAGCCGGACAAATGCACTGCTTGATCGTGACGTTGCAACAGCGCGGCCAACTGCATGGCGTCGCTCTTGGTATCGGCCAGGCCCTTGCCACAGCCAGCGGAACCGGTGCAGGCGATCAACCGTGACACAGGCTGATCAGCGTCACATAGCAGGCCCAGTTGCTCCAGACGCCTAATCACTTCAGGCGCCCGCTCTTTTCGAACGTTGGGCAGCAACAGACTTTGCCATGGAGTGAAACGCAGACTCGCGTCGCCGAATTCGCACGCCAGTTGCGCCACGCCCCTGAGCATGACGGGATCGAGCCGCCCCAAAGGGGGGACGGCGCCGATATAGACGTGTTCGGCTTCACGTTGCGGATGAGCGCCGATGTGCAGAGTGTCCAGGTTCAGTGAACGCTGCCAATCGGCAATCGACTTCAAGGGCACACGCTCGGCCAGGCGAGCGAGAAACTCTGCGAGTGGATACTCGGCCAGCAAATGACGCATTCGTGTTTGATCCGGACGCGCCAGGTCGAGAAACAACTCCAGCACCGCTACCACCAGTGCGTGCCCCTGCTCGAGTGACACCGCGCCTGCGGGCCTGTCCGTAGGGCAACCCGCCAGACCGAACGCCAGCAACAGCTCGCCGTTTCGCTCAGCAGCAGACAACCACAGATCATGCGGGTGTTCGAGCATCGCCAACGCCTCGCCGCCATCGAGTTGCACCGCAAACTTGGCGCTGAGTTCATGGAAACGTTCGTGGCTTTGCAGCGTCGTGAGGATCTGCTCCGCCAGCGCATGCGTGTCGAAGAGCATGCGCCGGTCAACCCCGGCAGACGGGCTGAGCATCAGATTGCGCACATCGTCGCCCGCCGCGGTACGCGGCCCCAACCCTGCGGCGAGCAGACTGTCGATCAAAGCCGTCTGCTGACTGCCAATTCCGCGAATCTGCAGGTTGGCCCGGTTGGTCGCCTCGATCACGCCCCCGGCAAACCGTTCGGCCGCGCTGGCCACCGCTTCAGCCTGGGCCGCGCTGATCGAGCCGCCGTTCAATTTGATCCGGCAGATACCGCCATCCAGCGCCGGGACGATACGCAGCAACCCCGGGCAAGCCGAGGGGCGTAAGGCGGAAGACATCGGGCGTTCGTTCAAAGGGGCGACCGGCTGTGTGGGAAAGGCGCTTCGCGGGCGAAGGCGCGGTATTATGCCTGCTTTGTCCGACGGCATGAAAAGCCTGCCCGTCGGAACACCCCGTTTGAGGCATTTTTTGAGGACTGCAGATGTCGCCCTGGCTGACAGTAGTAGGTATCGGTGAAGACGGCTTCAAGGGGCTGGGCAAGAACGCCCGTCGCGCCCTGCTGGGCGCTTCGCGGATATTCGGCGGCCAACGGCAACTGGATTTGTTGCCCGTGTGCATTCGCGGCGAGCGCCAGCTCTGGCCCAGTCCATTCTCCCTTGAACCCCTATTGGCGCTGCGGGGCGAGCCGGTTTGCGTGCTGGCCAGCGGCGACCCGATGTTCTTTGGCGTCGGTGCCAGTCTGGCGCGGCAACTGCCCGGCGCAGAAATGCTGATCCTGCCCGCCCCATCTTCCGTGTCACTGGCGGCCGCTCGCCTGGGCTGGCCGTTGCAGGATGTGGTGACGCTGTCGGTGGTCGCCCGTCCCGTCGCCGCGCTCAACGCTCATTTGTTCAGTGGTGTGCGTTTGCTGGTGCTGAGCAACGACGGCCAGAGTCCAGCGGCCATTGCGGCGCTGCTGCGTGAGCGCGGTTTCGGGCCGAGTCGCCTGACCGTGCTGGAACATCTGGGTGGCGAAGCCGAACGGCGCATCGAGGGCGCTGCCAACGACTGGAGCGACCCGGCGATCGCCGATCTGAACCTGATCGCCATCGAATGCATCGCTGAACCCAACACACCGCGCCTGTCGCGCCTGGCCGGCCTGCCAGACTCGGCCTTCCAGCACGACGGCCAACTGACCAAACGCGACGTGCGCGCCATCACCCTTGCGCGCCTCGCCCCGATCCCCGGCGAACTGCTGTGGGACGTCGGCGCCGGCAGCGGCTCGATCGGCATCGAATGGATGCGCGCTCACCCGAGTTGCCGGGCGCTGGCCATCGAAGCGGATGAGGGACGGCAGGCGTTGATTGAACACAACCGCGATGCCTTGGGCGTTCCCGGCCTGCAATTGATTCGCGGCAGTGCGCCGCAAGCCCTGAGCGGACTCGAACGCCCGGACGCGATTTTCATCGGCGGTGGCGTCACTCGTGAAGGCGTGCTCGATACCTGCTGGGCGCAACTCAAACCCGGCGGCCGGTTGATCGCCAACGCTGTGACACTGCAAAGCGAAGTGACCTTGATGGCCTGGCGTGAACGGCATGGTGGTGAGCTGACCCGCATTCACGTCGCCCAGGCGCAACCGTTGGGCGAGTTCGATACCTGGCGTCAGGCGCTGCCGATTACCTTGCTGGACGTGACGAAACCCCTCGATGCGTGACGAAACCGCCGAACAACCCGCCCCGCTGCGCAGCGGCTTGACCACCGGCAGCTGCGCCACCGCCACCAGCCTCGCAGCCGCCCGCTTGCTGCTCGGCGGCGTGGAAGCGGACGCCGTCGAGATCATTCTGCCCAAAGGCAAACGGGTGCAAATGCGCCTGGAATTCTGTCGACTGACGGACGACGGCGCCGAAGCCGGAACGATCAAGGACGCTGGCGACGACCCCGACGTGACCCACGGCGCCCTGCTGTTTTCCCAGGTGCGCTTGCACAGCGAATCGGGTATCCGCTTCAGCGCCGGCCGTGGCGTCGGCACCGTCACCCGGCCCGGGCTGGTGCTGAACGTCGGTGAGCCGGCGATCAACCCGGTGCCGCGCAAGATGATCACTGATCACCTGACGTTGCTCGCCGAGGAACTGAATTACCAGGGCGGCTTCGAGGTCACGGTAAACGTCGAGGACGGCGAAGCCCTGGCGCTGAAGACCATGAACCCGCGGCTGGGCATTCTCGGCGGCTTGTCGATCCTCGGCACCAGCGGCATCGTCCGGCCATTCTCCTGCGCCGCCTACATCGCCTCGATCCACCAGGGCATCGACGTCGCCAAAACCAATGGCTACCTGCACATCGCCGCGTGCACTGGCAACGCCAGCGAAGACACCATGCGCCGGGTTTACGACTTGCCGGAAATCGCCCTGATCGAAATGGGCGACTTCGTCGGCGCGGTGCTCAAGCACCTGCGCAAAGTGCCTGTGGATAAACTCAGCCTGTGCGGCGGCTTCGGCAAGATCAGCAAACTGGCGGCCGGGCACATGGATTTGCACAGTCGGCATTCAAGTATCGACCTGCCGCAACTGGCCGAATGGGCCGCGGCGGTCGGTGCCGATGCGGCGTTGCAACAGGCGATCCGCGATGCCAATACCAGTCAACAAGCCTTGGCCATGGCCAGCGCCGCCGGGATCGCCCTCGGCGACGCGGTGTGCCAACACGCTCTCGACTTTGCCCGCAGCGTGGTGCCGGCGCAGGTTCAGGTCGAAGTGTTCGCCATCGATCGCCAGGGCGGGATTGTCGGCCATGCGGGAGTTTTTCAATGAAGCGTGTGTTGTTGCTCGGCGGCGTCACTGAGGCCCTGGCTATCGCCCGAACCCTGGGGCCGGAGCACATCTATAGCCTGGCCGGTGTCGGTCGTGTGCCGACCGATCTGAACTGCCAGGTCCGCGTTGGCGGCTATGGCGGCGCCGAAGGTCTGGCGCAGTTCATCCGCGATGAAGGCATTGACCTGCTGCTGGATGCGACCCACCCCTACGCGGCCCGCATCAGCCACAACGCCGCCACCGCCGCGAAGTTGAGCGGCATTGCCTGCTGGGCCTTGCGCCGTCCGGCCTGGCAGCCACAAGCCGCAGATGACTGGCGCGATGTCAGCGACTGGGGCGAGCTGATCGAAGCGCTGAAACCCTTTCGCCGACCGCTGTTCACCCTCGGTCGCGAGCCATTGCAGCACCTGCACGAAATCCCGCCGGAGCAATTCTGGACGTTGCGTGCACTGGACGTTTATCCGGGCAACGCGCGCTGCGAAGTGATCGGTGCCCGTGGGCCGTTTCTGATCGAGGATGAACGCGCGTTGTTCGAGCGGCGGCAGATCGACGTGCTGATCAGCAAGAACAGCGGCAGCACCGCCACCGAGCCGAAGCTGGAAGTGGCGCGGGAACGTGGAGTGCCGGTGCTGGTGTTGAAGCGGCCGGTATTGCCGGGGGTTGAGCGGGAGTTTGGGGCGGTGACTGAGGTTTTAACGGCCCTCACACAAAACTGGTAGCAGCTGGCGAAGCCTGCGTTCGGCTGCGCAGCAGTCGTAAAATCAAACACCACGGTCTGCCAGGTTGACTGCGGCGCATGGGATCACGACCGCTACGCAGCCGAACGCAGCCTTCGGCAGCTGCTACAGAAAATGCGCAATCCCCTACATATCCATCGGACCTAACGCACAACATCATCCAAATCGACTGACTTGTGGGCTCACAACCCAACCCCCATATTTCAAGCCCCACCCATGTAACGGGAAATGGCGGATGACTGAAAAATTCACTCGCTTCGATATCACTGAGTTTCTTCTGACGTCTGCCGATATGTGGCACTACATCAAGGCCTGCGAAGAGGAAGACCCGGGCGATGGGAGCTTCAATCGTGTAGCGCTCAGAGATGTCAAACACACAATCCGGGCAAGAATCCAAATCGACCCTCAATTCGCTCAGGCATTAAGAATCGAAGTCGCTACACTCTTTCAAAACGGCGAGGCTGAGCTTGCACGTCGGCTGCTCGACATGTTGACTGACGCACTGCGACACCAAACCGCACGCGGCCTTTTTACTTATCGCCCCTGATCAGGCTAAATAGCCGCGCCTGATTGCTCACTCAACCGGATCTGCCCTCATGTCCCGACAACGGCTTGCATTTGCCTGGATCGCCTGCTTTGCAGTGCTGTTCAACATGCTCGCCATGCCGATGTCCGGTGCGATGGCCCAAACGGCGAAATCGCCGACCGAACAGTTGCTGTGGGGTAGCTTCTGCTCTTCCAGCGGCACGAAGCTGGTGGCGATTTCCCTGGGCGACATCGAGCAGAAAGTCCCGCAGAACGACGATCATTCCAACATGCAGCATTGCTGGTGTTGCTCGGGCTCCGCGCCGTTGGTGGCGTTGCCGGGGCATGCGCCGCAGTTGTATTACGCGCGATTCGAGGCCAATCGAAGCGTGCCGCCGGCCACGCTCGACACACCGACACCGCGCCAGCAATGGCCCAGCCTCAACCCCCGCGCGTCCCCTCTGGTGTGATTCCTTCTCGCAATTGACCTGCGTTTTGAATCGTTCTGGAGAACTGCCATGTTGAACAAACTCATCGTCCTGGCTGTGTTGCTGCTGCCTGCCTGTTTTGCCAATGCCCACGAATACAAGGTTGGCGAACTTGAGATCGCCCATCCGTGGTCGCAGGAGTTGCCGCCCAACGCGCCCACCGTCGCGGCATATTTCGTGATTCACAACAGCGGCAAAACCGCTGATCGGCTGCTCAGCGTCGGCTCGCCGATATCCGGCAAGGCCGAATTGCACGAACATGTGATGCAAAACGATCTGATGAAAATGCAGCAAGTGCCCGACGTCGAAATCCCGGCTGGCGGCGAAGTCACCTTCGCGCCGATGGCGTACCACGTGATGCTGCTGGAGCTCAGAGACCGCAACCTGTTGAGCGACGGCAAACGCTTCCCGCTGACCCTGCACTTCGAGAAGTCCGGTGATGTAACGGTCGAGGTCTCGGTGCAGAAAAAGGCGCCAGACAGCATGCAAGCGCACATGCACGCCCAGTAATCGCCCCCGTTGAAAACGCCTATGCGCCCGCATAGCGCCAGCCCATCCGTGCGCCGCCGTCAGTCAATGAGCCTGACCCGCGGCAGCTGGATCAGCCTGTTCGCCATGCTGATGATCTTTATCGGCCCGCTGATTTCTCAGTCGATGCCGATGGATTCGCGCGCGGCTGCTTCGAGCATGGCGATAGGCATGTCCATGAACATGTCGATGGACATGGGCTCGGACATGTCGGCGATGGAGCACGCCGACCACGACGCACAACCGGCTGCCGAACACTGCCAGCCGACAGCCGAGCATCACGCGCTGTGGGAAAAATGCGGCTATTGCAGCCTGCTGTTCAATTGCCCGGCGCTCACCGGTGGCGCTTCATTCACCGCGTTCGACACCCCGCCCGCCACCACCTTCACCACACCCGCCACCCGCCTGGGCCACGCCCGGCAAACCTTCTTCCCCGGCGCCCGCACCCGCGCCCCGCCCATCGTCGCGTAAACACCCACCTCTGATCTCACACGGTTTAGAAGACAGCCGCAGGCTGCCGGCCGTGTCGTTTACGACTGTTCGATGGAAATTGTCATGTCCAGGTTTTCTGCTGACACACGTTTGGGCGCTGCCCAGGCTTTTTTTGCCCTGAACCAATCTCGCGTTCGTTTCAGACAGGCCACCGCCGCCCTTTGCGGCTTGTTGCTGACGCCAATGGTGCTGGCCGACGAACACGCCGGCCACACCGAAGAACTGAGCCCGACGGTAATCACCGCCATCGCGCCGAGCTCGCCGCTGACCGTCGTCACCAACCCCAAGGACCCGCGCCAACCGGTGCCGGCCAGCGATGGTGGTGATTATCTGAAGACCATCCCCGGCTTCGCGCTGGTGCGCAACGGCGGCACCAATGGCGACCCGGTGCTGCGCGGCATGTTCGGCTCGCGCCTGAATATCCTCACCAACGGCAGCATGATGCTCGGCGCCTGCCCCGGCCGGATGGACGCGCCGACCTCGTACATCTCACCGGAAACCTACGACAAACTCACCGTGATCAAAGGCCCGCAAACCGTGCTCTGGGGGCCCGGCGCATCGGCCGGCACCATCCTGTTCGACCGGGAGCCGGAAAGCTTCGGCGAACTCGGCACCCGGGTGAATGCCAGCGTATTGGCCGGCTCCAACGGCCGCTTCGACAAAGTGCTGGACGCCGCCGCTGGCGGGCCGCTGGGTTACGTGCGCGTGATCGGCAACACCGCGCATTCCGATGACTACAAGGACGGCAACAACGACACCGTGCCCTCGCGCTACGACAAATGGAACGGTGATGTAGCGCTGGGCTGGACGCCGAACGCCGACACCCTGCTGGAATTGACTGCCGGCAAGGGCGACGGCGAAGCCCGTTACGCCGGGCGCGGCATGGACGGTTCACAGTTCTTGCGCGAAAGCCTGGGCCTGCGCTTCGAGCAGTCGAACATCGGTGAGGTGCTGGATAAGGTCGAGGCGCAGGTCTACTACAACTACGCCGACCATGTGATGGACAACTACACCCTGCGCACGCCGTCCGGCACCGGGATGATGGCCGGCCCGATGGCTTCCAACGTCGACCGCCGAACCCTCGGCGCGCGGATCAAAGCCACCTGGCGCTGGGCCGATGTGCAATTGATCAGTGGCCTGGATGCGCAGACCAACGAGCACCGCCAACGCAGCGCCATGGGCATCGACACCTACAAGGATGTGCCCCGCAACAAGGACGCCGACTTCCACAACTACGGCGTGTTCAGCGAACTGACCTGGTACGCCGCCGACCGTGATCGACTGATCACCGGCGCACGACTGGACCGTGCTTCGGCCAAGGATTATCGGCAGACCATCGGCTCCGGGATGATGGCCCGCCCCAACCCGACCGCCGATGACACCCGCGCCGATACCCTGCCCAGCGGTTTCGTGCGTTACGAGCATGATCTGGCCGACAGCCCGACCACGCTGTATGCGGGCCTCGGTCATGCCCAGCGTTTCCCGGATTACTGGGAGCTGTTTTCACCCAAGTCCGGCCCTGCCGGTTCGGTGAATGCGTTCGACGCGATCAAGCCGGAGAAAACCACCCAGCTCGACTTCGGCCTGCAATACAAGACCGCCGACCTCGAAGCCTGGGCCTCGGGTTATGTCGGGCAGGTGCGTGACTACATCCTGTTCAACTACACGCCGGGGATGATGGGCATGACTTCCCAAGCCGAGAACATCGACGCGCGAATCATGGGCGGCGAACTCGGCGCGGCCTACAAACTGACGACCAACTGGAAAGCCGATGCGACCCTGGCCTACGCCTGGGGCAAGAACAGCAGCGACGGCAGCGCCCTGCCGCAAATGCCACCGCTGGATGCACGTTTCGGCCTGACCTACAGCGAAGACAACTGGAGCGCCGGCGCCTTGTGGCGGGTGGTCGCGGCGCAAAACCGCATCGACCAGAACAAGGGCAACGTGGTCGGCAAAGACTTCGACAAAAGCTCGGGGTTCGGCGTGTTCTCGCTCAACGGCGCGTACCGGATCAACAAGAACTGGAAGGTCAGCAGCGGCGTCGACAACTTGTTCGGCAAGGCCTACGCCGAACACCTGAACCTGGCCGGCAACGCCGGTTTCGGCTTCCCGGCCAATGATCCGCAAGCCATCAACGAACCGGGGCGCACGCTCTGGACCAAGGTCGACATGAGCTTCTAAGAGCATCGCGGGCGAGCCTCGCTCCTACAGGGTTTGTGTCGGATGTGGTTATTGCGAACAACCTGAACCTGTAGGAGCGAGGCTTGCCCGCGAACGACTGCGCAGCAGTCACCAGACAATGACAAAAGATCCAAGCCTAGCGGAGCACTTGAAGTGAAACAGCCCAAACCGAATTTCTACAACCTGGCCTGGCGTTGGCATTTCTACGCCGGCCTGTTCGTCGCGCCGTTCATGGTGATGCTGGCCCTGACCGGCATCGTCTACCTGTTCAAACCGCAACTCGATCCATTGATGTACGGCAGCCTGATGAACATCCCGGCCGGTCATCACACCGTGGCCGCCGACGACCTGCTCAAACGGGTGAAAGAGGCGTATCCACAAGCCCGGATCAAACAATACCTGCCGCCGGTCAACGCTGAACGCAGCGCGCAATTTGTGGTGATCAATGAAGGTCATGAACTGAACGTGTTCATCGATCCGTACCACGGCGACATCCTCGGCGAGCAGGATGCGAAGAACAATCTGCAGGCGCTCGCACGCTCGATTCACGGCGAGTTGATGATCGGCACCGTCGGTGATCGGCTGGTGGAGCTGGCCGCCGGTTGGGGTGTGGTGTTGGTGGTCTCCGGGGTATTTTTGTGGTGGCCGCGTGGCCAGCGCGCCGGCATTCTCTGGCCGCGCTTGAACAGTCGCGGCCGCGTGCTGTGGCGTGATCTGCACGCAGTGACTGGCTTCTGGGGCGCGGCGTTTTTGCTGGTGATGCTGCTCAGCGGCATGACCTGGACCGGCTTCTGGGGCAAGCAATACGCCGACCTCTGGGACCGCTTTCCGGTCGCCATGTGGAATGACGTGCCCAAATCCGACGTCGAGGCCCGTAGCCTCAACAGCGCCACACGCCAGACCGTGCCGTGGGCCATGGAGAACACGCCGATGCCAATGTCCGGCGACCACGCCGAACACATGGCTCACGCCAGCACGCAAGCCGGCCCGGCGGCGCCGACCATCAGCCTGCAAGACGTGCAAAACATTGCCGTGCAGCGCAAGGTCGAGCCCGGCTACAGCATCACCTTCCCGACCACCGCCACCGGTGTGTTCACCATCGCGGTGTTCGCCGATGACCCGCGCAACGATGCCACCCTGCACGTCGACCAGTACACCGGCGACGTCCTCGCCGACGTGCGCTGGCAGCATTACAGCAACGTCGCCCGCGCCACGGAAGTCGGCGTGATGCTGCACGAAGGCAAGATGTTCGGCCCGTTCAATCAGATCATCGTGCTGCTGATCTGCCTGATGATTTTGCTCAGCGCCGTCAGCGGCGTGGTGATCTGGTGGAAGCGTCGGCCACAGGGCAAGTTCGGTGTGCCACCGTTGCGTCACGACCTGCCGAAATGGAAAACCGCAATGGTCATCATGTTCGCCCTGGCGGTGATGTTTCCGTTGGTGGGGGCTTCGCTGGTTGTCGTGTGGCTATTGGATTGGGGGCTGCTGTCACGCCTGGGCCGGCAAATTGAATCCACCTCACCTTCATCATGAAACAGGCGAGATACGCGTACGCGTAAAGCCAATACAATGCGGGCCAGCATTGAATCCTTGGCGTGGCGAGGGGGCTTGCCCCCGTTCGGCTGCGCAGCAGTCGTAAAACCCGACAACGCAGTAAACCCGGAGAAACTGCGGTGTCAGGTTTGGGGTCGCTGCGCAACCCAACGGGGGCAAGCCCCCTCGCCACAGTTCTGTGTGCTGGCTTGAACGATCATCAGGAATGAAATGACCTCGCTGAACCTCACCAACCTCGCCTGGACACCCCTGGGCCACGGCCACTGCCATCACCAGTTCCAGCTGCGTGACGCCTCCTTGCACGTGGCTGCCGGTGAGTTCGTCGGGTTGATCGGCCCTAACGGCAGCGGCAAGACCAGCCTGCTGCGGTGCGCCTATCGCTTCAGCAAACCCGAGAGTGGCGAGGTCAAGCTCGACCATCACAACGTCTGGAAGCAATCCTCACGCTGGTGCGCGCAACGCATCGCGGTGGTGTTGCAGGAATTTCCCGACGCCTTCGGTCTGACCGTCGATGAAGTGGTCGCCATGGGCCGCACACCGCACAAAGGTCTGTTCGATGGCGACACTCTCGAAGACCGGAAGCTCGCAACCCAAGCCCTCGAATCGGTCGGCCTCAAGGGCTTCGAAGACCACGCCTTCGCCACCCTGTCCGGCGGTGAAAAGCAGCGCGTGATCCTCGCCCGCGCCCTGGCCCAGCAACCGCAATTGCTGATCCTCGATGAGCCGACCAACCACCTCGACCCGCGCTATCAACTGGAACTGCTGCAGCTGGTCAAACGCCTGCAGATCGGCACGCTGGCGAGCATCCACGACCTCAATCTGGCGGCGGCCTTCTGCGATCGGCTCTACGTGATCCATCACGGTCGCATCGTCGCCAGTGGCACCCCCAAAGAAGTCCTGACCACACACCTTTTGCACAACGTGTTCGGCGTCGACGCTCTGATCGATGACCATCCCTTGCACGGCTACCCACGAATCACCTGGATAACCCAACCATGACATTGCGTTCCCTGCTTTGCGTCGCGTTGTTGCTGGGCAGTGCCCATGCCTTCGCCGAGGCCACGAAATACCCGCTGACTGTCCAGAGTTGCAACCGCGAAGTGACCTTCAAGCAAGCGCCGAAACACGCGGTCAGCCACGACATCAACATGACCCAGATGATGCTCGCCCTCGGTCTCAAACCCAGGATGGCCGGCTACAGCGGCGTGACCGGATGGAAATCGGTGACGCCCCAAATGCAGACCATCCTCGACGGTTTACCGGAACTGGCGGCCAAGTACCCGTCGGTGGAAACCCTGCTCAACGCCAACGTCGATTTCTTCTTCGCCGGTTGGGATTACGGCATGCGCGTCGGTGGTGACCTCACGCCGCAAACCCTGCAACCGCTGGGGATCAACGTCTACGAACTCACCGAGTCCTGCGCGTTCGTGATGAAGCGCCCACCCGCGAGCCTGGAAGACACCTACAACGACCTGCGCAACCTCGGCAAAATCTTCGACGTGCAAGACCGCGCCAACGCTGTGATCGCCCAGATGCAGGCGCAAGTCGCCGAGGTGCGCCAGGATCTGCCAGCGGACAAGCCTCGGGTATTTCTCTACGACAGCGGTGAAGACCGGGCCATGACCTCCGGACGCCTGGGCATGCCGCAGGCGCTGATTGACGCGGCCGGCGGGCGCAACATTCTCGACGACGTCGAGGCGAGCTGGACCCGGGTCAACTGGGAGAACGTGGTCGAGCGCAATCCGCAGGTGATCGTGATCGTCGACTACGGCGAAGTCACCGCTGAACAGAAGGAGCAGTTTTTACTGAACAACCAGGCCCTGCAATCGGTGGACGCGATCAAGAACCAGCGCTTCATCGTCATTCCTTACGTGCAGGCCACGCCGGGGATCGACAACGTGCTGGCGGTCGAAACCCTGGCCAAGGGTTTCCACGGCGAATGATCGACCGTCGCTATGCCTTGTTGCTGATCGGCCTCGGCGTGCTGTTGCTGATGTCGTGTGTGGTATCGCTGGGCTTCGGCCCGGCGCGGGTACCGGTGGAGGTGGTGTGGCAAATTCTGCTGCACAAGGCCTTCGGTCTTGGCGAGCAGAGCTGGACGGCCGGGCAGGAACACATCGTCTGGCTGATCCGCGTGCCGCGCATGTTGCTCGGCGCGCTGGTGGGCGCCGGCCTGGCGTTGATCGGCGCGGTGCTGCAAGCGGTGACGCGCAATCCATTGGCTGATCCGCACTTGTTGGGCGTGACCTCCGGCGCGACCCTCGGCGCGGTGATTGTGGTGCTGCATGTCGGTGAGATCGTCGGCCTGCTGAGCTTGCCCATCGCGGCGTTTATCGGCGCGCTGCTGAGCATGTTGGTCGTGCTGGTGATCGCCAACCGTCATGGGCGGCTGGACAGTGATCGGCTGCTGCTGTGCGGTGTCGCGGTGTCGTTCGTGATGATGGCGATTGCCAACCTGCTGCTGTTTCTCGGTGACCATCGCGCCAGTTCGGCGGTGATGTTCTGGATGCTCGGTGGCCTCGGGCTGGCGCGTTGGGAATTGCTCGCCGTGCCCGCCGCGAGTGTGTTGCTCGGGTTGGTGTTGTTGCTGGGCATGGCCCGGCCGTTGAATGCGTTGATGGCCGGTGAACAGACCGCCGTGACCCTGGGCCTCAATGCCCGCACCGTGCGGCTGCGGGTGTTTTTGATTGCCTCATTGATGACCGGGGTGTTGGTGTCCATCAGCGGCTCGATTGGTTTTGTCGGGTTGATGGTGCCGCACATTGCACGACGGTTGGTGGGTGCCGAGCATCGTCGGTTGTTGCCGGTGTGCGTGTTGTTGGGCAGCCTGTTCCTGGTCTGGGTCGACGTGGCCGCACGAACCTTGATCGCCCCGGAAGACTTGCCCATCGGCGTCGCCACCGCCGCGATTGGCGGGCTGTTCTTCATCGGCCTGATGCGCCGGCGCTGACTCACCGCTCCCACAGGGTGATCATTCCCACGCTCCGCGTGGGAATGCCGCCAGGGACGCTCCGCGTTCCGCTTTTGAATGTTTAACGGATGTATCAGAACGCAGACCTTTCCCACGCATCTTTCAGGTTGTCCGTCGGAAGCGGGCTCTCTAGTCTTTGGCTGTCGCTGACAACTCAGCGATCGGGTGTGAGAAGCCCGGCAACTTATGGTCATCCAGTGTCTGTACACGCATAATCGCCGCCAGCTTATTAGCTGCCTGCAAATGCGTTATGGCGGCTGTGTGCGGGCGGACTTCGGTCCGGCCGGGTGTCCATAACCGGTCTTCTCACCTCGCACATAGCTGCCACCTCTTCCCGTGTGAGAAGCGGCAAGTGGAGGCTCCAACGCTGGAGAAATTTTTCAATGGACAAATTAATTCCTGACCCACCCTTCAACACCACCAACGCCGAAGCCTCGCGCAACGAAGAATTACTCAAGGATCGCGAAGCCATCAAACGCGCCCTCGACTATTACCTCGATCCCCCGGCGCCCTACACCGAAAAACCCCGCCGCCCCAGCACCATGTTCATCGTCGCCCCGAATATGGATACCGAAAGCCTGCTGGCCCACGCCTACGAATCGTTAGCCACGGCGAGTGTCCTGGCCAGCGATTTCGCTAACTCCCTGACCGGCCCACAGCGCTACACGGTGCTGGCGATTCAACAGAGCATCATGCTGGCGGAGCTGGCGGTTAACCGGGCGCTGGATAACGTCGACCCGGCATAGCCCCCCCACTCTTTGGGAACGAGCCTTTGTGGCGAGGGGGCTTGCCCCCGTTCGGCTGCGAAGCAGTCGTAAAACCATTGCACGCGGTGCACCCGATACACCGCAGTTGCAGGTTTTGGGGCCGCTTCGCGACCCAACGGGGGCAAGCCCCCTCGCCACAGGTTTTGTATTCACAGCGCCTTTACCTTAACTGACCGGCATTGGGGCAATTCTTCGCCCCAATGTGGCGCATCTTCTCGCACCAACGCGCCAGCCCCGTCCCTTCATGGTGCGCCACCCACTCCCCGTAACCGCTCTAATACGACATTTCCTTGCCCGTCCCCGACCGGGCACAGCCCTTGCAAAACAGCCTTCAGTCGTCCGCATCTGCCAACCATAAAAAACTTTAACGTTCATGGAGATCGCACAATGAAGCGTCGCAGTTTGATCAAGGCTTTCACACTCACGGCAAGCATTGCCGCGATGGGCATGACCTGGACTGTCCAGGCCGCCGAGACCATCAAGGTCGGTATTCTGCATTCGTTGTCCGGGACCATGGCGATCTCCGAAACCTCGCTCAAAGACATGGCGTTGATGACCATCGACGAAATCAACGCCAAGGGTGGCGTGAACGGCAAGATGCTGGAACCAGTGGTCGTGGACCCGGCATCGAACTGGCCGCTGTTCGCCGAAAAGGGCCGGCAGTTGCTGACCCAGGACAAAGTGGCGGTGGTGTTCGGTTGCTGGACCTCGGTGTCGCGTAAATCGGTGCTGCCGGTGTTCGAAGAGCTCAACGGCCTGCTGTTCTACCCGGTGCAATACGAAGGCGAAGAGATGTCGCCGAACGTGTTCTACACCGGCGCCGCGCCCAACCAACAGGCGATTCCGGCAGTGGAATACCTGATGAGCGAAGAAGGTGGCAGCGCCAAGCGCTACTTCCTGCTCGGCACCGACTACGTTTACCCGCGCACCACCAACAAGATCCTGCGCTCGTTCCTGCACTCCAAAGGTGTGGCGGACAAAGACATCGAAGAGGTCTACACCCCATTCGGCCACAGCGATTACCAGACCATCGTGGCCAGCATCAAAAAATTCTCTGCCGGTGGCAAGACGGCGGTCATCTCCACCGTCAACGGCGACTCCAACGTGCCGTTCTATAAAGAGCTGGCCAACCAGGGCCTGAAAGCCACCGACGTACCGGTCGTGGCGTTCTCCGTGGGTGAAGAAGAACTGCGCGGCATCGACACCAAACCGCTGGTGGGCAACCTCGCGGCGTGGAACTACTTTGAGTCGGTGGAAAACCCGGTGAACAAGAAGTTCGTCGATGACTGGAAAGCCTACGCCAAGAAACACAACCTGCCGGGCGCCGACAAAGCGGTGACCAACGATCCGATGGAAGCCACTTACGTTGGCATCCATATGTGGGCGCAAGCGGCCGAGAAAGCCAAGTCCACCGACGTCGACAAAGTCCGCGAAGCCCTGGCCGGCCAGACCTTTGCTGCACCGTCCGGCTACACCCTGACCATGGACAAGACCAACCATCACCTGCACAAGCCAGTGATGATCGGCGAGATTCAGGCCGACGGTCAGTTCAACGTGGTGTGGCAGACCGAAGGGCCGATCCGCGCCCAACCGTGGAGCCCGTTCATTCCGGGTAACGACAAGAAGCCGGAGTATGCGGTGAAGAGCAACTGAGCCACTGGGGCCTGAGCATGGAGCTCAGGCCCGACACAATTCCTGTGTGAGCGGGCTTTGTGGTGAGGGGGCTTGCCCCCGTTGGGCTGCGAAGCGGCCCCAAAAAAAGGGACTACTGCGTAGTCCAGCGGGAGCAAGCTCCCTCGCCACACAGTTTGCTCCCACACTTAGTCCGCGCAAGGACACTGACATGCCCACTGCCTTTTACCGCTTGATCCTTGCCATCGCACTGTTACTGCCGATGGTCACCCACGCCGGCGACGCCGAAGACTTCGTCGCGGCCAATCCCGTGCAGCAAGCCAAGCTTCTGGAAACCTGGGCCGCGCAGCCCGATCCGGCCCGTATCGAACTGATCAACGCCCTGCAACAAGGCGAGCTGACCATCGATGGCCAACCGAAAACCCTGCGCCTGAACAATCGCCTGCGGGGTCTGATCGACACCGCTTTGGCCAGCCACCAATTGCTCGCCGCCGACGCCAAAACCCGTCTGGCCGCCGCGCAGCAATTGCAGAAAAGCGCCAAACCGGCGCAGCTGAAATTCCTCGACCAGCAACTGGCTAACGAACAAGACGAAACTGTTCACGCCGCCCTGAGCCTGGCCTTGGCCAATCTGCAACTGGTCGACAGTGACCCCGCCGTGCGCCTCGCCGCCGTGCGTTTGCTCGGCGAAACCGGCGACCCACTGGCCCGCACCCGCCTCGAAGGCTTGCTCGAACCCGGCGTCGAAGCCGACGCCAGTGTGCACACCGCCGCCGAAACCAGCCTGGCCCAGGTCAAACGCAAACTGCTGATCGGTGAGATGCTCGGTCAGGCCTTCAGTGGCATGTCCCTGGGTTCGATTCTGCTGCTCGCGGCATTGGGCTTGGCGATCACCTTCGGCCTGCTCGGGGTGATCAACATGGCCCACGGCGAGATGCTGATGCTCGGCGCGTACTCGACGTACGTGGTGCAGCTGATGTTCCAGCGCTTCGCCCCACAAGCCATCGAGTTCTATCCGCTGATTGCGCTGCCGGTGGCGTTTTTCGTTACCGCCGCCATCGGCATGGCGCTGGAGCGCACGGTGATTCGCCACCTCTACGGCCGCCCGCTGGAAACCCTGCTCGCCACGTGGGGCATCAGCCTGATGCTGATCCAGTTGGTGCGTCTGGTGTTCGGTGCGCAGAACGTTGAAGTGGCCAACCCGGCGTGGTTGTCGGGCGGAATTCAGGTGCTGCCCAATCTTGTGCTGCCGTACAACCGCATCGTGATCATCGCGTTTGCCTTGTTTGTGGTGGTGCTGACCTGGCTGCTGTTGAACAAGACGCGCCTTGGCTTGAACGTGCGCGCCGTCACCCAAAACCGCAACATGGCCGCCTGTTGCGGCGTACCCACCGGGCGCGTGGACATGCTCGCCTTCGGCTTAGGCTCGGGCATCGCCGGGCTCGGTGGCGTGGCGCTCAGCCAGATCGGCAACGTCGGCCCGGACCTCGGCCAGAGCTACATCATCGACTCATTCCTGGTGGTGGTGCTCGGCGGTGTCGGTCAATTGGCCGGTAGCGTGTTGGCCGCATTCGGCCTGGGCATCGCCAACAAGATTCTCGAACCGCAGATCGGTGCGGTACTCGGCAAGATCCTGATCCTCGCGCTGATCATTCTGTTCATCCAGAAACGTCCGCAAGGCCTCTTCGCACTGAAAGGACGGGTGATCGACTGATGAACCAGCCTCTGCTCGTTACCGCGACAAAAAAAGCCGGCCCCAAAGTCACCATCACTGTTGGCGCGGTGATTCTCGTTTTGCTACTGGCGCTGCCATTGCTGTCGTTGTTGTCGCCGGACAGTGCGTTTCATGTCTCGGCCTACACGCTGACACTGGTGGGCAAGATTCTTTGCTACGCCATCGTCGCCCTCGCCCTCGATCTGGTCTGGGGCTACGCCGGCCTCCTGTCCCTCGGTCACGGTCTGTTCTTCGCCCTCGGCGGTTATGCGATGGGCATGTACCTGATGCGCCAAGCCTCGGGTGACGGCTTGCCGGCGTTCATGACGTTCCTGTCGTGGACCGAATTGCCGTGGTACTGGACCGGCACCAGCAGCTTCCTCTGGGCCATGTGCCTGGTGGTGTTGGCGCCGGGATTGCTGGCGCTGGTGTTCGGTTTCTTCGCCTTCCGCTCGCGGATCAAGGGCGTGTATTTCTCGATCATGACCCAGGCCCTGACCTTCGCCGGGATGCTGCTGTTTTTCCGCAACGAAACCGGGTTTGGCGGCAACAACGGCTTCACCAACTTCCGCAGCATTCTCGGGTTTGGCATCACGGAACCGGGGACTCGCGCAGTGTTGTTTTTCGCCACGGTACTGCTGCTGGTGGCGAGCCTGTTCATCGGCTGGCGGCTGGCGCAAAGCAAGTTCGGCCGGGTGTTGACCGCGTTGCGCGATGCCGAGAACCGCCTGATGTTTTGCGGCTACGACCCGCGCGGCTTCAAGCTGTTTGTCTGGGTGTTGAGTGCGGTGTTGTGTGGCCTGGCGGGGGCGTTGTATGTGCCGCAAGTCGGGATCATCAACCCGAGCGAAATGTCGCCGACCAACTCGATCGAAGCGGCGGTCTGGGTTGCCTTGGGGGGGCGCGGCACGCTGATCGGTCCGCTGCTGGGTGCCGGTGTGGTCAACGGGATGAAGAGCTGGTTCACCGTGGCGTTTCCGGAATACTGGCTGTTCTTCCTCGGCGCGCTGTTCATCGTCGTAACGTTGTATCTGCCTAAGGGTGTGATCGGTCTGCTGAAGAAAAGGGGTGAATCATGAGAATCACAGCGACTGCGGAATTCATGCTCGAACCGGCCTTTTTTCCACCGCAGCCCAACAAGGATGCCGGCAGCAGCCGCGATGCCATTGGCCTCGGCCAACGCGTCGGCCCCGGCCTGAATACGCGCCACGGCACCATCCTGACCCTGGAAGACATCAGCGTCAGCTTCGATGGTTTCAAGGCACTCAACAATCTGAACCTGTACATCGGCGTTGGCGAATTGCGCTGCATCATCGGCCCCAACGGCGCGGGCAAGACCACGCTGATGGACGTGATCACCGGCAAGACCCGCCCCAGTCACGGCAAGGCCTGGTTCGGTGAAACCCTGGACCTGACGCAGATGAGCGAAGTGCAAATCGCCCAGGCCGGTATCGGTCGCAAGTTCCAGAAGCCAACCGTGTTCGAAGCCCTGAGCGTGTTCGAAAACCTGGAGCTGGCGCAGAAAACCGACAAGTCGGTGTGGGCCAGCTTGCGGGCTCGCCTGAGCGGCGAACAAAGGGATCGCATCAGCGAGGTGCTGGAAACCATTCGCCTGACCAGTTCGGTCAATCGCCCGGCAGGATTGTTGTCCCATGGGCAGAAGCAGTTTCTGGAAATCGGCATGCTGCTGATGCAAGACCCGCAACTGCTGTTGCTCGACGAGCCGGTGGCGGGCATGACCGACGCCGAAACCGAATTCACCGCCGAGCTGTTCAAGCGCCTGGCCGGCAAGCATTCGCTGATGGTGGTGGAACACGACATGGGCTTCGTCGGCTCGATCGCCGACCACGTCACCGTGTTGCACCAGGGCAGCGTGCTGGCCGAAGGGTCGCTGGAGCAGGTGCAGGACAATGAGCGGGTGATCGAGGTCTACCTCGGCCGCTGATGAGCAATTGATCGATTCCGCGCTCTGCGTGGGAACGATCACAGGGGAATTTTGAAGATGCTGCAAGTCGACAAGCTGCACCAGTACTACGGCGGTAGCCACATCCTGCGGGGCCTGACGTTTGAGGTGAAGGTCGGCGAAGTCACCTGCCTGCTCGGGCGCAACGGCGTGGGCAAGACCACCTTGCTCAAATGCCTGATGGGTTTGCTGCCGGCCAAGGAGGGCGCGGTGAACTGGGAAGGTAAACCGATCACCACGTTCAAGCCGCACCAACGGGTGCATGCCGGTATCGCTTACGTGCCTCAGGGCCGGGAAATCTTCGGCCGGCTGACCGTGGAAGAAAACCTGTTGATGGGCCTGTCGCGCTTTCCGGGTTCCGAAGCCAAAGAGGTCCCGGCGTTCATCTACGAGCTGTTCCCAGTGCTGCTGCAAATGAAGCAACGGCGTGGCGGTGACTTGTCCGGCGGTCAGCAGCAACAGTTGGCAATCGGCAGGGCATTGGCCAGTCGTCCACGGCTGCTGATTCTCGATGAGCCCACCGAAGGCATCCAGCCGTCGGTGATCAAGGAAATCGGCGCAGTGATCAAAAAGCTCGCAGCCCGTGGCGACATGGCGATTTTGCTGGTGGAGCAGTTCTACGATTTCGCCGCCGAGCTGGCCGATCAGTACCTGGTGATGTCCCGGGGCGAGATCGTGCAGCAAGGTCGCGGCGAAAATATGGAAGCCGAAGGTGTGCGTGGGCTGGTTACGATCTAACCTGCAGCCTTCTGACGATAAATTAGACGATATGAATTTACCTCTCCCCACTGCGCTGTTTACCCCGAGCTGGCATGCCGAGCTGGAGCTGGGCTACGCCCGTTTCGGCGCCAGCACCCGCCCGGTGCAGCGCCGTCATCAAGGCCCGCTGCGGGTGCAGAAGCACTTGTATGCCGAAGGCCCCGAGGTGTGTCAGCACATCATCGTCCACCCGCCGGGCGGGATTGCCGGCGGTGATCGGCTGGATATATCGGCCAGCGTCGGCACGCACGCCTGGGCGCAAATCACCAGCCCCGGCGCCGCCAAGTGGTATCGCGCGGCCGGGCCGGCTTATCAGAAACTCGACTTGCGCGTTGCCGCCGGTGCTACGTTGGAGTGGCTGCCGCAAGAAACGATTATCTTCAGCGCCGCTCAGGCTGAACTCAGCACGAGCATTGATCTTGAGGGCGATGCCCGGTTGTTCTACTGGGACGTGGTAGCGCTGGGGCGTCCGGCCAGTGGCGAGCGCTTCGACCTCGGGCACTTCCAGACCCACCTGGATATCCGCCGCGACGGCCAGTTGCTCTGGCACGAACGCCAGCGCATTGCCGGGGATGACGGTTTGCTGGACTCGCCGATCGGGCTGGATGGGCAACCGGTGTTTGCGACGTTGCTGGTGACCGGAGAGATTGATAGTGAATTGCTGGAGAAGTGCCGCTCGCTGCCCAATGAGGTGCGCGGGGATCTGACGCAGCTGCCGGGGCTGCTGGTCGCCCGGTGCCTGGCCAGCGAGGCGCTGTTGGCACGGGGCTGGCTGATTGATTTATGGCGATTGCTCCGGCCTGCATTGCTCGGCCGCGAAGCCGTTCCGCCCAGAATATGGGCCACCTGAACACCTATCCCTGTAGGAGCGAGGCTTGCCGGCGAAGGGAACGCCCCGGTTTAACTGGAGGACCACGTTATCGTTCTTCGCGGGCAAGCCTCGCTCCTACAGGTTGAGTAAACCTTTTAACTGCCGATTATGGATTTCTACGATGGACCTGACCCCACGCGAAAAAGACAAGCTGCTGATCTTCACCGCCGGCCTCGTGGCCGAGCGGCGTTTGGCTCGCGGCGTGAAACTCAATTACCCGGAGGCCATGGCCTACATTTCCGCGGCGCTGCTCGAAGGCGCGCGTGACGGCCAGACCGTGGCCGAGCTGATGCACTACGGCACCACCCTGCTCAGCCGCGAACAAGTGATGGAAGGCATCCCGGAAATGATCCCGGAGATCCAGGTCGAAGCGACGTTTCCCGACGGCACCAAACTGGTCACCGTTCACCAACCGATCGCCTGAGGCTGCGCCATGACTTACCACATCCGCGATGCGCTGCACGCCGATCTGCCGGCGATCCGCGACATCTACAACGACGCGGTGCTCAATACCACGGCGATCTGGAACGAACAGGCCGTGGACCTGGGCAACCGCCAGGCCTGGTTCAGCGCGCGGCAAGCCCAGGGCTATCCGATTCTGGTGATCGTCGACGGCGACGACAACGTACTCGGCTACGCTTCATTCGGTGACTGGCGGCCGTTCGACGGGTTCCGCCACACGGTTGAGCACTCGGTGTACGTGCGCAACGACCAACGCGGCAATGGCCTCGGCCCGCAACTGATGGCAGCGCTGATCGAGCGCGCCAAAGGCTGCAACAAACACGTGATGGTCGCCGCCATCGAAAGCGGTAATAGCGCCTCGATCCGGCTGCACGATCGGGCCGGTTTTGTCGTCACCGGCCAAATGCCGCAGGTGGGTACCAAGTTCGGCCGCTGGCTAGACCTGACCTTCATGCAACTGATCCTCGATCCGGGCGCAATGCCACCCGATCCCCACAAGGAGTGATGCCCCATGAACGCCGCCCAACTGCGACGCGTCAACGTTGAAAGCTTTGCGCACTATCGTCAGGGATTGATTGATCTGCTGCTCGACGCCGTCGGCTATGGCGCCAGCGTCGGGTTCATGGCGGATCTGGACGCCACCCAGGCCCGAGCCCATTTCGATGAAGTCCAGGACAACCTGAACAAAGGCAACGTGCTGCTGTGGGTGGTGGTCAAGGACGAACAGGTGCAGGCCAGTGTGCAACTGAACCTGTGCCAGAAAGCCAATGGGCTGAACCGCGCCGAAGTGCAGAAACTGCTGGTGCGTGAACACGCCCGTCGTCGCGGCCTGGGCCAGCAGTTGATGAATGCCCTTGAGCTTACGGCCCGCCAGCACAAGCGCGGCATGCTCTACCTCGACACCGAGGCTGGCTCCCCCGCCGAAGACTTCTACAAGGCCTTGGGTTACACCCGTGCCGGCGAAATCCCGGACTACGCCTGCGACCCGAACGGGCGCTACAAACCGACCGCCCTCTACTACAAGATTCTCCAAGGAGCCCAGTGATGATTCCCGGTGAGTACCAGATCCAGCCCGGCGACATCGAGCTTAACGTGGGCCGACGCACTGTCAGCCTGACGGTGGCCAACAGCGGCGACCGGCCGATCCAGGTCGGCTCGCATTATCACTTCTTCGAAACCAACGACGCGCTGACCTTCGACCGCGCCGCCAGCCGTGGCATGCGCCTGAACATCCCCGCCGGCACCGCGGTGCGCTTCGAACCAGGGCAGAGCCGCGAGGTCGAGCTGGTGGACCTGGCCGGGCATCGCCGGGTGTTCGGGTTTGCCGGCAGGATCATGGGCGACCTGTAAGTAATGCGTTGTCCGCACCGGCCCCTTCGCGGGCAAGCCTCGCTCCTACAATTAATCGCATCCCCCTGTAGGAGCGAGGCTTGCCCGCGAATCTGTGAGCGAAGCGAACAGTCTCAAACCCAATTGAATCCCAAGGCAAGCGCATGAAAATCTCAAGACAAGCCTACGCCGACATGTTCGGCCCCACCGTCGGTGACAAGGTCCGCCTAGCCGACACCGAACTGTGGATCGAAGTGGAACAGGACTTCACCACCTACGGCGAAGAAGTGAAATTCGGCGGCGGCAAAGTCATTCGCGACGGCCAGGGCCAAAGCCAACTGCTGGCACGCGATGTCGTCGACACCCTGATCACCAACGCGCTGATCATCGACCACTGGGGCATCGTCAAGGCCGACGTCGGCCTCAAGGATGGACGCATCGCCGCCATCGGCAAGGCCGGCAACCCGGACATCCAGCCCAACGTCACCATCGCGGTCGGCGCCAGCACTGAAGTGATCGCCGGTGAAGGCATGATCCTCACTGCCGGCGGCATTGACACCCATATCCACTTCATCTGCCCGCAGCAGATCGAAGAAGCGCTGATGAGCGGCGTCACCACCATGATCGGCGGCGGCACGGGACCGGCCACCGGCACCAACGCTACCACCTGCACGTCAGGGCCGTGGCACCTGGCGCGCATGCTCCAGGCCGCCGATGCGTTTCCGATGAACATCGGCCTCACCGGCAAGGGCAACGCCAGCCTGCCGGAACCGCTGATCGAACAGGTCAAGGCGGGCGCCATCGGCCTGAAGTTGCACGAAGACTGGGGCACCACGCCCGCGAGCATCGACAACTGCCTGAGCGTCGCTGATCAGTACGACGTGCAAGTGGCGATTCACACCGACACCCTCAACGAGTCCGGTTTTGTCGAAACCACCCTCGCCGCTTTCAAGGGCCGCACGATTCACACCTACCACACCGAAGGTGCGGGCGGCGGTCACGCGCCGGACATCATCAAGGCCTGCGGTTTCGCCAATGTGCTGCCGAGTTCCACCAACCCGACCCGGCCGTTCACCCGCAACACCATCGACGAACACCTCGATATGCTGATGGTCTGCCACCACCTGGACCCGAGCATTGCCGAAGACGTGGCCTTCGCCGAAAGCCGCATCCGCCGCGAAACCATCGCCGCCGAAGACATCCTCCACGACCTCGGCGCGTTCTCGATGATCAGCTCCGACAGCCAGGCCATGGGCCGCGTCGGCGAAGTCATCACCCGCACCTGGCAGACCGCCGACAAGATGAAAAAACAGCGCGGACCACTGCCGGGCGATGGCCAAGGCAACGACAACTTCCGCGCCAAACGCTACATCGCCAAGTACACGATCAACCCGGCGATCACCCATGGCATCAGCCATGAAGTGGGCTCGATCGAAGTCGGCAAATGGGCCGACCTGGTGCTCTGGCGCCCAGCGTTTTTCGGCGTCAAACCGACGCTCATCCTCAAGGGTGGCGCCATCGCCGCCAGCCTCATGGGCGACGCCAATGCCTCGATTCCGACGCCGCAACCGGTGCATTACCGACCGATGTTCGCCAGTTATGGCGGCTCGCTGCACGCCACCAGCCTGACCTTTATCAGCCAGGCTGCACAGGAGGCGGGTCTGCCTGAGGCGCTGGGTTTGAAGAAAAAAATCGCAGTGGTCAAAGGGTGCCGCGAGGTGCAGAAAACCGATCTGATCCACAACGACTATCTGCCGGACATTGATGTCGATCCGCAGACCTATCAGGTCAAGGCTGACGGCGTACTGCTGTGGTGCGAACCGGCGGATGTGTTGCCGATGGCCCAGCGGTATTTTCTGTTTTGATTTCCAGTCAGGCATAAAAAACCCGGCACGAAGGGCGTCAATCTTCGTGCCGGGATGGCTGTATTGTCAGGTCAATCAGTTGCTCGGTTCAACCGTAAAGGGTATCTCCACCCTTTACAGCTTCGCCCGATCCATCGCCTGTTGGGTCAGGGTTTTGAGCAGTGTCTTCATTTCGTTATAGATCAAGTCCAGCTCGGCGGAATAGGCCTCGTGAGTCATGATCTGTCCTGGGGCAATCTCGCTTTCCGGTTTGCCCAGCTCTGCGGCGAGTACCCTCAGCTCCTCTTTCAGGCCGGCCTTTGCCTCAAGCGAAAGATCCTGTTCGGTCGCGCGCTTATCAAGCGCCATGAAAAACTCCGTCGTTGCATCGATTCGACGCCTGAACACCTTGAACGCGCGACGATTCGAGCCCTGGACGTAAGACGCCCAGAATGGCTGTTCAACGATGGAATCACGCAGCAAATCGCCGGCCTCCAGATCCAGTACCCGCCGATAGGCATCTTCGATCATCTCAGGCGTGACGTCCGTGTACGTGCGGAACTGCAGATCACGGGATTGCCAGGGCAGATCCAGTCGCTCGGCCAGGTCCGTCATGTAGCCCAGATGTACCTGGACCTCATCGATGCTCCCCGTAACACGGCCGTTGGCATCGACCACCATGTAATCCTCACCGTTCGCCAGTCGACCGGCGATCACTTGGTGGGCAATCCGGCTCAACTCATCCAGACGGGATTTGCCTCTGGCAAGCTGCACCAGTTCAGCCTCCACCAGGCTTGGACTCCCCAGCGCATAGGCTTCGTGGATCAGCACCTCCACACCCATTGAATTGAACAACTGGGCCCCGGCATCCACACAGTTGGTAGCCTCGTCCCTGCCGATGACAAAAAGGTTGCTCCGCAACTCACTGTCCTTGGACATCGCTTCCAGCATTCGCCAGACCTTGCTCGTCATGTCCACTCTGAATGCGTTGTCGTTTTGGAAGTGGCTGGACTCAGTGAGCTTCCTGATCTTATTGAAAAAATGCACCGAGCCGAATTCGTCCTCCACGCTGTTCCATATCTCCTGTTTGGCGACCCAATCTCGTCGCGTCAGGCCAGCCTCCCACTCAAGGCTGTCGCGCACACCACGAGGCGGATACGGACGATCGGGGTCCAGGCCGACGGACCTGATGTTGTCTCTGAGCGTGTTCAAAGTATCGGCCGACATCCACTGCCGGTCCCGACTCACCACCGTCCGCGCCACCAGCTCCGCTCCGACAGAGCCGGGCGTCACCCGAGGGATGACCCTCAGTTCATTGCGTTGCAGATTCAAGTAAAAATGCCGGAATCGGGGTTGAGAAAACAATCCGTCCGGCCAGGTATCAATGCCGGTATCGCCCAGCATCACCGTGTGCAGCAGGCGCATACCGCCGATATCCGGCACTCGACCCAGCGGGTTCCCCTGCAAATCGAGACTTTGAAGTCGGGTAAGCCATCTCAAGTACGTAGCCCCCTGCAGATCCAGCACAATCCGGTTATCGGCGAAGTACAACTCGGTCAGTCCAATCATTCGCCCCACGGCACTGGGAAAATGCGTGAGCCGGTTGCCGGTAAGGTTGAGCGAACGGAGTTTGGGGAAATGATCAAGAAAGGCGACGTGAGCGTCGGTCATTTCAGTGCCCAGCAAGTTCAGGCAAGTCACGTGCTGAAAATCGGCATCCAGAGGAGGCATGGTCCCCAAGTGCCGCCCCAAGGGCATATTCCTGAGGTCAAGCACCGTCCCCGGTAGATTCCCGGAAGCGTCCACATCCCTGGGCCCGGTTTGCTGCCAGCACTGACGAATGGCCTTGTACAACTTGTTTCTGGACTGCCATTCGGCAACGCCGGCAGGGCTGAATCTGTACGCTTCCGTCGGCGAATTCAGCCAGCGCTGGAAGTTGGTATTGAGGCGGTTGAATTCCGCTTCCAGCGCGCTGGCCCGCAGTTCCGGGTCAGCCTCGTTGCCGGCACCGTCCAGATAAGCCTGGGCTTGCTCCTCCGTCCAGCCCGGCCGCACGCTCCTGACGCGTTCCTGCAACGTCAGGCGTCCGGTGAGCCGTCGAATGCCTTGAGGAAGAGGCATTCCACCGAACAGCTTCATCGTCTCGGGATCATAGGCAGGCTTGCGCAGCGGACTGTCCGCCAGCATCGGACGCAGCTGGTCACGCGCCAATGGTGCATTTTGAACGGTGTGCTTGAGTGTCGAGCCTTGATTGATTTCAAAACCCAATTCTTTGCGTTCAGCGTCAGGCAGGGCATGCAATACCGAAGAAAACAGGTCATCGGCGCCGTGCAGATGGTTGTCCTCGGCATCCCGCGCTTCATAACCGTTCTCCGTGCTGACCAGGACTTTGCGTACATCCGCTTCTTCTGGGCCAATGCTGTCGCGCAGACGGCCAGTGAAAGAATGCTCGCGAATCTCGATGCGCACCTCCTGCGGCCAGTTCGGCAAGCTTTCAAGGCTATGCAGTGCCAGCCTTTCCGTATCCAGCGCCTGCAGTGAATCAAGGAACAGCCCTTCATAGGCACGCGCCAGACGCACCTCCAGCGAGGCGGCGCGCGCCTGTTGCCTGAGGTGCAAGCCAATACGCTTTTGCTCGGCCAGCACTCGCAAGTCAGCCGGATCAGCGGCGCTCAGTAGCTCCTCTGCCATGTTGGCGGGCAATTGCGCGAAGGTGTCCTGAAGCGTCCTGGCGTCGGCAATGTTTGACTGGTCGTTCTCAGGCAGTTTCCCCGTTTCCGCCCACGCCTTGAACCGGTTGATGGTGTCGACCAGCAACGCGGGCGGCGCTTCGTTTTCGACATGCAGCCGACGCAACACATCTTCTTCGATACCACTGGCGATACGGATGCGTTCAAGCATTGCATCATCGAACGCTTCTGACTTCGTCCCCAGCCCACGCATGAGCTCGGCCGAAGTCCACTCGACAGGGCGGTCGAGTTCGGTGTGCCAGGTACCGGCGCCATCGTGGTCAAGCTTTGGCTGGTAAGCTGTTGGCCGGTCCGGATGCTGCATCCTTGGCTCGCCGGTCAGTGGATCGTCCTGCACCGCGAAGTATTTGCTGTCGCGCGGCAGCAACTCCTTATCACCGTGCACGTGAAGGCCTCGCTCGTTGGGCGTCGAGTCGGAACTCAAACTGACTTGATGCTCGTACGGGCTCAAGTCCGGGTTCCAGAGGCGGGTCTTGCCGTCAGCGAGTACGACCGGCCTCAACTGGTCGATAAAAGGCGAAGGCTTGACCGCTGCCGCTGCGCCCGTCGGCAACACATGCCCTGCCCCCATGATTGCCAGCTGGGCAGCATTGATCAGGACACCGCACAGAAGCGCCGACGCTTCTTCCTTGTCTCCCTTGCTCCAGTCTTCGATGCCCTCCATGGTTTCGAGCAGCATTTGCCCGACCATGATGCCCAGCATGGCCTCTCCCAAACCCGGTACCAGCATCGCGCCGAAGTTGAATACGTTCCAGCCGATGCTCGCGTAACTGTTTAGTCGCGCCCAACGGGCATTGGCATCTTCATCGTCAGTGGGAACGGCGATATCTCGCGCATCGGCGATGGCCTTGTCGAGCCTCCATTGACTGAGCTGAGGCCAGAGCGCGCCTTCAATCACGTTGGTGATCGGCTCTGCATCGGGGTTTTCCACTGCAGTTTCCCGCCACCATGGCCCCATGCTCAACGGTTCCCGCTGCTGCCAGGTAAAGGTGCTGAAGCGCTCTCTGACGCGTGCGAAAAACCTGCCCTTGTCTTTTTGCGGTACGAACCGACTGAAGAACTGCTGGTAGTCCGACGAGCGCAATTGGCTCGTCAGCTCCTTCATGAAATCGGTGAAGGACGGGTATTCCTTCAAAGGATGTTCAGGGTCTTCAGGTACGTAGGCGATCAAGGCGCCATCGAGCCGGCTTTGCGTAAAAATATCGTTTCTACTCTGTATCTCGTCGACCACACCGCTTGGCCCGTTGGCAAAAAAGGCTTTGAGTAGTTTGAATTGATCAAACTCCTGCCCGGGCAAAATAGCCAGTTTGCGCGACCACTCCATCATTGTTCGTTGGTGTGTCGGAACCAGGCTATTGTAGATTCGCTTTACTCGTGTTGAATCAGCCACTGCACTGAACAACACGATACCCGACAGTTTCACCCCCAAAAGAGACAGTCGATGAGACTGTAACGGGCGCTTGCCCATCGTGATGTTTGTCTGGTTGTCTCGCAGTTGCTGCAACTTGCCGTACGCATAAGAAGTGATATCGCCCTTCAAATATGCAATCAGCGCCGACTCATTGAACGCAGCTTTTTCGGTCCCGATGAAGTGTTGCTCAAGTGAGGCCTTTGCACCTGCCGCCGCAGGGGCCAGCAACTCTGTGATGTGTCGCTGATATTGCGCACCGAGATCCAGATCCCTGCAAAGACTCGCAAAACTTTCGATGGTCAATGAATGGCGCTTGAGGGCTCCTTCGGCGTCGGTAATGAAAATGCCGGAGCCATCACGAAAGGTGCCAGCACGGGTTTCAGACTCCTCGAAGTTATGGAGTGCGGCCTCCAGCAGAGTTGACTGCCTGAGCCGACTGGCATTGGTGTCGATGCCAAAACCCAGAAGGGCCGGAATATAAAGCCGTACCGATGTCGCATGAACATCCAGATCCAGGTTCAGCTTTTCTTTCAGGGCCTGAACAAGCAAGGGTTCGGCGAACTTATTGATGTCCTTTTGTAAATTGCCCAGTGTGACATCCAGACTGTCCTGCAATCGCCAGCGCTCACTCATGAGCTCCTTGAGATACTGACGGTCGATAGCGCTGGCCTTGACGTACCACTCGGGAAAGTCGGGTGGCTGAATTGCATTTGATACAAGTTTTGATACCAATGGCTTATTTATTAACGCCGGCACTTTGGTTGCAAGATAATTCAGATGAATATTTTCATCGACAGCGGGCACTGGAGACGTGCCCGAAACAGATCCTTCTGATACTTCATTCATTACGCATGTATCCCTATGCGATCAACAGAACGCCTAGCTTATTCAATGACGACAAAAATAAAAGCTCAAATAGTTGTTGGAAAACAGCGATAAAACAAACAACACCACTCAACTTTAGAATCTAAAAAACAATTAAATACCACCCGCAAAACTCGCAAGCCTGATCCGCCTTGTCAGCGGTAGTTTTTACCCGTCGGCAAAGGGGCTAAGATGCCAAGAGTTTCCAGTCAGGTGTGCCGGCCATGCGCTTATCCGAATTCATCAGGCAACACGTGGACCGTATCGTCGATGAATGGGAACAGTTCGCCAGAACGATCGCCCCGGCGGCCGAGTACATGGATCAAGCAGCCTTGCGCGACCACGCCAAGGCGATTCTGCTGGCGGCAGCGCGGGACATGACCACCGCGCAAACCGCCAGCGAACAGCTCGCCAAGGCCAAGGGCGAAGGCCCGGAGAAAACCCCAAGCCTGGATGAAGCGGGTGCCAGCCATGGCGAACTGCGGCATACCGTGGGGTTCGACCTGGTGCAGATGACCAGTGAGTTCCGCCATTTGCGTGCCTGTGTGATTCGGTTGTGGGTCGACAGCCTGGACGCCCCGGACATCGCCTATTTCCAGGACATGATCCGTTTCAACGAGGCCATCGACGAAGCCCTGGCCGAATCCACCGAGGCTTATGCCGAGCAGGTCAATCGCTCCCGGGACATCTTTTTGGCGATCCTCGGCCATGACCTGCGCGCGCCGCTGCAAGCGGTGAGCATGTCCACGGAGATGCTGCTGCGCAAAGCCGCTCTCGAAGGCGACGCGCTGACGTGTGCAATCCATATCCAGCGTGGCGCTCGGCACATGGCGGTGATGGTCAGCGATTTGCTGGAACTGGTGCGCAGTCGCCTGGGCAAGCGCCTGCCGATCGAACCGGCGCCCATGGACCTGGCCGAGGCGGCGCGCGAAGCGATTGCCCAAGCCTGCGCTGCTCATCCGCAATGCGATCCGACACTGAGCGTCGAAGGTGATACCCGGGGTGTATGGGATGGCCGAAGGCTCGCTCAAATGCTGCAGAACCTGATCGGCAATGCCTTGCAGCACGGTTCGAACCACAGCGTGATCAAACTGACCCTCAGGGGTGAAACGGACAGCGTTCGCCTCACCGTGCACAACGACGGTGCGCCGATTCCACCCGAGGCAATCGGCACCATCTTCGATCCGTTGGTACGCAGTGCCGACGAAGAACTCGGAGCTCCTAGCACCAGCCTTGGTCTGGGATTGTTCATCGTCAAGGAAGTGGTTGATGCCCATCAAGGGACGATCGAGGTCAGTTCCAACGAGGCTGAGGGCACACTGTTTAGCGTGGTGTTGCCCAGGAAGGTGTAACGCCTTGGGACCGCTGTGGCGAGGGGGCTTGCCCCCGTTCGGCTGCGCAGCAGTCGTAAAATCGACGCATGCGGTCAGTCTGAAAAACCGCGATGACCGGATTTGGGGTCGCTACGCAACCCAACGGGGGCAAGCCCCCTCGCCACAGGTTTAGTGTTTACAACTATTCGATCACCAAGCGCCCCAACCGCTGCTTGAGCATGCGGTTCTCGGCCCGCAGCTGCTGGACCTCGTCAAGCAGGTCCAGCGCCAGGGCGACGCCTTCCCA
Source organism: Pseudomonas sp. GW822-FHT07A10 (assembly GCF_058798795.1). Lineage (NCBI taxonomy): Bacteria > Pseudomonadati > Pseudomonadota > Gammaproteobacteria > Pseudomonadales > Pseudomonadaceae > Pseudomonas > Pseudomonas sp. GW822-FHT07A10. Next base: position 127,052 of record NZ_JBXAKV010000014.1, read on the forward strand.
TTCCAGTTCCAAGTCGCGCCGCAGCTTGGCGGCGCGCTTGGCCAATACCAGTTCGTAGTCGGTGAAACGCCAATCCTTGGGCTCTGTCCCCTGTGGTTCGAGGATGCCGTGTTCGACGATCTCGATCACATGCACGTCCGACAACTCGGTCGCCTCACAGAATTCTGCCAGGTCCAATAGAACGATCACGGGGTCGCTCATGATTGGGCTCCTCCTTAATTTGGAATCAAAAATTCTCTCGCGGATCGAAAGCAGCTTTTTTCGCCAACTCCTCCCACAACGCCTTGACGTCATGGTCGAGTTTTTTCGGCATCACCGCCTTGAGCTGCACGAACAGGTAACCACGGTGCCCGGCCTTGTGCATCAGGCCGTGGCCCTTGGCGCGCATACGCTGGCCATTCTGGCTGCCGGCCGGCACCTTGAGGTTGATCTTGCCGGTCAGGGTCGGCACCGCGACTTCGGTCCCCAGCGCCAGTTCCCACGGCGCCAGTGGCAAGGTGATGATCAGGTTTTCGCCTTCGACATCGAATTTGGGGTGCGGCGCAAAACGAATGGTCAGGTACAAGTCGCCATTGGCCCCGCCACCGATGCCCGGAGCACCCTGGCCCTTGAGGCGGATGCGCTCGCCGTCGGTCACGCCGGCGGGGATCTTCACGTTCAGGCTTTTGCTGGTGTTGCTGACATGCTGGCCGGCAGCGTTGTACTGCGGCACCTGGAAGCTGACCTTCTTCGATTCGGTCGAGAGGGTTTCTTCCAGAAAAACCGGTAATTCCATTTCCACGTCTTGCCCTCGACGACCGGCGCTATGGCCCGACCGTCCACCACCACCGAAACCCGAACCACGGTTGCCGAAGATCGAACTGAAGAAGTCCGAGAAATCGCCCGTGTCCTGACCACCGCCACCGAAACCACCACGACTCTGCCAACCCGGCGGGCCCTGGAACGGCTGGCCGTGGTGACCGTATTTGCGCAAGTCGTCGTATTCGGCGCGCTTGTCGGCGCTTTTCAGCGCTTCATAGGCTTCCGACGCATCCTTGAACTTGGCCTCGGCGTCCTTTTCCTTGCTGACATCGGGGTGGTATTTGCGCGCCAGCTTCCGATAGGCGGCCTTGATCGCCTTATCGTCCGCGGTCGGCTCCACGCCGAGAATCTTGTAATAGTCTTTGAAGTCCATCGAGGGAATCACCATCCATTATCGAAATCGCGCCACTCGGTACAGCATGCTCTGGTTTACAGCGTCTTGATTGATCAATCTCAACTTTGTGACCGGGCAGCGCATCAGTAGTTTATCGGCAGCCGGGCGCAGTTCTTGCTGTAGCCCAAGGATTGCCAAACCTATGCAGGGAAGTTTGGGGGTGATGACGCATCTTTCAAGCGCAGATCAATGTGATTTAACAGATAGTCGGCCTTCGAATCTGCGCCGCACTGACATACACTGCGCGGCCGTTTTTTAACCGGAACTTGAAAGACATGAAAAACGCATCTCCAGCCCGTGCCTGTGGTATCGACTTCGGCACGTCCAACTCCACCGTCGGCTGGCTGCGCCCCGGCATGGAAACGCTGATCGCGCTGGAGGACGACAAGATAACCCTGCCCTCGGTGGTCTTCTTCAATATGGAAGAACGCCGCCCGGTGTACGGTCGGCTGGCGCTGCACGAGTACCTGGAAGGTTACGAGGGCCGCTTGATGCGCTCGCTCAAGAGCCTGCTGGGCTCCAAACTGATCAAGCACGACACCAGCGTCCTCGGCACGGCGATGCCGTTCAAGGACCTGCTCGGGCTGTTCATCGGCCAGCTGAAGAAGCGCGCCGAAGCCGCCGCCGGTCGGGAGTTCGAGGAAGTGGTGCTAGGCCGTCCGGTGTTTTTCGTCGACGACGATGAACTGGCCGACCAGGAAGCCGAAAACACCCTGGTGGACGTGGCCCGCGCCATCGGCTTCAAGGAAGTCTCGTTCCAGTACGAACCGATTGCAGCGGCGTTCGACTATGAATCCACCATCGAAAAGGAAGAGCTGGTACTGATTGTCGACATCGGCGGCGGTACGTCCGACTTCTCGCTGGTGCGCCTGTCCCCTGAGCGACGCGGACATGACAACCGTCATGACGACATCCTCGCCACCGGCGGCGTGCACATCGGCGGGACCGATTTCGACAAGCAGCTGAGCCTGCAAGGCCTGATGCCGCTGTTCGGCTACGGCAGCCGGATGAAGAGCGGCGCCTACATGCCCACCAGCCATCACATGAACCTGGCGACCTGGCACACCATCAACTCGGTGTACTCGCAGAAATCGACCCTGGCCCTGGGCAGCATGCGCTACGACATCGAAGACACCGGCGGCATCGATCGCCTGTTCAAGCTGATCGACCAGCGCGCCGGGCACTGGCTGGCGATGGAAGTGGAAGAAACCAAGATCCAGCTGACCCACGCTGACAGCCGTCATGTGCCGCTGGACCGCATCGAGCCCGGTTTGAGTGTGGAACTGACTCGTGCGCTGTTCGAATCAGCCATCGACAACTTGCTGGAGCGGGTGCGCAACAGCGTGACCCAGTTGCTGAACGACGCCAATGTGCGGGTCGATCAGGTGGATACGGTGTTCTTCACCGGCGGTTCTAGCGGGATTCCGGCGCTGCGTAACAGCGTCTCGGCGATGTTGCCGAAGGCGCAGCATGTTGAGGGGAATATCTTCGGCAGCATCGGTAGCGGGCTGGCGATCGAGGCGGCCAAGCGTTACGGCTCGATGGATTGACCTGAAACCCTGTGTCGAGGGGGCTTGCTCCCGTTGGATTGCGCAGCAGTCCCTTCTTTTGGAGATAAGGGGGGCCGCTTCGCGACCCAACGGGGGCAAGCCCCCTCGCCACAGTAGATCAACACTGGATCAAACCATCCCCACCTGCTTCAACTCACTCTTCAGGTACGCGTAATAAATCGGCCCCGCCACCACCCCCGGCAGGCCGAACGCGGCTTCGAACACCAGCATCGCCAGCAGCAACTCCCACGACTTGGCACTGATCTGCCCGCCGACGATGCGCGCGTTGAGGAAGTATTCGAGCTTGTGGATAAAGATCAGATACCCCAGTGCCGCCACCGCCACCCAGATCGACAATGACAGGCCGACGATGGTGATCAAGGTGTTCGACATCAGGTTGCCGATCACCGGCAACAAGCCGAGCAGGAAGGTCAGCACGATCAGGGTTTTGGTCAGCGGCAGCTTGATCCCGAACATCGGCAGGACCACCGCGAGGAAAATCCCGGTGAAGAAGGTGTTGAGCAGGGAAATCTTGATCTGCGCGAAGACGATGTTGCGAAATGCCTGGACCAACAGGTGCAAACGGTCGAACAGCGCCGCGGCCAAGGGCTTGCGCTTGGTCAGGTCCGGCACGCGCTGCAAGGCGATGATCGCGCCCAGCACCATGCCGATCAGCAGCGTCACGAACATGTGCGCCGCGTCCTTGCCCACCAGCTGCAAGTCGCTCAAGTGCTTGCTCATCCACTCACCGATGGCCACCCGGAACTCGGCGGCACTGGCCGGTAAATAAGCATCGATGAACGGCGGCAACTGCCCGCGTGCACGGTCGACCACGCCCATGAATTTGTCGAGGGAAGCACCGGGGTTTTCCGCCTCGTGCAGCAGGAAACTGATCGCACCGGCAAAGATCAGCGCCAGCACACTGACCACCAATGTTCCCAGCAATGCCACCGCCAACCAGCGCGCACGGCGGCCTTCGATCAGCCGTTGCAATTGCGGCGTGAGCATGTTGACCAGTTCGAATACCAACAACCCGGCCAGCAGGCTGGGCAGCAATCGCAGAGGGATCACCAGTAGCAAACCGCCAAAGATGATGACCCAACTGATGAGCAACAAGACCTGACGCTGAGAAAACGCTGACATACAGCCTCAAAACGAACGACGTGAAAGGATTGGCAGTCTGCCAGCGTTCCGGCGCCGAAGCGAGCGGATGACCCACAAGCGGCGTCACCCCGAAAAGATCGCAGCCTGTGGCAGCGCCTACAGGGAACGCGATCTCATGCGGGAGCTGCCGCAGGCTGCAATCTTTTGATGTTTATTTTTTCTTCAGGCACTCGCTCATGAACGCTTTGCGCGCATCGCCCTTGAGGGCCTTGGTGGCGGCATCGGCGTTGCAGGTTTTCATTTTTTCTTGCTGAGGAGTCAGGGGTTTGGCGGCATCGGCGGCCGGGGCGGCTTTGAGGCAGCTGCTCATGAAGGCTTTGCGCTCGTCGCCTTTAAGGCTCTTGGCGGTAGCGTCGGCATTGCAAGTGGTCATCTTGTTCTGTTGGGCAGTGGCGGCGAAACCCTGGGAGCAGAGCAGCAGACCGATCATCAACAACGGGGCACGCAACATCTTCATGGAGTTTTCTCCTTGTTACCGCACCGATGGGTACGGCCTCGCTCTGGAGTGTAGACAAAGCCTGTTACACGTTCACCTGCTATCAAGGTGGCTGCGTCGATACTGTTCCGGCGTGCACCCGGCCTGGCGTTGAAACATCGCGATAAACGCCGAGCCGGTGCTGTAACCCATGTCGAAGGCGATTTCCTGAATGCTGCGGTGGCTGTCCAGCGCTTCGATCGCCGCCAGAAACCGCAACCGTTGCCGCCATTCACCGAAACTCATGCCCAACTCGCGAACAAACTGCCGGGCCAGCGTGCGTTCGCTGACGTGAACCTGCCCGGCCCAATACGCCAATGGCCGGTTATCCCCAGGCTCGGCCTGCAAGGCTTCCAGAATGCCAAGTAACCCGGGGCTGCTGGCGTAGGGCAAATAGCACTCATGCATGGGCGCCTGTTGCAGTTGGTCCACCAGCACTTGAGCCAGACGCTGGTCCGCGTCGTGCTCGGGAATTTTCACATCGCGGGCGGCGAAGTCTTTCAGGATCGCCTTGAGGATGTCGCTGATCGCCAGGGTGCAGGCCTGTTGCTGCAGATTGCGGCACAGCGTCGGCGCGAGGCAGACCGCGCGATAGTTGATCGGCTGATGGCTATAGAAACTGTGTTCGGTCCCGGGCGGCACCCACACCGCGTACTGCGGCGGCGACATGAAACGGCTGCCATCGACTTCCATGTGCAACACGCCATGGGCCGCGTACTCCAGCGTGCCCCACGGATGCCGGTGAGGCGCAGCGTATTCGTGAGCGCTGAAGTCGGCATAGCGGAAATACACCGCCGACGGCAGTTCGCTGAAATCCAGCAGGTCGATGTGTTTACTGTTCATGCTGTCCGGAATCAGGGGCAGGTTGTCTGGATCGCAGTATAGGCTTGCATCCAGACAGACGGATAATTGCCCCTCATTAACGTTCTGGCTTTTTTCCGATGCAATACGCTTATCCCCTGCTGGCCATTTTCATTTGGGCCGGCAACACCGTGATCAACAAACTCGCGGTGGGTGCAATCTTCCCCGCCGAAATCGGCTTCTACCGCTGGCTGCTGGCCGGGATTCTGTTCACGCCTTTCATGCTTAAGCCGGTGATCGCCCATTGGCCGGTAATACGCCCAAACCTGGGGAGGATCTTCATCCTCGGCGTACTCGGCATGGCGGTTTATCAGAGCCTGGCCTATTTCGCTGCAACACTGACGTCGGCCACCAACATGGGGATCATTCTGTCGCTGATGCCGTTGATGTCGCTGGCCATGGCGATGGTCAGCCTCGGCCAACGCCTGACCGCCGGTGCGCTGGCCGGCGCGGTGCTGTCGTTTGCCGGTGTTCTGGTGGTGGTGTCGTCCGGCAGCCTTGGCGCGTTGCTGGAGCACGGGGTGAACCTGGGCGATGCGATGATGCTGATCGCCACGCTGGCGTATGCGGTTTACAGCACCTTGCTGAAAAAATGGCAGCTGCGCTTGCCGCCGCTGGTGTTGCTGTATTTACAGGTGCTGGTGGCGGTGGCGGTGCTGTTTCCGCTGTTCCTCGCCTCACCGAAAATCGGCCCGACCCTGCATAACATTCCGCTGGTGCTTTACGCCTGTCTGCTGGCCTCGATGCTTGCGCCGCTGGCGTGGATGCAGGCCGTGGTGCGCCTGGGCCCGAGCCGGACCACGCTGTTTTTCAATCTGCTGCCGTTGATTACGGCGCTGATTGCGGCGGTGGTGCTGCATGAGCAGTTGGCGCTGTATCACCTGGTGGGTGGGGTGTTGACGTTGGGTGGGGTGATTTTGTCGGAGCGCTGGACTACCGTGCTGGGCCGCAAGAACAGCGTTGCCTGACCGGACGCCTTCGCGGGCAAGCCACGCTCCCACAGGTTTTGTGTCGGACGCTGGCAATGGGCACGACGCCAAACCTGTGGGAGCGTGGCTTGCCCGCGAAGAACGATAACGCGGTCTAAACCCCTGCCGCCTTCAACCGCGCGGCATGCTCGACAAACAACCGCACCGGCTCTGCCCCTTTGCCCACCAGCCCCAGGGATTGGTTGACGATATCGAAGTGATCCATCGGGTATTGATCGCCAATCACCGTCCCGAGATGCGAGCTGTAGCGCCCGACCATCCCGTCGCAATGCCCCGCTTCACGCACGAAGGTTCTGGCAAACAACCGGCAACTGCGGTTAGTGCCGTCGAACAGGTTGCACCCGCGATCGGTCTTGCCCGGCTGCAAAGTCCCGGACCAGGAGTAATAGCGCACGCCATTGACCACTTCCGGGCCATGCCCACCCCAGGTGTCAGGCAGCCCCTGTGGATAACGCTGATTGAACAGCGCCACGCCGGCCGTGGTCAGCGATTGGTGCGAAGCCGGGATATCCACCGGCAGTCGCGGCCCGCGATAACCGGTTTCCAGCAGGCACATCAACGCGCTGATCAACCACAAAAAAAAGGTGAGCAATCGGCCCCTGGCGCTGTCTGCCGGGTAGTGATCGTGCAGGTAGTCCGCCAGCTCCGAACCGTGATTGGGCCCGGCCACCGAAGTCACTGAAGCCACCTGGTCCGGGCGTTTTGCCGCAGCATACCGAGCGGTCAGCGAGCCCTGGCTGTGGCCGATCAGGTTGACCTTCTCGGCCCCGGTGTCGCGCAGGATTTCCTCGATTCGTGCCAGCAATTGCTCACCGCGCACCTCGGTTGAATTGAGCGGCGAAACCTGCACCGCGATCACCGTCGCCCCATCCCGGCGCAACGCCGAAATGATCCCGAACCAATACGGATAGAGCAGCAGACGAATAAACCCGAGCATCCCCGGGACCAGCACCAACGGGTAACGCGTGGCGGAGCCTTGCGACATGGATGAACATCCTTGTGGTCGGTGAGATGAAGCAAGGCTGGATGCAAGGCCTCAGCCAAGCATCGCCATCCAAGATGACAACTCGACGACCAGTCTATGACATCCCCTACTTCAACCCCACCACGCCCGCCACAATCAGCCCGACCGACACCAGCTTCAGCGCAGTCAGGCTTTCGCCCAATAACGCAAAGCCGAGGAACACCGTGCCCAGTGAACCGATAGCGGTCCAGATCGGGTAGGCGATGCTCACCGGCAATTCACGCATGGCCAGGGTCAGGAAATAAATCCCTCCGATTGCCGCCACCACGGTGATCACCGAAGGCCAGAGCCGGGTGAAGCCTTCGGCGTACTTCATGCCCATGGCGAAGGTGACCTCGAACCCGGCAGCAATCATCAGGAACAGCCAGGCCATCTAGAACTCCCTGGCCAGCGCCAACAAGCGCTGTTCGGCCTCGGCCACGGAAACCTGGAAGGTGCGCTCGGCGGACTCTTCGCCCTCGGCGGCGACAACCGTGACGTCAGTGATGCCGATGAACCCCAGTGCCGTGCGCAGCAACGGGTCGGCATGGTTCATCGCTTCAAGCTCGCCACCGGGGCCGAAGCCAAACCCGCCGCGACTGGTGACGATCAACGCCTTCTTGCCCCGCACCAGCGGTTCGTACTGCGCGATGCCGTTGTCCAGGCTGTGATTGAACGTCAGTCCGAGCCGCACAATCTGGTCGATCCAGGCCTTGAGGCCACTGGGCACGCTGAAGTTGTACATCGGCGTGGAAATCACCAGCAGATCATGGCCGAGCAACTCCCCCACCAACTCATCGCTGAGTGCCAGGTCGGCCTGCATCGACAACGGTCGCGCTTGAGGCTCCGGATGAAAAGCAGCCGCTACGAAGGCTTCGTTGACGGCCGGGATCAACGCCCGGCCGACTTCACGGCGGGTCAATTGCGACTGCGGGTTACGGACCTGCCAGGCTGAAAGAAACACCTCGGCCAACCGCCGCGAATGAGAGCGTTCGCCACGGGGGCTGGCGTGAATGGCAAGAATTGTGCTCATCTGAATCTCCTTGAGGGCTAAACTGAAACGGCTTGTGGTTGCAGCTTGAAGTGCACAGCCGCCTGCCTTCAAATGAGCAAAAATCAGTCTGGATGAATCTATTTCACCCATGGAGTTTTAAATGTTTGCCTCGTTGCCATTGACCGCCCTGCGGGCCTTCGAATCCGCCTCGCGCCTGCTGAGTTTCAAGGCTGCCGCCGAAGAGCTGTCCGTGACGCCGACGGCCGTTTCCCACCAGATCCGCTCCCTGGAAAACTGGCTCGGCGTGCCACTGTTCGAACGACTGCCACGCCAGGTGCGCCTGACCGAGTGCGGCGAACGGCTGTTCCGTAGCCTGCATGGCGCCCTGCTGGAAGTGGCGCAAAGCGTCGATACCTTGCGCCCGCAACGCAGCGGCACGAGCCTGACGATCTCCACCACCGCCGCTTTCGCCGCCCTTTGGCTGGTGCCACGGCTGGGACGGTTTTATGCCCGGCATCCGCACATCAGCGTGCGGCTGGACACTCACTGCGAAGTCATCGATTTGCATCAGGACGCCAGCGTCGATCTGGTGCTGCGTTACAGCCAAGACGACTACCCGAACCTGTATGGGTTGTGCCTGTTCGACGAATCCTTCGGGGTTTATGGCTCGCCTGAACAAGTGGCCCTGGCGACCCGTCGGGTACCCACCCTGATCAGCGTGCAGTGGCATAACTCCAAACTGTATGCCCACGGCTGGGAAGCCTGGTGCGCACAATCCGGCGAAACCTGGCTGACCGGGCAGCCAGCGGTGCGTGAATACGACGAAGAGCATTACGCCCTGCAAGCCGCCATCGCCGGGCAAGGTTTGGTGCTGGCGAGCAATATTCTGGTGTCGGAGAATGTGGCCAGCGGCTTATTGCTGCCTTACCGGGGTGAGATTCAGGTCGACGGGGCCGGATACAGCGCACTGTGTGTACCAGGGCGCGAACGGCATCCGCCGGTGCGGGCGTTTTTTGCGTGGTTGCAGGAGGAAGCTCGATTGTCTGGTCTATTGCCAAGATCGAAGCCTGCGGCAGCTCCTGCAGGGGAACGCGTTCCAATGTAGCTGCCGCAGGCTGCGATCTTTTGATCTACCGGGTCGGCTTGACCGTCACCGGCGCCTTGCCCGCCTTCATCTGCTCCAGCAACGGCGCACATTGATTCGGCTCGCCAGCGCTCGGCGCGATCAGCGCCAGCAACCCCGCCGCCGGCGCGGCAATCACACCCAACGCCACCATCCCGGCCCCGCGCAGCATCAGCGGCACCGCTTTCACCCCCGCATCCGGCTTGATGAACTTGCCCCGCACATACAGTGGCGAACGCAACGAAATCAAGCGCCAGCCCTTGGATTCCGGGCTGATGGTCAGGTCCAGTTGCTCGGTCGCCATGTTCGCCGTGCCATCGATGTAGACAATCGCGTTCTCGGTATCGAAGACGAACAACTGCGTGGTCGCCAGACCGCTCTTGATGTCGAAATTGGCCGCCGCGCAGTTGATCTTCACTTCCTTGTCGCCAAAGATTTTCCCGACCACATAGTTGCCGACATTGAGCCCGGCCAGCTCCATCAACTCGCGACTGATGGCGCCATCATTGATCAGCATCTTCAAATTGCCGTCAGCGGTGCCCAGCAGCTTGGCCACCGAGTTGCCACGACCGGTAAGGTCGGCGTCGCCATTGAGCTCACCGAAGCTGGTTTTCATCCGTTCAATGGACGGGAACAACTGTTTGAGCTTGAACTTGCGCGCGGTCAGTTTGGCCCGGCCTTCCAATGGCTCGGCGCGCCCGTTCAGACGAATCTGCGCATCCAGATTGCCGCCAGCCACGCCGAAACGCAGGGGCTCGAGGCTGAGCACGCCATCGGTCAGCACCAAATGGGTGTAGAGGTCGTTGAACGGCAGTTTTTCGCTGTGGACGATGCGCTTGCCAGTGAATTCAACGTCAGCGTCCATATCGCGCCAGCGCTCGGTCTTGAATTCCTCGACCGGCAGTATCTTGTCCGCCGGCTGCTTGCTTTCACCGCCGCGGGCCTTTTGCTTGGCATTGGAGTCGGCGCCGATCAGCGGGGCCAGGTCGGTAAACAACAGTTGATTGGACTCCACCGCCCCGCTGAGCTTGGGCCGCGGTTGGCTCGCGACATAAGCCAGGTTGCCATGGATGTCGCTCTCGCCGATCTTGCCGTTGAAGTCCTCATAGCGGTAAACCGCCCCGCCCGACTCATGCAACTTGGCGGTCAAATGCCCATCCGTGGCGTACGGCGGGGTATCCGGCAGGGTCACGCCGATCAGCGGATAGAGATTGCCCAGGCTGGCACCGGCCAGTTTCAGGCGCAGATCCAGGGCGCCGAGGTTCAATGGGTCGGTGAGCGTGCCGGCCAGTTCGACGCTGGTGTCGGCAATCTTCATTTGCGCATGAAGCGGGAACGGCTTGGCGGCATCCTGTAGGGCCAGCAAACCACCGATTTTGCCTTGGCCGGCCAGATTCTGGCCGTGGTATTGGCCTTTGACCTTCAACGCGAACGCGTAATCCTGCGGCGAACCGCCCTTCTCAAGCGCGGTTTTCGCCGCTTTGTCGCCGACGATGTCACTGAACGGAATCGGCTTGCCCAGCGGATCGATAAGCAAGTCGAGGCGGGTTTTCAGGCTCTGGTCGTCGAGCGTGACATGGCCCTTGTCGAAGCCGATGGCACCGATGTCCAGCACCCAGTTAGAAGGCTCGGCATTCGGATCCTTGGGGTCGAACTTGAATGTCCAGTTGGCGCGGCCGTCGGCAAGACGCTGCAGGTCGGCATTGGGCTCGGTCAGGTCGATACGCGGGATCGTCACCCGCTGTGTCAGCAAGGCCAGCGGTGAAATACGCAGCTCGACGCGTTTGAGGGTGGCCATCTGCGGTTGCTTCGACCAGTCCGGGTTGCCCAGGCTCAGGTCCTCGGCCACCACATGCGGCCACGGTACCCAGGCCCGCCAGCCGCCTTCGTCGGGCTCGCGCTGCCAGACCACCGCGAGGTTGCCATTGATGGCGAACGGACGATGCAGTTCTTCGGAGACTTTGGCGTTAAGGGGCGGTTTGATCCGGTTCCAATCGAAGAACGCGATGATCAGCACCAGGACGGCCAGCAGCACAACGAGGCTGGCGGAGGTCCAGGCAAGCATTTTACGAGTGCGCGTCATTGCACAGAGCTCCTGAATACGACTGAGCGCCCTGACAGCGACGCACTGATGAAACGTTAGGCCAGAACCGGCCTGCCATGAAATGTACGACTGGAAAACGGCCCGCAGGTTTAACCCGAAGGCCGATTCGAACGCAAATAGCCGTCTCGCCCCTCCCTTTTCAGCGTTACCGACCCCGCACTTTTGCGAGGCGAAAATGAGTCGAAAATACCCACCTCAGTGCAAAAACGTTCGCCGGAAACGCCCGTTCTAGAGCCGCTCGGCCAAACAATCAATTCCGTTGATTATTACCATTGCGTTTATGAACTTTTATATCGACTTATCGAGAGTAGCATTGCCCTCGTACCCACTTTATCGCCCTCCCAAGGAGCAACCCATCATGAAACGCGAATTACTGCTTAGCCTGACCCTCTCAATGTTAGCCAGCACCGCTTTTGCTCTGCCGGCTGCCGATCAGGCCACTCCACAAGTCAAAGACAGCCACTCGGTGTTCAGCCAGACCGTTGCCGATGGTGCCAACGGTAACGAGCGCCTGAAAGAAAAAGGCCTGATCACCCAGGATGGTTCGGATCGCACTCCACAGGGCCAAACCCTGGCCGCTGACGGTGCTGACCGCACTCCACAAGGCCAAACTCTGGCTGCTGACGGTACCGACCGTACCCCACAAGGCCAAACTCTGGCTGCTGACGGTACCGACCGTACCCCACAAGGCCAAACCCTGGCGGCTGACGGTACCGACCGTACCCCACAAGGCCAAACCCTGGCGGCTGACGGTACTGACCGCACTCCACAAGGCCAAACCCTGGCGGCTGACGGTGCCGATCGCACTCCACAAGGCCAAACCCTTGCTGAAGGTGGTGGTGACCGTGTGATCGAACGCAACAGCGCTGTGAGCTAAGCCCATGGCGGCCTGGAAAAAAAGCCCAATCCCCGGATTGGGCTTTTGACTTTATAGAAGCTGCATTTCCCCCGCGTGATCCCCCGACAGTCCGTTCGACGCCAGCGAAGCCGATTTGCTAGAGTGCGCCGCTGTCCCTGTCCAGAAAACACCCTTGCGATGCTGCCCCGCGCCGAACAGAAACAACAGACCCGCAACGCCCTGATGGACGCTGCCCGCCACCTGATGGAAAGCGGCCGAGGATTCGGCAGCTTGAGCCTGCGCGAAGTGACGCGAACCGCCGGGATCGTGCCCACTGGTTTCTACCGGCACTTCGCCGACATGGACGAATTGGGCCTGGCGCTGGTGTGCGAAGTCGGCCAGACCTTCCGCGAAACCATCCGCCTGGTGCGCCATAACGAATTCGTCATGGGCGGTATCATCGATGCCTCGGTGCGGATCTTTCTCGACGTGGTCACGGCCAATCGCTCGCAGTTCCTGTTTCTTGCCCGAGAGCAGTACGGCGGCTCGCTGCCGGTGCGCCAGGCCATCGGCCGCCTGCGCGAGGACATCAGCTCGGACCTGGCGGCCGATTTGTCGCTGATGCCCAAACTGCAGCATCTGGACATCGCCGGCCTGAGCGTCATGGCCGATCTGATCGTCAAAAGCGTGTTCGCGACCCTGCCGGACATCATCGATCCGCCGGCCGAAGCATTGCCCGAGCACCTGACACCACAGGCGAAAATCACTCAGCAGTTGCGGTTTATCTTTATCGGGCTGAAGCATTGGCAGGGACTCGGCAGTACCGAGTAACCCGTTAGAAAAAGATCGCAGCCCTCGGCAGAAGGCTGCGATCTTTTTTTGTGCGCTGCAAATTGGTGCGCAAACACCCGCCACGCACCAACTTCAATCAAAGTCCTGCAACACTGTGAGTCTCCCCCGTCGCTCTGACAGGCATTTCCTACCTCTCACCCGATTGGCAAGCCCCTTGCTCTAGCCTGAACATTGTTCATTGCTGGAAGCCTTCCGATGCTGGTGATTCATCGCAGAATCGACCCTCAACCCGTCTGGGCCGCCGAGTTGCACCTGACCTTCGAAGCCAGGAGCAAAAGTCGCTTGCGCTGTTTCAGTGCCGAGGGTGAAGACGTCGGCTTGTTTCTGGAGCGCGGCCAGCCGCCGCTGCATGACGGCGAATGCCTGCAAGCCGAAGACGGGCGCGTCGTTCGCGTCTGTGCTCGCCCCGAACAACTGCTGCACGTCACCTGCGCCAATGCGTTCGAACTGACCCGCGCCGCCTATCACCTGGGCAATCGCCACGTGGCCCTGCAAGTCGGCGACGGCTGGTTGCGCCTGCTCGACGATTACGTGCTCAAGGCCATGCTCGAACAGCTTGGCGCCAAGGCCGAGAACATCGAAGCGCCGTTCCAGCCGGAACACGGTGCCTACGGCGGTGGCCATCACCACTCGCGCCACGGTGACGAGGACTTCAACTATCCGCCGAAACTGCATCAGTTCGGCGTGCGTTTATGAACCCGGCCTGGGCGCTGCTGCGCCTGGCCAGCCCGCAGCTGCCGATTGGCGGCTACAGCTATTCCCAGGGCCTGGAAATGGCGGTGGATAACGGCCGGGTCAATGATCCCGACAGCGCGCGACGCTGGATCAGCGATCAATTGCTGCTGAACCTGGCGCGTTTCGAAGCACCGCTACTGCTCGCGCATTGCACCGCCGCAGCCGAAGAAAACTGGGCCGAGTTGCTGCAACGCTGCGAAGAGCATCGCGCCAGCCGCGAAACCCGCGAGCTGCATCAGGAGAGCCGGCAGATGGGCTATTCGCTGCAGCAACTGCTCAACGGCTTGCCGGAGCTGGACGAGCCTGCTCGCGCCTTTCTCGAGCAACGCCCTGAACCGCACTTGGCTCTCGGCTGGGCGCTGGCGGCTCGCGCCTGGAACATCAACCCGCAAGATGCGCTGGCCGCCTGGCTCTGGAGCTGGCTGGAAAACCAACTGGCGGTGTTGATGAAAACCCTGCCGCTGGGCCAGCAAGCCGCACAACGCCTGACCAGCGAACTGCTGCCGTTGCTGCAACAGGCGCAGCAGGACGCCAGCCGAATCAATCCCGAACATGTTGGCAGTGCCGCTTTCGGTCTGTCCCTGGCGTGCATGGCCCATGAGCGCCAGTACAGCCGTCTGTTCCGTTCCTAGGGCCTTTTAGTTTGGAGAATCACATGAACACACAACCCCTGCGCGTCGGCATCGGCGGCCCGGTCGGCTCCGGCAAAACCGCCTTGACCCTGGCCCTGTGCCTGGCCCTGCGCGAACGCTACAACCTGGCCGTCGTGACCAACGACATCTATACCCGCGAAGACGCTGACTTTCTGGTGCGCAACGAAGCCTTGGCGCCGGAGCGGATCATCGGCGTGGAAACCGGCGGCTGCCCGCACACGGCGATCCGCGAAGACGCCTCGATCAACCTCGAAGCCGTGGACCAACTGAACCGGCGCTTTCCAGGGCTGGATCTGATCCTGGTGGAATCCGGCGGCGACAACCTCTCGGCGACCTTCAGCCCGGAACTCTCCGACCTGACCATTTACGTGATCGATGTCTCCGCCGGCGACAAGCTGCCGCGCAAGGGTGGCCCCGGCATCTGCAAATCCGACCTGCTGGTGATCAACAAGATCGACCTGGCGCCGCTGGTAGGCGCGTCGCTGGAAATGATGAACAGCGACACCCAACGCATGCGCAACGGCAAGCCGTTTGTCTTCAGCAACCAGAAAACCGGCCAGGGCCTTGAAGAAATCATCGCCTTCATCGAACGCCAAGGCCTGCTGACTGCGGCCTGATCACACTTATCAACAAGGAAGCTTATCCATGACACTGAAACGCATTCTGGGCGCCATGGCCCTGCTGCTGACCCCAGCCATTGCCTTCGCCCACCCGGGCCATGGCGACAACGGCTTGATCGCCGGCATCAGCCACCCGATCGGCGGCATCGATCACTTGCTGGCGATGGTTGCCGTGGGATTGTGGGCGGCGCAGCAGAAAGGCGCTGCGCGCTGGGCCCTGCCGTGCACATTCGTGGGCACCATGTTGATCGGCGGCTTGCTGGGTTTTGAAGGGCTGAACCTGCCGGCGCTGGAGAGCGGGATTGCGGCATCGGTATTGGCACTGGGCCTGGCGGTGGCGTTGGCGGTGCGTCCGCCCTTGAGCCTGGCGGTGGCGGCGACTGCGTTGTTCGCACTGTTTCATGGCGTGGCACATGGCCTGGAGCTGCCGGACATGTCCAGTCCTTGGGCGTATGCCGCAGGGTTTGTGGCAGCGACAGCGGCTTTGCATACCGCGGGTTATGCGCTGGTTCGCGTCTTGCCTCAGGCCGCGGTACCGTTGGTTCGGCTGGCGGGTGCGGCGTCGGCGGCAACCGGAGTCTGGTTGCTCGCGGGTTGATTCTCTAGCGTCTGAACTGGCCCCTTCGCGATCCGACTTGCCCGCGAAGGCGGCCTGACAGACACCGCATCTCTAAGGCCTGCTAACATGTCGCGCAATTAACCCTGCCGTGACGACGCCAGCCAATGCCGCATGTTTCCCGCTCTGCCTCCCAGCCTGAATTGACCACCCTGTTCGCCTCAGTGCATCAGCACTTCCAGGACGTGATCGTGCCGCTCTGGCAGGGCCCCGGCTGGAACGCCGACATGGCGTTGCCTTATGAGGCGCTGGATGCCGAGCATAAACCGCTGCCCCCTCAGCGCTACCGGGCCATGGCCTGCGCGCGGCAGCTGTATTTGTTCTCCAGCCTGATCGGCCAGGTGCCCAAGGCTGAAGAGCGCGCGGCGGCGCTGTTTCGTTCCTTGCAACGGCATTTCCACGATGCCGAGCATGGCGGCTGGTTCTACAGCATCGACCCGCAAGGTACGCCGCTGGACCAGCGCAAAGACCTCTACACCCACGCCTTCATCCTGTTCGCTTGCGCCCATTATTGGAACAAGGTTCGCGAACCGCTGGTGGAGTCGGTACTCAATGCCGCGCTGGAAGTGGTGGCGCAGCGTTTCGCCACGGGCGACGGCCTGTACGAAGCCAGCCTGGACCGTGATTGGTCCTCGCTCGACTCCGGTCCATTACAGAACCCGCTGATGCATTTGGCCGAAGCCTTCCTCGCCACCCTGTCGGTGCGCGAAGACGCGGCTGTGCAGAACGCGCTCATCGAGTTATGCACAGCCATGCAAAAGCGTTTCATCGACCCGCGACATGCGGTGTTGATGGAGAAGCCGCTGGGAGCTGTGGATAACTGGTTCGAGCCGGGCCATCAGTTCGAATGGTATTTCCTGCTGCAATCCTCGCCATTGCTGCGCGGCTCGACACTGCATGCCTCGCTGGAGCGCGCGTTTGCGTTCACCGAGCAACGGGGTGTCGATCAGCAGACCGGTGCCGTGCGAGCGATGCTGGAACTGGATGATCACCCTCGCGACGCAACCCAACGCATCTGGGCTCAAGCCGAATACCTGCGCGCCCTGACCTTACGCCCGGACAGCGAAGCATCGGTGCAACGCCAATTGCAGGCGTTGCAGCAGCGCTTTCTGCACGCGGGCGGTTGGTATGAGTGTCGCGATGAGCAGGGCGAAGTAAGCCGCAAGGACATGCCTTCGACCACGCCTTATCACTTGGCAACCTGCTATCGCGGGCTGGCCGAGTATCTCGGCTGAGTTTTTGTGGCGAGGGGGCTTGCCCCCCGTTCGGGGGCGAAGCAGCCGCCTGCGATGCAACTGACAAAACACTAGGGCTGCTGCGCAGCCCAACGGGGGCAAGCCCCCTCGCCACAATTACGCCTTACCGCCATTACGCTCAATGGCAAACCCGCTCCAGGTCTGGCTCACCGGCATCAGCTCGAGGCTGTTGATGTTGATGTGGGCCGGTGCGTTGAGCACCCAGAAAATGGTCTCGGCGATGTCTTGCGGCTGGATCGGATCGGCACCGGCGTAAGTCGCGTTGTAACGCTCCTGGTCACCGGCAAAACGCACCAGCGAGAACTCGCTCTCGCACAGGCCCGGCTCGATGTTGCTGACCCGCACGCCCGTACCTTGCAGGTCGCAGCGCAGGTTCAGGGAGAACTGTTTGACGAACGCCTTGCTCGCGCCATACACGTGGCTGCCCGGGTACGGGTAGTTGCCGGCGATGGAGCCGAGGTTGACGATACTGGCGCCACGGCCATGAGCGATCAAACGCGGCAGCAACAGGCGGGTGCTGTACATCAGGCCTTTGATGTTGGTGTCGACCATGGTGTCCCAATCATCGAGATCGCACTTGGGCGCCGGATCCACACCGAGGGCCAGGCCGGCGTTGTTGATCAGCCCGCGCAGCTTGGCGAAGGACGGCGGCAGGTTGGCAATCGCCTCCTCCATGGCCTTGCGATCCCGTACGTCGAGCACCAGGCCATGGACCTCGGTCTGCTTCGACAACTCGGCGCACAGGGCATTGAGGCGCTCTTCACGACGACCTGTCAGCACCAGTTTCCAGCCGGCCTCGGCAAAACGACGGGCACAGGCTTCACCAAAACCGGAGGTCGCGCCGGTAATAAACAGGGTGTTGGACATCGTGTTCTCCTTGCTTCGGCTGACAGTCAGCCCTTGGAATAGAAAATCAACCGGCAGCATGCCCGGCCTTGCCCACAGCGGCAACCATGGCAAAAACCGTACAAAAAACGATCAATGCTGGCAACAGCCCATGCCCCGTGGCTTGCAGCCATGTACGCGCACCTTATCCACAGGCCGGTCCACAGTTTCCGGGGGCAAGTGGAAAAGCTGCAAGCCGCTATCCACAAGGCTTTGCGGGTAGATTTGAAAGTTTTTTTCTTGACCCTGAGGCATCCGCTGTGTAGTCCAGGGCAATTTGCACGACCGAGTGGTCATAGCGACGATGGCGCCAAGCCAGCAACCACGGCCCTCAGCCGAGTCTTTCCAGAGTTTAACCACAGACTTATCCACAGGCTTGTCCACCTCGGCTCATACCGTGTTCGCTCATAACAAAAAGGTTGACAATGCCCACTTCAGGCTCGCCAAAAGCACCTGATCAAAAAACAACCACCTCTCTGCAAGCCACGTATTCAAAGGCTTACAGCCAGCTACTCCCACGTTATTCACAGCCAGCTCCACAGCAAACGGGGACAAGTCAAAACCGTGACAAAACAGCAATTTGCAGCGGCTTTATGTCGCGCTTTGAGAGGTCATGAATATTGTTTTCCACAATTTCCCTTTACCTCAAACCACAGCCTCGTGTAGGGATTGTGCGGGCATAAAAAAACGCCCTGAGTTCGTCAGGGCGTTTTCCAGGCTCTTCGGTTTAGTGCCCGCCGAGATAGGCGTTACGCACCTCCTCGTTCACCAGCAGCTCCTTGCCGGTGCCGCTGAGGCGGATCTGCCCGTTGACCATCACGTACGCCCGGTCCGACAGCTTGAGGGCGTGGTTGGCGTTCTGCTCCACCAGAAAGATGGTCATGCCCGTCTTGGCCAGTTCCCGCAGGGTCGCGAAGATCTGTTTCACCACAATCGGCGCCAGCCCCAGGCTCGGCTCATCGAGCAGCAACAGCTTGGGTCGGCTCATCAACGCCCGGGCGATGGCGAGCATTTGCTGCTCGCCACCAGACATGGTCATGGCCCGCTGGTTACGCCGTTCCTTGAGCCGCGGAAACAGCTCGAACATGCGCTCCATGTCCTCGGCGGCGTACTTGTCACCGATCGGAATGGTGCCCATCAGCAGGTTTTCCTCGACGGTCATGTCGGGGAACACCCGGCGGCCTTCCGGCGACTGAGCGATACCGTTGGAGGCGATGTAGTGGGACGACTTGTGAGTGATATCCACACCCTGATAGACGATTTGCCCGTCAGCCGCCCGTGGCTGACCGAAAATCGACATCAGCAGGGTCGATTTGCCGGCACCGTTGGAGCCGATCAGGCTGACGGTCTCCCCTTCATTGATGTGCAACGAGACTTTCTTCAGGGCCTGGATCGGTCCGTAGAACACGTCGATCTCTTTCAGTTCGAGGATCGGTTGACTCATACCAGTTCCTCTTCGTCGGCGCCCAGGTAGGCGGCAATCACTTTCGGATCGTGTCGGATCGCATCAGGCCCGCCCTCGGCGATGACAACGCCGTGGTCCAGCACCACGATGTGGTCGGAAATGCTCATGACCATGCCCATGTCGTGTTCGATCAGCACCACGGTCAGATCATGCTCGTCACGCAGCAGCCGGATCATCGCGCTCAGCGCTTCGGTTTCCTGAGGGTTGAGGCCGGCGGCCGGTTCGTCGAGGCAGATGATCTGCGGCCGGGTACACATGGCCCGGGCGATCTCCAGACGGCGTTGCTGACCATAGGACAGTTCACCGGCCAGGCGGTTGGCGCAGTCCACCAGGTCCACCACTTCCAGCCAGTAGAAGGCGTGGTCCAGTGCATCGCTTTCGGCCTTGCGATAACCCTTGGTGTTGAGGATGCCGGCCAGCATGCCGCGGTTGACCCACATGTGCTGGGCCACCAGCAGGTTTTCCAGTACCGACATCTCCTTGAACAGGCGAATGTTCTGGAAAGTCCGCGCCAGACCGGCACGGTTGATCAGGTGCGTGCCACCGAACATCTTGTAGTGGAGCCGGCTGATGAAGCTTTTCGGCGAAACGAAATCGGTTGCCTTGAACGGCTCCCCGAGCATTTTGATGACGTTGGTTTTCACCCCACGGGTGTTGAGCTCGATATGCCCGCCGGACGCTTTGTAGAACCCGGTCAAGCAGTTGAACACAGTGGTCTTGCCCGCGCCGTTGGGGCCGATCAACGCGAAGATCGAGTTGCGCTTGACCTTCAGGCTGACGTCACTCAACGCCTTGATGCCACCGAAGTGCATCATCAGGTTCTCGACCGAGAGTACGACTTCACTCATGGCGCTACTCCTTTACGCGGGGTCACACCGGTACGGCTGATCCGGATCAGGCCGCGCGGTCGCCAAATCATCATCAACACCATCAGGATGCCGAACAGCAGCACGCGATATTCAGCGAAGCCGCGCAGCAGTTCCGGAGCGACGGTCAACACGAATGCTGCCATCACCACGCCGATGGTCGAACCCATGCCGCCAAGTACCACGATGGCGAGGATCAATGCCGATTCGAAGAAGGTGAATGAGGTCGGGTTCACAAAGCCCTGATAGGTCGCGAAAAACACGCCGGCCAGGCCCGCCGTCGATGCGCCGATGGTGAACGCCGACAGTTTGACCAGTACGTGATTCAGACCCATGGAGCGACAGGCGATTTCGTCTTCACGCAAGGCTTCCCATGCGCGACCGACCGGCATGCGGGTCAAGCGATGCTTGATGTACAGCACGGCCAGCACTACCAGGAACAACACCGCATAAATGAAGTAGTACTTCACGTCCGGGTTGTAGGCGATGCCGAAGAACTCATGAAAAGGTACCCCACCGTCCTTCGCTCGCTTACCGAATTCGAGACCGAAGAAAGTTGGCAACGGCGCCGCCATGCCATTCGGGCCACCGGTCAGGGACAACCAGTTGTTGAGGATCAACCGGATGATTTCACCGAAACCCAGGGTCACGATTGCCAGATAGTCGCCGTGCAGACGCAGCACCGGGAAACCCAGGATGCACCCCGCCAGCCCGGCAGTGATCGCCGCCAAAGGCAGCACCGTCCAGAAGCCCAGCCCCAGGTATTGGTAACCGAGCGCCAGGCCGTAGGCACCGATGGCATAGAACGCCACATAACCCAGGTCGAGCAGGCCGGCCAGGCCGACCACGATGTTCAGGCCCAGGCCCAGCAGCACGTAGATCAACCCAAGGATGACCACGCCCAACAGGTAAGAGTTGGAGAAGAACGGGAATACCACGGCGACAACGATCACCAGCGGGACGACCCAGCGCAACCGGGATTTGTAATCAGGCGCCAGAACATGAACCCCGGAGCCGGTGCTCTCAAAGCCTTCGAGAATTCTCAGGCCTTTGGAGGTTTGCAAGAATAGGCTCAGGGCAAAGCGGCCAGCCATAACGATGGCGACTATCCATGCCACGCGCGTCGGCTGCAGGTTGAAGCCGTAGCCGTCGAGGACCACACCAACAATCGGGCCGAACACAATCAGGGCGATGAGGCCGGCAAGAATCGCGTCAACCAGGCTTTTTTTGACATCAATGGTTTTAGTGGTTGAAGACATCGCTTACACCTTCGACACAAGAGGACGGCCAAGCAGGCCTTGAGGCCGAAAGACCAGAACAAGAACGAGCAGCGAGAAGCTGAAAACGTCTTTGTAATCCGAGTTGACCAGCCCCGAGAACAGCGACTCGGAGATCCCGAGAATGATCCCTCCCAGCATGGCGCCGGGCAGTGAGCCGATCCCGCCGAGCACCGCCGCGGTGAACGCCTTGATCCCGATGACGAAGCCTGCGTAGAAGTCGAACGTGCCGTAGTTCATGGTGATCAGCACGCCGGCCAGGGCCGCCATCGCCGCACCGATGATGAACACGTAGGAAATCACCCGATCGGTATTGATCCCCAGGATCGAAGCCATCTTGCGGTCTTGCTGGGTGGCGCGGCACATGCGGCCGAGCTTGGTGTACTTGATGACGTAGGTCAGCAGGCCCATCCCGACGAATGCGGCAACCAGAATGAAGATTTTGGTGTAGGTGAGTTGAACGAAGCCGTTCCCGACTTCAACTCGCCATGCACCGGTCAGCAGTGTTGGTACACCCTGTTGACGGGCGCCCTGACTGATCTGTGCATAATTTTGCAGGATCAGGGAAATACCGATGGCGCTGATCAGCGGTGCCAGTCGGGTGGAGTTGCGCAGCGGTTTGTAAGCGACACGCTCAATGACCCAGCCATACACCGCGGTGACGATGATGGTGAAAACCAGGGTGCCGAGCATCAGCAGCGGGAAGGATTCAATACCGAAGTAAGCCAGCAGAGCCAGACTGATCGCCGCGAGGTACGCAGAGATCATATAAACCTCGCCATGGGCGAAGTTGATCATGCCGATGATGCCATAGACCATTGTGTAGCCGATGGCGATCAGGCCATAGACCGACCCGAGGGTCAGGCCGTTGACCAGTTGCTGCAGGAAAATACCATCCATAACGCAATCTCACGCACTTGAGAGACTGCACAGAAGCCGGGCGCGACGGACCGGGGTTCAGCCGCCGGCGCAACTCGGTTGTGTGCAGCTCTACGAGAAAAGACAGGTACTGCACGGACATGTTTCAGGACTGCCCGGCGCGCAAGGCGCCGGGCAGATCAACCGCTCATATCACTTCTGTTTTTCCAGCTGGTGGTATTTGCCGTCCTTGTCCCACTTGTAAACCACGTAGTCGGAGACTTTCAGGTCGCCCTTGCTGTCCCAGGTCTTCTCGCCCATGACGGTCTTGACCGGGTTGGCTTTCAGCCATTTGGCAGCGTCTTCGCCCTTGTTGGATTTGGCGCCATTGAACGCCGCGGCCAGGGTCTGGACCGAAGCGTAGGCGTACAGGGTGTAGCCTTCAGGTTCGGTGCCGGCCTTGCGGAAGGCGTCTACCACGGTCTTGCTGTCTGGCAGCAGACGTGGGTCGGCGCCGAAGGTCATCAGTACGCCATCAACGTTCTGTGGGCCACCGGCGGTGGTCACCAGTTCGTCAGTCACGATGCCGTCATCGGACATGAACTTGACGTCTTTGAGGCCCTGTTCACGCAGTTGCCGAACCAGTGGACCGGCTTCCGGGTGCAAGCCGCCGAAGTAGACCACGTCGGCACCGGCCGCACGGATCTTGGTGACGACGGCACTGAAGTCTTTCTCGCCGCGAGTCAGGCCTTCATACAGCACTGGCGTTACGCCGCGCTTGATCAGTTGAGCCTTGGTGGCATCTGCCAAGCCTTGGCCATAGGTGTCCTTGTCGTGCAGCACGGCGACTTTCTTGCCCTTGAGCACGTCGACGATATAGTCGCCAGCCACGATACCTTGCTGGTCGTCACGCCCGCACATGCGGAACATGGCACTCAGGCCGCGCTCGGTCACCTTGGGGTTGGTGGAACCTGGGGTGATCGTGATGATGCCGGCTTCGTCGTAGATCTCGGAGGCAGGGATGGTCGACGAGGAGCAGAAGTGACCTACCACACCAACGACTTTCTTTTCAGTCAGGTCTTTGGCGACCGTCACAGCCTGCTTCGGCTCGCAGGCGTCATCGCCTTTGACCAGTACGATTTTTTCCCCGTTGATACCGCCCGCTGCGTTCACCGCATCAGCGGCTGCCTGTGCACCCTTCATGTACTGCTCGCCAAATGCCGCGTTGGCGCCTGTCATCGGGCCCGCCACACCGATTTTCACATCAGCCTGTGCAAACGCAGAAACACCCAACGCAGCTGCCACTGCGAGGGCCAGAAAGCCTTTCTTGTAAAACGTCTGGGACATGAGGTGGTGCTCCAAGGTTTTTTTTAGTTGGCACTGCGACTTCACTGAATGCTCAGAGCAAGGGCCGTGCCATCGGTTTTTTATTCTGAAAAAAGTCGCTGCTTTCTTGTTATTTCGACTGTTTCGATCCCATTTTCATTGGGCGTGCAACCGTCTAAACCGCGGGAGGTGAAACCATCCATTCCAAAAGGCGCAACCCGTCTGCGCCATCATTGCAACCGCAGCGCCAAACGATGTGCAACCTACCTGTAACAGCCCGCGTCACCGAACTGCACACTGCCGGTGCACAACTGCTACAACCCGCACCATTACAGGCTAGCCGCTTCGCTGAAAAGCGCTGCTTCCAGCAACATATTTCAACAATCAGATCACGATCCGCAGGCACTGGCCCGCGTGATACAGCGAAAAGCCGGCCTCATACAGGCAGCTTCGCAGCCCCACACCCGCCAATGGCTGCATGGGTGCAAAGGGAATCGGCAAGGCCTGAGGATTTCCGTTACACAGATAATCGGCAAAGGCTTTGCCGACCACTGTACCGGTGGTTACCCCTCGACCGTTGTAACCGGTAACGGCCACCAGACCCGGTGCTGGCTCGAACAGGCGCATCAAATGATCGGGGGTGAAGGCGATGCAACCGGTCCAGGTGCATTCCCATTCCACCGGTTTCAGGTAGGGGAAGTAATGCTGCTGAACCCGATCGGCCCAGGCTTTGAGGAACCAGGTCGGTTTCTGGTTGCCATTGCCGAGGCTGCCGAGCAACAACCGCCCTTCGGCATCGCGACGGATGCTGCTGAGCACTTGCCGGGTGTCCCAGGAGCCCTGACCACCGGGCAGAATTTGCTGCGCGGCGTCTTCGGTCAGCGGCACCGATGCCACTTGATAGTAATAACCGGGGAAGAAGTTGCGGCGCAGTTCCGTCCAGTCGCCTTCGGTATAAGCATTGGAGGCGATCACCACCTGTTCGGCCAGCACCGAACCCTGGGCGGTCTGCACTGACCAGCGCTGGCCCTGACGTTCGAGTCGGGTCACCGGGGAATGATCGAACAACTGCCCCCCAAGGCCGATGGCCGCATTGGCCAGCCCTGTGGTGTAGGCCATCGGGTTGATCGTGCCGGCACGCCGGTCGAGCAGCGCGGCGGCGATCTTTTTGGTGCCCGTGGCTTGTTCGCAGGCAGCTCCGGTCAACAACTCCACCGGTGCCCCGCGACGTTTCCATTGTTCTTCACGACTGCGCAGGTCCGCCTCGCCACGCGCGTTGTGCGCCATATGTAGCGTACCTTCGCGGCGTAACTGGCAATCGATGTTGTATTTGTCGACAAGGCTGAATACCAGCGACGGCGCCGCACCGAGCATACGGTTGAGCTGACTGCCGACCGCCTTGCCAAAACCGGCTTCGATTTCGTCCGGAGGAATCCACATCCCGGCGTTGACCAGCCCGACGTTACGCCCCGAACCGCCATGGCCAGCACGATGCGCTTCCAGCACACAGACACTTTTGCCTTGCTCCAGCAGATGCACCGCCGCCGACAGCCCGGTGAAACCGGCACCGATGACGCAGACATCCACCGTCACCTCACCCTTGAGCGCCGCATTGTCGGGCCTTTGCGGCGTCAGTTTTTCCCACAGACACTCTTCGCGTAACGGCATTGCCAGACTCCGAAAATGAAACCTAACCAACACACCATCGATCGTTCCCACACAGAGCGTGGGAACGATCGATCAACAGCTTGTCGCTTGCTGCTTAATCGAACGTAATCCCCTGAGCCAACGGCAACTCCAGCGAATAGTTCACGGTGTTGGTCTGGCGGCGCATGTACCCGCGCCATGCATCGGAGCCCGACTCACGACCGCCGCCCGTTTCCTTCTCGCCGCCGAACGCGCCGCCGATTTCCGCGCCGCTCGGGCCGATGTTGACGTTGGCGATGCCGCAATCGCTGCCCACCGCCGACATGAACCGCTCGGCTTCACGCACGTCGGTGGTGAAGATGCACGACGACAGGCCTTGTGGCACGGCGTTGTTCAGGCGCAATGCCTCTTCGAAATCGGTGTAACCGATCACGTACAGAATCGGCGCGAAGGTTTCGTCGCGCACCACATCGCTCTGTTCCGGCATTTCGACAATGGCTGGCGAAACGTAGTAAGCGTTGGGGAATTTGTCTTCCAGCTGACGCTGGCCGCCAAACACCCGGCCGCCTTCGCTCAAGGCTTGCTCCAGCGCGTCCTGCATGTTGTCGAAGCTGTGTTTGTCGATCAGCGGCCCGATCAGGTTGCCTTCCAGTGGATGGCCGATGCGCACCTTGGAGTAAGCGGCTTTCAGGCGGGTGACGATTTCTTCCTTCACCGATTCGTGGGCAATCAGGCGACGCAAGGTGGTGCAACGCTGACCGGCAGTGCCGACGGCGCTGAACAGAATCGCCCGCACAGCCATGTCCAGATCGGCGCTTGGGCCAAGGATCATCGCGTTGTTACCGCCCAGTTCCAGAATGCTGCGGGCGAAGCGTGCGGCGATTTTCGGTGCCACTTCGCGGCCCATGCGGGTGCTGCCGGTGGCGCTGACCAGCGCGACACGCGGGTCATCGACCAAGGCTTCACCGGCATCGCGACCACCGATGATCACCTGGCTCAGGTGCGGTGGGGCGTCGCTGAAGTTCTTCAGGACGCGGTCGAACAGCGCTTGGCAGGCCAGCGCGGTGAGCGGGGTTTTCTCCGACGGTTTCCAGATCACCGGGTTGCCGCACACCAGCGCCAGCGTCGCGTTCCAGGCCCAGACGGCGACCGGGAAGTTAAACGCGCTGATCACGCCGACGATGCCCAGCGGGTGCCAGGTTTCGCGCATGTGGTGGCCAGGGCGCTCGGAGGCGATGGTCAAACCGTACAACTGACGGGACAGACCGACCGCGAAGTCGCAGATGTCGATCATTTCCTGAACTTCACCCAGGCCTTCCTGAGTGATCTTGCCGGCTTCCCAGGAAACCAGCTCACCGAGATCGGCCTTGTACTCGCGCAGGATGTCGCCCAATTGACGAACCAGTTCGCCACGGCGCGGCGCCGGCACCTTGCGCCACAATTCGAACGCATGATCTGCGCGACTGATGTGCTGCTCGACTTCAGCGGCGCCTTCCCAGTTCACGGCGGCAATCCGACTACCGTCGATGGGCGAATGCACCGGCACTTTGCCGTTCTGGTACAGGGCCGGGTTCACACCAAGACGATCAAGCAATGCGGCAACCATGGGTCACTCCTCGAGCAGAAACAGAAAACGTGCAGCCGGATTAATTCGACTGATCTGACCTGTATTTTTAGCGCTCCCGAGGTTCTCCAACAAACGACGATTAAGCGAGATATCATTCCGTTTATTCATGCTGTGAATCTGCCGCAACGTAAAGTGCCGGCGGAGCGACAAGAACAAGGAGAACCGATGCTGAATAAACGCTACTTGCCGTCGATCACTGCGCTGCAGTGTTTCGAGGCCGTGACCCGGCATTTGAGCTTCACCCGCGCCGCCGAAGAGCTGAACCTGACCCAGAGCGCCGTGAGCAAACAGGTCGCGCAACTCGAAGAGTTGTTGCAGCACCTGTTGTTCCGCCGGGTGCGCCGACGCCTGCAAATGACCCCCGCTGGCGATTTGTATTTGGTGGAGGTGCGAAAAATCCTCACCCAAGTCGAAATGTCGACCCATTACCTGCGTTCCTACGGCGGAGACACCGAAGTCTTGCGCGTCTCCACGCCTCCGACCTTCGGCGCGCGCTGGCTGGTGCCACGCTTGAAAGGCTGGCGCCTGCGTCATCCGTCTATCCATCTGGACCTGTGCAGCGAACAGGAAGCCGACGACCTGCTGCAAGGTCGCAGCGATCTGGCGTTCTACTTCGGCCAGGGCTCACGGCCCGGCACCGAATGCCTGAAGCTGTTCGGCGAAGAGCTTGTTCCTGTGTGCGCCCCGGGCAGTCTGCCGGACACGCCGTTCACCGATCCGACCCAACTCACCGACCTGGTCCTGCTGCAAAACGCTTCCCGGCCCCAGGCCTGGCACGATTGGTTCGACAGCCAGGGCTACCACACCGAACACAGCTACCACGGCCCGCGTTTCGAAACGTTCTACATGTGCATCCGCGCCGCCCAAGTCGGCTGTGGTGTAGCGCTGCTACCGAAGTTTCTGGTGGAAGAGGAATTGGCCGACGGCAAACTGGTCATTCCCTGGCAGCATGCAATGCCCAGCACCGACGCCTATTACCTGGCGTATCCGGAGCATTCGGCGGAAGTGCCCAAGGTGCGGGATTTTGTGAAGTGGATGCTGGAGCAGATGGACAATCCGAATACACCGCAAAGTTGAAATATCATGCAAAACTCTGTGGCGAGGGGGCTTGCCCCCGTTGGGTCGCGTAGCGACCCCAAAACCTGCAATCGCGGTCCCTCAGACAGATCATGCATGCGGAATTTACGACTGCTGCGCAGCCGAACGGGGGCAAGCCCCCTCGCCACAGAGATCTCTAGCGTCTAAAAAATTGCTGGCAATCCTCACCGCTGATATGCGCCACTAGCCCCATTCATTGAAACAGCTGCAACGTCGCTGCCACGGGCTGCGACCCGCCTGGAGACCCGTTATGAGCGAGAGTGTGTTTGCCGATCGCATCGTGCAGAACCTGCTCGACACCGACTTCTACAAACTGACGATGATGCAGGCGGTGCTGCACAACTACCCTAACGTGGAAGTCGAATGGGAGTTTCGTTGCCGTAACAGCGAGGATCTGCGCCCGTACCTGGCGGAGATCCGTTTCCAGATCGAGCGCCTGGCCGAGTTGAGCCTGAGTGCCGATCAGTTGAGCTTCCTGGAGCGCATCAGCTTCCTGAAACCGGATTTCCTGCGCTTTCTCGGTCTGTTCCGTTTCAATCTGCGCTATATCCACACCGGCATTGAAAACGGCGAGTTGTTCATCCGCCTGCGCGGGCCGTGGCTGCACGTGATTCTGTTCGAAGTGCCGTTGCTGGCCATGGTCAGCGAAGTGCGCAACCGCTATCGCTACCGGGAAATCGTCCTGGAACAGGCCCGTGAGCAGCTCTATCGCAAGTTCGACTGGCTGACCGCCAACGCCAGCAGCGATGAATTGTCCGAGTTGCAGGTAGCCGATTTCGGCACTCGCCGGCGCTTCTCGTACCGTGTGCAGGAAGAAGTGGTGAACGTGCTCAAGCACGACTTCCCCGGTCGTTTCGTCGGCACCAGCAACGTGCACCTGTCCCGCGAGCTGGATATGAAGCCGTTGGGCACCATGGCCCACGAATGGATCATGGCCCACCAGCAACTCGGCCCACGGCTGATCGACAGCCAGATCGCCGCCCTCGACTGCTGGGTCCGCGAGTACCGTGGCCTGTTGGGGATCGCCCTGACCGACTGCATCACTTCCGATGCGTTTCTCGGCGATTTCGACCTGTTCTTTGCCAAGCTCTTCGACGGCTTGCGTCACGACTCCGGTGACCCGGTGCTCTGGGCGGAAAAGGCCATCGCCCACTACCACAAGCTGGGCATCGACCCGATGAGCAAGACCCTGGTGTTTTCCGACAGCCTGACGTTGCCCAAATCTCTGGAGATTTTTCGGGCGTTACGTGGTCGGATCAATGTCAGTTTCGGCATCGGCACTAACCTGACCTGCGATATTCCGGGTGTCGAACCGATGAGCATCGTGCTTAAAATGACTGCATGCAACGGCCAACCGGTGGCCAAGATTTCTGATGAGCCTGGCAAGACTCACTGCAAAGACCCGAATTTCGTCGCCTATTTGCGACACGTTTTCCAAGTACCTGCCACCCTTTCCAGTACATCAAGCAAGGAGTGAATTCATGCAAGCCGTACAGCGTGAGATTGCTGAACAGCTCAAGGTCCAACCGCCGTTCGTGGATCAACTCGCCCTTGAGGCTGAAGTCGCCCGGCGAATCACCTTCATTCAGGATTGCCTGGTCAATTCCGGGCTCAAGGCCCTGGTGCTCGGTATCAGCGGCGGCGTCGATTCCCTGACCGCCGGCCTATTGGCCCAACGCGCCATCCGTGAACTGCGTGAGCGTACCGGTGATAACAGCTACAAGTTCATCGCCGTGCGCCTGCCGTACCAGACGCAGTTCGATGAACACGATGCCCAGGCCTCGGTGGACTTCATCGCACCGGACGAACGCCACACGGTGAACATCGGCCCGGCAGTCAAATCCCTGGCCGGCGAAGTGGCAGCCTTCGAAGGCAAAGAAGCCGTCTGGGTGGATTTCGTATTGGGCAATACCAAGGCGCGGATGCGCATGGTCGCGCAATACACCATCGCCGGTGCGGCTCATGGCCTGGTGATCGGCACCGACCACGCGGCAGAAGCCGTGATGGGTTTCTTCACCAAGTTCGGTGACGGCGCCTGCGACCTCGCACCGCTGAGCGGCCTGGTGAAAAATCAGGTCCGGGCGATTGCCCGCAGCTTCGGCGCGCCGGAGTCGCTGGTGGAGAAAATCCCGACCGCCGACCTCGAAGACCTGTCGCCGGGCAAACCGGACGAAGCGTCCCACGGCGTGACCTACGCCGAGATCGACGCCTTCCTGCACGGCGAACCGGTGCGCGAGGAAGCGTTCAAGATCATTTGTGATACGTATAAGAAGACTCATCACAAGCGTGTGATGCCGTTCGCGCCTTGATTCTGCCCCCCTGTAGAAATGAGCACAAAAA
This sequence comes from Pseudomonas sp. GW822-FHT07A10, assembly GCF_058798795.1. Lineage (NCBI taxonomy): Bacteria > Pseudomonadati > Pseudomonadota > Gammaproteobacteria > Pseudomonadales > Pseudomonadaceae > Pseudomonas > Pseudomonas sp. GW822-FHT07A10. The sequence continues at coordinate 157,469 of NZ_JBXAKV010000014.1, forward strand.
AAAGCGTCCCAAGTGGACGCTTTTTTTATGCGCTTGAATCGATTACTTCAGTGTAACCGTGCCTTTCATCATCGAGATGTGGCCCGGGAACGAGCAGAAGAAGCCGTATTTTTCGGCTGCATTGAGCTTCGACACATCGAATGTCACAGAATCCTTTTCACCAGCGCCGATGACTTTGGTGTGAGCGATGACGCGGGCATCACCTTCTTTCAGGTAATTTTTGTCGATGCCAGCCGACAGGCCGTCGGTGGCGATCGGCTGCATGTCAGCCTCTTTGCTGATCACCAGGTTATGGCCCATGACGTTTTTCGGCAGGCTGCCGGAGTGGGTCAGTTCAACGGTGAAGGTCTTGCAGCTTTTGTCGATTTCAATGGCCTTGGTGTTGAAGGACATCTGATCGGTGGAGTCGATGGTCGTTTTGCACTCGGCAGCCATCAATTGGCTGCTGGCCAGTGTCAGCAGGGATACCGCAACAAGTTTGGCAAACATGGTGAATCTCCAAGGCAGGGTTAACAAAAGTGCGAATGGACAGAAGACTGCCTGAAATCTTCGCAAGTTCCTATGACCTGAATCAAAAATTGTATACAACTTTCGGGCTATGACACCCATCGAAACAATCTACCAGCCAGACGTCTGGGACGGCCCTATCATCAGGGCCATCATTACTCACCTGGAGCGCCTGTCATGTCTTTCAGCAGCTTGTTGAGCAGTTTGTTGGCCGCCTACGCCTGTGGCGCCAGTGGCACTTACGAAACACCTGAACGCGCGGTTTAACCCTTGGAACGATGCGAGCCTGCCTTTACTCTGTGGTCCTGATTGACCATGGAGCAAGGCATGTCTTTAACGTCCGTTTGTGTATTTTGCGGTGCCAGCACCGGCACCAATCCGGCTTATCGTGAAGCGGCTATCGCCCTGGGGCGAGCATTGGCCGAGCGCAAGCTGACCCTGGTTTATGGCGGCGGCGCTGTCGGGCTGATGGGAATTGTGGCTGATGCCGCACTGGCGGCCGGTGGCGAAGTGATCGGGATCATTCCGCAGAGCCTCAAGGACAAGGAAATCGGCCACAGCGGCCTGACCCGCCTGGAAGTGGTCGACGGCATGCATGCGCGCAAGGCGCGAATGGCCGAGCTCAGCGATGCCTTCATTGCCCTGCCCGGCGGTCTGGGCACGCTGGAAGAGCTGTTCGAAGTCTGGACCTGGGGCCAGCTCGGTTATCACGGCAAACCGCTGGGTTTGCTGGAAGTGAACGGTTTCTACAGCAAGTTGACGTCTTTTCTCGATCATATCGTCGGCGAAGGCTTCGTTCGCGGGCAGCACCGTGACATGCTGCAAATGAGCGAATCACCGCAAACCCTGCTCGATGCACTGGACGCCTGGCAACCCTCGGTACCGCCAAAATGGACCGAGCAAAAACCCAGCTAACGGCTCGGTGCCGATACAGGGCAGAATATGCGCCGCTCAACCTCACCTTCGACCCCAGAGGATCGCCCATGGCTAAACCTAATTATTCCTTCGCCAAACGTCAGAGAGACTTGGCCAAGGAGCAGAAGAAAGAGGAAAAGCTTCAGCGCAAGAAAGCTACAGCTGAAGAAGAAGCAGCAGCACTGAACCCGGATGCAGAAGGTGAAGTGGCGGCAGAAGATGATGTTGAAGCACCGAAAGATCAGGCGCCCGACGCCTGAGACCCTCAGGGCCCGATGATCTGATCAGGCCCACCGGATCTGTGTCCAGGGTCAGCAACGATGTTGCTGGCCCTCACAGGCCAATTTGAAACCCTCCTCCAAAAAACACATTCCCGCATGGGGTCTGCGCTATTCCAATGGCATCACTGTCACCCGAACTTCGGGATCATGGCTGCCACCGCCCAGAATCACCCCGCGCAACGGCGACACATCGGAAAAGTCCCGGCCCCAGGCCAGGGTGATGTGCTCCAGCGCCGGTTGCACATTGTTGGTCGGGTCAAAATCCACCCAACCCAACACCGGGCAAAACACCGATACCCATGCATGCGATGCATCGGCGCCGATCAGCCTTGGCTGGCCCGGTGGGGGCTGTGTCAGCAGATAGCCACTGATGTACCGCGCCGCCAACCCACGGGAGCGCAGGCAAGCGAGCATCAAATGCGCGAAGTCCTGGCAAACCCCACGACGCCTCTCCAGCACTTCCACCAACGGCGTCGCCACTTGGGTCGCCTCGGCGTCGAAGGTGAACTCGCTGAAGATCTTCTCCATCAACGCTTGAACACCCAGCAGCAATGGCCGGCCAGCAGGAAAGCAACTTTCGGAGAACTCGACGAAACTGCGTTTCAAATGCACGTAGGGCGATTCGAAGCGGTAACGGCAGGCTTCCAGCAACGCAGGCGAGAGTGGCTGACCGCTGTAGGTCAGCGCGTTGCAGGTCGCTTCCCAGGCCGGCGATTGATTGAAGTCCAGCGACGGACGTTCCAGCACTTCGACGGTGAGCCGAGCGTTGACCAGCAATTCATCGTGGGGGCGCTCGAACGCCAACCGGGTCAGCGGATTGCCGAACACATCCAGCTCATCCCTGCGTGAAGTCGGCTGGGGACTGATCTGCAACTGCTGCTCGGTGCAGCGCTGCCAGGCACAGGCCCGCGGCCACAGATGTGCCAGTTGCTGGGCCAGGGACACCGGGCTGTCGTAGTGATAATGGGTGTCGTGGAAGATCTGGTAATGGGCACTCATCAGACGGACACCGTGCGCTGGCTGACATCATCGACATGGGCGAAATGGCGCAAGGCCAGGCGATCCGACACCTGTCCGCTGGCATCGGCAATCTCTTGCAGCAGATCCGCCAGCCCCTCTACGGCGGCGTGAACACTGGCCTCGCCGAACAGCGAGTTCTCCAGGCAGCCCAGATCGAAGTGCACCAGCCGCTCCACCAACTGCAGCAGACCCGTTTCGCGTGGCGCGCCGAAGTCGTCGTTCAAGCGCTTCAACGTACGGGTCACCAGTTTCAACTGGAACAGCACCGCGTGCGGGTTCTGCTCGTCGAGCAGCAACAGGTCGAGCACCGGGATCAATTGCGCCACCGCCAAGTATCGCGAACGGTAGGTGATGCTGCTGTTGCCCAGCTCCAGCAGCCATTCCAGCCCGGCCTGATCGAAAGCCCCGGCACCGCGCAAAAACGCCGCCAGACTGCCGCTGAGAAATTGCAGCCGTTCGATCCGCCGACCGATCATCAGGAACCGCCAGCCCTCATCCCGGGTCATGTCGTCGAGAGCAAAACCGGACAGCGCCGCCAGCGACATCACCAATCGGTTGAGGAAATCCAGCAACTCGCCGAAATCCGGCTCTTCGGTTTCCAGCTCCATGGCCTCGCGCTGCAACTCCACCAGCGCTTGCCAGTTCTCTCGCGAGAGCTTGCCGCGTACTTGCGACGCCGCCCACTGCAAACGCTGCAGATTGGAGCGCAGGCTGAACGGCCAATCATCGCCGAGCAGCGCCGCCAGCAATCGTTCCGGCAACTCACCCTCCTCCGGCAACAGATTCAGGCGTTCACCGAGATCGACCGCCGCCTCCAGGGCTTGCGGGTCATCGCCATCGACATAGCGCGCGAGCATGACCCGCAGCAGCCGCGCGCTGTCATCGCAGCGCTCGCAATAACGGCCAAACCAGAACAGGTTCTCGACCACCCGCGATGGCAGATACGGATCACGACGTACCAGATCGTGAACGCCAATGTTGCGCTGGGCTTTCCATTGTTCGCCGCTGGGCGGGCGGTCGCCCAACACCCAGGTGTCTTTGCTCGCGCCGCCGCGTTGCATCGACACCGCTTCGGCATCGGCCTCGGCGGCAACCCGGGTCAGGCCACCGGGCAGCACTCGATAACCCTCCCGACTGGCCACCGCATACACGCGCATGCCGATGGCTCGCGGTTGCAACTGTCCGCCTTCGGCCTGCCAGATCGGCGCCTGGGACAGTTGCGCCAATTCTTGCGCAACATAGGCGTAAGGCCGTGCCTGCATGCGCTCGGCCAGAGCCTGGCGCTGTTTTTCACTCAAATCACGCCCAAACACCGGTGCAAAACTCTGCGACGGAAACGCCGGCTTGATCAACAGTTCCGGCAGTTTTTCCAGGGCCTGGGCCAGCACCGGCGCTTCGCCGCACCACCAAGTTGCGATGGACGGCAGGATCAACTCTTCGCCGAACAGGAATTGATTGATTTTCGGCAGGAAGCCCAGCAAACCCGGCGACTCCAGCACACCGCTGCCGAGGGCGTTGGCCACCAGCACCCGGCCCTGACGCACCGCTTCGAGCAGCCCTGGCACGCCAAGTGCCGAGTCGGTGCGCAGCTCCAGCGGGTCGCAGAAATCATCGTCGAGCCGACGCATGATCGCGTGAACCCGGCGCAACCCGCTCAAGGTTTTCAGATAGACCGTGGCATCGCGGACGGTCAGATCGCCGCCTTCCACCAGCGGATACCCGAGCTGACGAGCCAGGTACAAGTGCTCGAAATAGCTTTCGTTGAAACGCCCCGGTGTCAGCAGGACCACCAGTGGCGCTTCATCATCGCTCGGCGCCTGCCGGGCGAGTGTTTCCTGAAGTGTGCGGAAGAACCCGGCCAGGTGCCGCACCTTCAAGTCGCGGTACAACTCGGGGAAGGCTCGGGACACGATGGTGCGGTTTTCCAGGGCGTAACCGGCACCGGATGGCGCTTGAGTGCGGTCGGCGGTCACCCACCAGCGACCGTCAGGCGTGCGCGCCAAATCCACGGCATACAGATGCAGAAAAGCCCCGTCGGGCGGTGCGATGCCCTGGCAAGGCCAGAGGAAGTTGTTATGACCGAACACCAGTTCAGCCGGCAGCAGGCCTTCGGCGATCAAGCGTTGAGGACCGTACAGGTCCGCCAGCACAGCATTGAGCAAACGCGCCCGTTGAGCGATCCCGGCCGAAAGCTGCTGCCACTCATCGGCTGCAATCACATGAGGCAACAAATCCAGCTCCCATGGCCGATCAGCGCCCTTGGGGTCGGCGTAGACGTTGTAGGTCACGCCGTTTTCCTGAATCTGCCGGGTCAGCAGCGCCTGACGCTGCACCAGTTGCGCTGGCGTGCTGCGTTGCAATTGATCGAACAGCCGCCGCCAGTGCGGGCGCACGGCGCCGCTGTTGTCGAGCAGTTCGTGATAGGTGCCCGCAGTCAACGGGTAGCGGTCAAGCAGGTCAGGCATGGAAAGCTCGGCAGACAGCAAAGAACGGTCAGACTAACGCAGGCTCATGACGCCCGGATAGACGAAAAATCCGAGCGTCGCGTACGGTTTAAAAGCGTCGCAAATCGAGCGTCATCGGCAGCTCGTCGTTGATTTCCAGTTTCGGTACAGGAAGTTTCCCCGGCGTGTGTCCGATGCGGAAGAAACGCGCCATCCGCCGGCTCTCGGCTTCATTGGCGTTCACCGGCAGGCTGTCGTAGTTGCGCCCGCCCGGATGGGCGACGTGGTACTGACAACCACCCAGCGAACGCCCCATCCAGGTGTCGAGCAAGTCGAACACCAGCGGTGCGTGGACCGGGATAGTCGGTTGCAGACAGTTGTACGGTTGCCAGGCACGGAAACGTACACCGGCGACGAACTCGCCGACCCGACCGGTAGGTTGCAACGGCACCGGGATGCCATTGCAGGTCAGCAGATAACGTTGCGGCGGCAACCCCGTCAGCTTGACCTGCAAACGTTCCAGGGACGAATCCACATAACGCACCGTACCGCCCGCGCTGCCCTCCTCGCCCAACACATGCCAGGGCTCCAGCGCCTGACGCAATTCCAGTTCGATGCCGCTGACGGCGTAGTCGCCGACCTTGGGAAAACGGAACTCCAGATGCGCCGCGAACCACTCGGCCCGCACCGGATAACCGGCGGCATTCAGGTCGACGATCACATCGGCGAAATCTTGCTCGATAAAGTGCGGCAGCAGGAACCGGTCGTGCAGTTCGGTGCCCCAACGCGCGAGTTTCGGCGGCGCATAAGGCTCGCGCCAGAACCGCGCCACCAGCGCCCGCAACAACAACTGCTGAGCCAGGCTCATGCGCGCATGGGGCGGCATTTCAAAGGCTCGCAGTTCCAGCAAGCCAAGGCGTCCGGTGGCGCCGTCCGGTGAATAGAGTTTGTCGATACAGAACTCGGCGCGGTGGGTGTTGCCGGTCACGTCGATCAGCAAATTGCGCAACAAGCGATCCACCAGCCATGGCGGGCATTCTTCGCCCGGCTTCGGCATCTGGGCGAAGGCGATTTCCAGTTCATACAGCGAATCGTTGCGCGCTTCGTCCACCCGCGGTGCCTGGGATGTCGGGCCGATGAACAGCCCGGAAAACAGGTAGGACAAGGACGGGTGGTTATGCCAGTAGCTGATCAGGCTGCGCAGCAGGTCCGGACGGCGCAGAAACGGCGAGTCAGCCGGGGTCGCGCCACCCAGGACGAAATGGTTACCGCCGCCGGTGCCGGTGTGTCGGCCGTCGATCATGAATTTCTCGGTGGTCAGCCGAGTCTGGCGCGCCTCTTCGTAAAGAAACTCGGTACGTTCCACCAACTCGTCCCAGGTAGCGGACGGCTGGACGTTGACCTCAATCACGCCCGGATCCGGGGTAATTCGAAAGTTGCTCAGGCGCGGATCGCTCGGCGGTTCATAGCCTTCCAGCAATACCGGGCAATGCAGTTCCTCGGCGGTGGCTTCGATGGCGGCGACCAGTTCCAGGTAGTCCTCGACCCGCTCCAGTGGCGGCATGAACAGGTACAACCGACCTTCACGTGCTTCGGCGCAGAACGCGGTGCGGGTCAGCCAGTCGGCGGACTGGTCGATCTCGGGCACACGTTCGTCGGCCGTTTTCGGTTGAGCGTGATTCTGTAGTTGGTCGGTGTCCGGCAGCTCCGGGAAATCCTGATTCGGGTCCGTGGGGTGAATGAACGGGTACTCCGCGGCTTTCACCCAAGGCTGCGAACCGAGCGGCAAACGATACCCCAGTGGCGAATCCCCCGGCACCAACCGGCAGTGTTCCTCGCGCAGGTACCAGCGACCGCTCTGCCATTGATCGCCCTTGGCGGTGCGCGCCAGCGGCAGGACCTGACCGATGACCTTGTCCAGGCCTTGGCTGAAGACTTTGCGCAGGCGCGCACGCTCCAGAGGTTCTTCCAGGCGTGAGTCTTCGGCGCTGACGTTCTGCGGTAAAGCGCCTTCGCGCCAGAGGTAATAGAAATTGTCTTCGTAGGTAGGGAACACGAAGCGTGTCGGAATCTTCAAGCGTTCGGCGACACTCGCCAGGAAACGCCCGGCCAATTCGCCATCGGCGCCGTAGTCTTCCTGCTCGTCGGCGATCAGCGCGCTGTTGTGCCAGATCGGCACGCCATCGCGGCGCCAATAGCAGTTCAGCGACCAGCGCGGCAGTTGCTCGCCGGGGTACCACTTGCCCTGACCGAAATGCACCAGGCCCTTGGGCGCGTAATGCTTGCGCATGCGCTGGAACAGTTCGGCTGACAGCCGACGCTTGTCTGGCCCGAGCGCGGCGGTGTTCCACTCGGCGCCGTCCGGGTCATCGATGGAAACGAACGTCGGCTCGCCGCCCATGGTCAGGCGCACGTCACCTTCGAGCAAATCAGCATCGATCTGCCGGCCCAATGCCTGAATCGCCAGCCATTGGTCTTCGGTGTAGGGTTTGGTAACCCTTGGCGCTTCCCAAATCCGCTCGACCGACATTTCGTGGGTGAATTCGCACTCGCACGGTTCCACCAAACCACTGATCGGTGCCGCAGAGGATGGGTCGGGGCTGCACGCCAACGGAATGTGTCCTTCACCGGCAAACAACCCTGAGGTTGCGTCCAGGCCGATCCAGCCGGCACCGGGCAAATAGACTTCGCACCAGGCATGCAGGTCAGTGAAATCCACTTCGGTGCCCGAGGGACCGTCGAGGCTTTTGACGTCGGCGGTCAGCTGGATCAGATAACCGGAGACGAATCGCGCCGCCAGGCCGAGGTTGCGCAGCAATTGCACCAGCAACCACGCCGAGTCGCGGCAGGAGCCGGAGGCCTGTTCGAGGGTGTATTCCGGAGTCTGTACGCCAGGCTCCATGCGAATCAGGTAACCGATGTCTTCGCTCAGGCGCTGGTTGATCGCGACGAGGAAATCCACGCTGGGCAGCGGCGTGCGGTCGATGCCGTCCAGATAGGCCTTGAATGTCGGCGTCAGCGGCAAGGTTTCCAGGTACGGCGCCAGTTCTTTGCGCTCATCCGCTGCATAGGCGAAAGGGATCTTCTCGGCGTAGGGCTCGAGGAAGAAGTCGAAGGGATTGAAGACTGCCATCTCGGCCAGCAGGTCGACTTCGATCCTCAGTTCATCGGTTTTCTCCGGGAACACCAACCGCGCCAGGTAATTGCCCTGAGGGTCTTGCTGCCAGTTGATGAAATGCTGCTCGGGCGAGACTTTCAGCGCATAGGACAGTATCCGCGTGCGACTGTGGGCAGCCGGGCGCAAGCGAACGATCTGCGGACCGAGCTCGACGGCGCGGTCGTAGCGGTAATGCGTGACGTGATGCAATGCGACATGAATCGACACGGCGGCCTCCTGCGAGCCAGGGCATAGACACAAAGCGCGCAAGACTTATGCCAGAGCGGCGGTCATTGCGCTTTATCAACAGACCCGGTGCAGTACAGCACCAAAACGGCGCCGTGGCCGCGGTTATGGTGCGAGAGTTGCACATATTTGTGGCGCACGTGTGAAGGGCGGGGCCCGAATCTACCCAACTAACGGGCTTTGTGCTTTGCAATAACAGCTTGGCGCAAGTGACGTACTTCAAGCAGCTTCTGGCGCATCTCGCGGTGACGCTTGCTGTTGAGCAGCAATAGCGCCAGCAATGGGAACAACAACGTCACAGCATAAGTCAGGGGATGCACCTCATATGCAATGGTGGGCAATACCCCAAGAAAACAAAGGGCCAGAAGCACAACCAGAGGCCGCACCCAATGCGGACGACCGCGCGCGACCATGAAATGGCAGTGCACGACAATGAGGGTCAGCGCGATCCCCCCGAAAAACGAGTACTTGGTGTTGTCAGCCAACGGAAGGCTTCGAAAATAGCTTTCGAAAAACAAAGGCACCGCAAAGACCAGAGTAAAAATTGACGCGAATATTGCCCCCATGAAGACCGGGAAATACTTCGATAGAAAATTGCGAATGCTGGGCAGCTCATTCATTGCTCAGCCTCCTCGTACAGACCTACGGCAATGGTGCGGACATTCCCCGAAATTGCACTGCCGGTAAAACCGATAGCGGCGCCCAAGGCGTCTTTTATCTGAGTGACCGTTGCATTCTTGACCTCGGTGGGTGTGAAACGCTTGGGCAATTCGCCCGACAACTGCTTCAACTTGATCATCTTCGACGTCAAGCGCGGGTCGTTGATGCTCAATAGTTCTTTGGTCAGTTTGGCACGTGTCGATTCAGCCCCCTGAGCACTTCCCTGACACTTTTCCCGGTCGTGGCCTTATTCAGCCTGACCAGTTTGAGCGTTGTCAGCGTGGATGCGCCTACCCCGACCAAGGACGCAGCATCCAGCGCAATCATGGTGTACTGGTACCACTCTTCGCTGTCGAGCTCATCGTTACGGGCGGGGTTGACGATCTCATTGCGGGTCCGATAGCCGCTGGCAAAACACTGCACTGAGCTGGCAGCCGCAGCGGTATAACCGAGCGCAGCGACCACCGTACTTGCCCCTGCCGAAAACGGAATAGCCACGGAACCACTGAGCACTACGATCCAGCCGATCACTGCACCCGCGCACGATAAGCTGGTGTTGACTGCCTCACCAACCAGGCGCGATTCGCGCGGATTGTCCTGCACCTGCTGGGCGAATTGCGCAGGCGCAATGTACTTCTGCGCCTCGCGCAAAATGATCCGCTTGGGCTTGATGCTGCAAATCGGCTTGAACTCGCGCAGGGTCACTACGTTGAACTCAGCGTCAATGTACACCACGCCCGCGCCGACGATTCCGGGGTCGGCGTCAATGGCGGCGAACAGGCGTGGCAGGTTGATCTGGCTTTCGATGCGTTGGCGGGCCATGAACTGGGAGGGGCTGTAATCCATGCCGATGCCCGGTAAGGGGTTGCTCATGTGAATCGTCCTTGAGAATCGGGGGTGAGATCTTTATTGCCCGTGCCGCCGTCATCGCGGGCGAGCCCGGCTCCCACAGGATTGGGCGTTATACAGGGAAATCGGTTGTCCGGGCAGCCGTTGAAGTGCGCGCCACCTTAGCAAACAGGCCGCACACTCGCTAGAAAACAAAACGCCAGCACTAAGGCTGGCGTTTTGCGATATGGCGCGGAGATTAACGCGGCACGACCGGCTTGCGCGCAGGCTTCGGCCCCTTGCCTTTGGCCGCGTCCTTACGCTCCTTGGCAGCCTGCTGGTTGCGGGCGAATGCCGCCGCCTTGGCCTGTTCACGCTTGTCCCACGGGTTACCGCCATCGCTGGCACGCGGTGGCAGGCCGGTGTGCTGGGTCAGGATCTTGGTGGTCGTTTCCTTGGCCACTTTGTGGCTGCCAGCCGGCGTCGAGTTCTTGCGACGGGCGCTCTGGTAGCTGTCGGTCGCTGGCTGATGCAACGGGATCAACTGGTTCTTGCCCGGCCCGATCAGGTCGGCGCGGCCCATGCGGGTCAGCGCTTCACGCAGCATCGGCCAGCCTTTCGGGTCGTGATAACGCAAGAACGCTTTGTGCAGGCGACGCTGCTCTTCGCTCTTGACGATGGTCACGCCGTCGCTCTTGTAAGTGACCTTGCGCAGCGGGTTCTTGCCCGAGTGGTACATCGCGGTGGCGGTGGCCATCGGCGACGGGTAGAACGCCTGCACCTGGTCGGCACGGAAACCGTTGCCCTTGAGCCACAGGGCCAGGTTCATCATGTCTTCGTCGGTGGTGCCCGGGTGAGCGGCGATGAAGTACGGAATCAGGTACTGCTCTTTCCCGGCTTCCTTGGTGTACTTCTCGAACATGCGCTTGAACTTGTCATAGCTGCCGATGCCCGGTTTCATCATCTGGTTGAGCGGACCTTCCTCGGTGTGTTCCGGGGCGATCTTCAGGTAACCACCGACGTGGTGGGTCACCAGCTCCTTGACGTACTCCGGCGACTCGACCGCAAGGTCGTAGCGCAGGCCGGAGGCGATCAGGATCTTCTTCACACCCGGCAAGGCCCGGGCGCTGCGATAGAGCTGGATCAGCGACGAGTGATCGGTGTTGAGGTTCGGGCAAATGCCAGGGAACACGCATGAAGGCTTGCGGCACGCGGATTCGATTTCCGGGGTCTTGCAGGCGATGCGGTACATGTTCGCGGTCGGGCCGCCGAGGTCGGAAATGACGCCGGTGAAGCCCGGTACCTTGTCGCGGATCTCTTCGATTTCGCGAATAATCGACTCTTCGGAACGGTTCTGGATGATCCGGCCTTCGTGCTCGGTGATCGAGCAGAAGGTGCAGCCGCCGAAGCAGCCACGCATGATGTTCACCGAGAAACGGATCATCTCGTAGGCCGGGATCTTTTCCTTGCCGTACGCCGGGTGCGGAACGCGCGCGTAAGGCATGCCGAACACGTAGTCCATTTCTTCGGTGGTCATCGGAATCGGCGGCGGGTTGAACCAGACGTCTACCTCGCCATGCTTTTGCACCAACGCACGGGCGTTGCCCGGGTTGGTTTCCAGGTGCAGCACGCGGTTGGCGTGAGCGTAAAGCACCGCATCGCCACGGACTTTTTCAACCGACGGCAAACGAATCACGGTCTTGTCGCGGGTCATTTTCGGGCTGGCCAGGATCTGCACGACTTTGGCTTCTTCCGGGTCTTCGACCGGTCCCTTTTCCTGCTCAATGGCGCAGGCCGCGGTGTCTTGCGTGTTGACGTACGGGTTGATGATCTTGTCGATCTTGCCCGGACGGTCGATACGCGTGGAGTCGACTTCGTACCAGCCTTGCGGCGTATCACGGCGAATGAACGCGGTGCCGCGCACATCGGTGATGTCTTCGATCTTGTGACCATAGGACAGGCGCTGGGCGACTTCGACGATCGCACGCTCGGCGTTGCCGTAGAGCAGGATGTCGGCGCAGGCGTCGATCAGGATCGAGTTACGCACCCGATCCTGCCAGTAATCGTAGTGGGCGATGCGGCGCAGGGAGGCTTCGATACCGCCGAGCACAATCGGCACGTGCTTGTAGGCTTCCTTGCAGCGCTGGCTGTAAACCAGGCTCGCGCGGTCCGGACGTTTGCCCGCCAGGCCACCGGGGGTGTAGGCGTCGTCGGAACGGATTTTCTTGTCGGCGGTGTAGCGGTTGATCATCGAGTCCATGTTGCCGGCCGCGACACCGAAAAACAGGTTCGGCTCGCCAAGTTTCATGAAGTCGTCTTTGGACTGCCAGTTCGGCTGCGCAATGATCCCGACGCGGAAGCCCTGGGCCTCCAGCAGCCGGCCGATGATCGCCATGCCGAACGACGGATGGTCGACGTAGGCATCACCGGTGACGATGATGATGTCGCAGGAATCCCAGCCGAGCTGATCCATCTCCTCCCTGCTCATCGGCAGGAATGGCGCTGGCCCGAAACATTCGGCCCAGTACTTGGGATAGTCAAATAACGGCTTGGCTGCTTGCATGTCGATAACCGGTGTTGGCTTTCATTGAATTTCGCGGGCGCGGAATATAGCACAAATTTTGACCAATTCCGACGGCTATGGTCGGAAATTGGTGGCGCGCCCTTCGCGGGCAAGCCTCGCTCCTTGTATGTTGGCCGAACACCCGGCGAGAGCAGCTAAGCTCCTCGGTGTTGTCTCAA
>NZ_JBXAKV010000015.1:0-164624 GCF_058798795.1 Pseudomonas sp. GW822-FHT07A10
CATGTGAGAGTAGGTCATCGTCAAGATTAAATTCCGAAACCCCTATCTGCGTATGCAGGTAGGGGTTTTGTTTTGCCTGCAGAAAAAGTCTACTTCGCTAGCAACACAAAATTGCACAGTTATTTTCGAGTCAGGACACTAGAATAGGTCCAACTTTTTTGGAGCCAGAGCCTTTATGCCAGATCCGGTTGACGCCCCTGGGCTGTCAGATTTACCACTGGACGGTTTGGTGGCGTGTCATGAGTGCGACTTGCTGATGCGCAAGCCTGAACTCGCCCATGGTGAGAAGGCCATTTGTCCACGCTGCGGTTATGAGCTGTATGCCCATCGGCACAATGTCGTGCAGCGCAGTCTCGCCTTGGTCATTGCCGCACTGTTGTTGTATATCCCCGCGAACTTTTTACCCATCATGCAGCTCCATCTACTCGGGCAGTCATCGAATGACACTGTCTGGAGCGGTGTTCTCGGTTTGTTCGATACCGGTATGCAGGGCGTAGCAGCAGTCGTATTTCTCTGCAGCATGGGGATTCCGCTGCTCAAGCTGCTCTGCCAATTGGTGGTGCTGCTGAGTATCCGATTCAATATCGGACGCAGCTACGGTTTGCTGCTCTACCGCATTTATCACCATCTTCGGGATTGGGGGATGCTTGAGGTTTACCTCATGGGCGTGCTGGTCGCGATCGTCAAATTGGCCGATATGGCGGCGATTACCGTAGGTCTTGGTCTGGCGTGCTTTATCAGTTTGTTGTTGGTCCAGGTCTGGCTGGAAGTGGTGATGTCGCCGCACCAGATCTGGCAGGCATTATCAGGAGAAGATGCCCATGCGGGCGATTGATGCGGGCATTCTGATTTGTGCCGAATGCCACGAGTTGAACAAGCAGGAAGCCGGCACTGACGAGCAGGTCTGCACCCGCTGTGGTGCGTTGGTTCATGCGCGCCGACCGAACAGCCTGATGCGTACCTGGGCGCTGCTGGTCACTGCTGCGATTATTTATATCCCGGCCAATGTGCTGCCGATCATGACCGTCAGTTCCCTGGGGCAGGGCGATCCGAGCACCATCATGTCCGGCGTGATCCAACTGGTTCAGCACGGAATGATTCCAATCGCGGCTGTGGTTTTTATCGCCAGTATTCTGGTTCCTACGTTCAAACTGGTGGGTATCGGGTTGCTGCTGTTTTCGGTGCAGCGGCGCCAGCCACTCTCCGCACGCCAACGTATATGGATGTACCGCTTTATCGAGTTCATCGGCCGCTGGTCGATGCTCGATATTTTTGTGATCGCCATCCTGGTGGCGGTTGTGAATTTCGGACGGCTTGCCAGCGTCGAAGCCAATCTTGGCGCCATCGCCTTCGCCAGTGTGGTGATTCTGACGATGCTTGCCGCAGTAACTTTCGATCCCCGACTGATTTGGGATAACACGGAGTCGGACGACGACCATGACTGATTTGCCTACAGCGAAAACCCGACCGGCCTCTAACTGGTCTGCCATCTGGGTATTGCCTCTTATCGCCTTGCTCATTGGTGGTTGGCTCGCCTGGCGTGCCTATAGCGAGACAGGCATTGAGATCCATGTGCGCTTCGAAAGCGGCGAAGGTATTCAGGCCAACAAGACCGAAGTCGTTTACAAAGGTATGTCGGTCGGTAAGGTGAAAGCCCTCACACTCGATGACGAAGGCAGCGCCAAAGGCGTGATCGCCACTATCGAGATGAATAAGGACGTGGAGCAATACCTCAGAACCAGCACGCGTTTCTGGCTGGTCAAGCCGAGCGTAACCCTGGCCGGTATCACGGGCCTGGAGACGCTGGTCTCGGGTAACTATGTGGCTGTCAGCCCGGGAGAGGGCGAGCCGACCCGCAAGTTCAAGGCCCTGGCCGAAGAGCCGCCGCTGTCGGACGCCAAGCCTGGTCTGCACCTGACCATCAAGGCTGATCGTCTTGGTTCGCTGAATCGCGGCAGCCCGGTGTTCTACAAGCAGATCCAGGTCGGTCAGATCAAAAGCTATTTGCTGTCCGCGGACCAGAACACCGTTGAACTCAAAGTCTTCATCGAACCGACCTATGCCAGCCTGGTACGCAAACACACGCGTTTCTGGAATGCCAGCGGCATCAGCATCGATGCCAACCTGTCCGGTGTGAAAGTGCGTAGCGAGTCCCTCGCCAGCATAGTCGCTGGTGGTATTGCATTTGCTACACCGGAAAACCGTAAGGACAGCCCGCCCACCGACCCAAGCCTGCCGTTCCGTCTCTATGAAGACTTCGATGCAGCCGCCGCCGGTATTCGGGTCAAGGTCAAACTTAGCGATTTCGAAGGCCTGCAGGCCGGTCGTACACCGGTGATGTACAAAGGCATTCAGGTCGGCAATCTGAAGGCGCTCAAGATTGACCCGGACCTCTCCAGTGCAACCGCCGAGCTGACGCTCGACCCATTGGCTGAGGATTACCTGGTCACCGGCACGCAGTTCTGGGTGGTCAAACCATCGATTTCGCTGGCTGGTATCACCGGTCTGGAAGCATTGGTCAAAGGTAACTACATCGCCGTGCGCCCTGGCGACAAGGGGGGCGCACCGCAGCGCGAGTTCGAAGCGCGGGCCAAGGCGCCGCCGCTGGATCTGCGTTCGCCGGGCCTGCATCTGGTGCTGTTCACCGAAAACCTCGGCTCACTGGAAGTCGGCAGTCCGATTCTCTACAAGCAGGTCAAGGTGGGTTCGGTGCAGAGCTACCAGTTCTCTCGCACTAAAAAACAGCTGGTGATCGGTGTGCACATCGAGAAGGAGTACGAGGGGCTGGTCAACGCCTCGACGCGCTTCTGGAATGCCAGCGGTATTACGCTGACAGGTGGGCTGACCGGTGGCATCCAGGTCAAAAGTGAGTCGTTGCAAAGCCTGATGGCTGGCGGCATTGCTTTCGAAACCCCAGAAGCCAAAGCGCCGTTGCGGAAGCGCATTCCACGTTTCCGTCTGTTCGCCAGTCATGAAGAGGCAAACCAGAAAGGCACCGTGGTGACCATCAAGGTCGATCGCGCCGATGGTCTGCGCACGGGCACGCCGATCCGGTTCAAAGGCCTCGACGTCGGCAAGGTCGAAGACGTTGACCTCAGCGACGACCTGCAATCGGTGCTGCTGACTGCGCGAATCACGGAAGTGCCGGAGCGTATCGCTCGGGTGGGCAGTCAGTTCTGGGTGGTCAAACCTGAATTGGGTCTGATCAAGACGTCCAACCTTGAGACACTGGTGACCGGGCAGTACATCGAAGTGCAACCGGCGCCGAAGAATCTCGGTCCGCAAAAGGACTTCGTAGCGCTGACCAATCCTCCGGAAACCGCCAAGGAAGAGGCCGGTTTGAGCCTGGTATTGAGTGCTGCTCGTCGAGGTTCGCTGAAGACCGGTGTACCCGTCACCTATCGCGAAATCACGGTAGGCAAGGTGACTGGCTATGAATTGGGGCAGACGGCGGATCGAGTGTTGGTACACATCCTGATCGAGCCGAAGTACGCGCCATTGGTACGCAGTGGCACGCGGTTCTGGAACACCAGTGGTTTTGGTTTTGACTACGGCTTGTTCAAAGGCGCAACCATACGCACCGAATCGCTGGAGACGCTGATCCAGGGCGGTATCGCCTTTGCCACACCGGATGGCGACCGCATGGGTGTCCCGGCGCGGCCTGAACAAACGTTCCCGCTGTTCGACAAGTTTGAAGATGAATGGCTGACTTGGGCGCCGAAGATTTCTATCGGTAAGTAACCCGAGGTTAATTTGGCGTTTATCAGGACGTCTTCGCGGGCAAGCCCGCGAAGACGGTCTACCAGACGCCGACGTCTCCGGTGGCTTATCATTAGCCCCCTAACGACGCCCACCCAAGGTTCCCCCGGCATGCTGGCTATTTTCCTCGAAACCCTGAACATCACTGCGCCGGTGTTTGCCATGCTGTTTCTGGGTGTGCTGCTCAAGCGCATCGACTGGATCAACGACAACTTCATCCATACTGCGTCGGCCCTGGTGTTCAATGTCACCATGCCGGCGTTGCTGTTTCTGGGCATCTTGCATGCCGACCTGCACGCTGCGTTGCAACCGGCGCTGCTGATCTATTTCTCGGTCGCGACCCTGATGTGCTTTGCAATTGCCTGGGGTTGGGCGATCTGGAAATGCCCGCGGGAAGATCGGGGAATTTACACCCAAGGCGCGTTTCGCGGCAATAACGGGGTAATCGGCCTGGCCCTGGCGGCGAGCATGTACGGCGACTATGGCATTTCCCTTGGGGCGATTCTCGCGGCGCTGGTGATCCTGTTTTACAACACGCTCTCAACCATTGTGCTGGCGGTCTACAGCCCGGTGATCAAGTCTGATCCGTGGAGCATCTGCAAAAGTGTGATGGCCAATCCGCTGGTCATCAGTGTGATTGCAGCCGCACCATTTGCCTGGTTCCAGATCGGCTTGCCGGGATGGCTGGAGAGGTCCGGTCAATATTTGGCGCAAACCACCTTGCCATTGGCATTGATCTGCATCGGTGGCACGTTGTCGCTGGCGGCAATGCGCAAAAGCGGCACGATGGCGCTGAGTTCAAGTCTGGTGAAGATGATCGGCCTGCCGGTGCTGGCGACACTCGGCGCCTGGCTCTGGGGCTTTCGTGGGGCGGAGTTGGGGATTCTGTTTCTGTACTTCGGCAGCCCGACCGCCGCGGCCAGTTTCGTCATGGCCCGGCAGGCCAATGGCAATCATGAACTGGCGGCGGCGATCATCGTGATTACTACACTGATGGCGGCGGTCACCACCAACATCGGGATCTTTTTGTTGCAGTGGGGTGGGTGGATTTAGCCTCGGGATTTGCGGCGTTCTTCAGGTCGCCTACTCCGGCTTCTGATAGGTGTCGATCACTTCCTGCGCCGCCCGAAATGCATCGATCGCCGCCGGCACACCGGCATACACCGCGCAATGCAGCAGCGCTTCGCGAATCTCTTCCACCGTGCAGCCGTTGTTCAACGCACCGCGCACATGGCCTTTCAATTCTTGCGGGCACTTCAACGCGGTCAGCGCAGCGAGAGTGATCAGGCTGCGGGTTTTCAGCGACAAACCTTCACGGTTCCACACGCCGCCCCAGGCATGCTCATTGACGAAGTCCTGCAACGGCTGGGTGAATTCGGTGGCGTTGCCCAGGGCGCGGTCGACGAACGCGTCGCCCATCACTTGGCGGCGGATTTCAACCCCAGGCTTCTTATCAGTGCTCATGGCAATTCCCTCTTGTGGTGTTGGCGACGCCAGGCGCGAAGCGAGGTGAACAGCAAAAACGCCACCAGCGCCGGCAGAACGAAAAACAGCATCAGGTGTTCAAGCTTGCCGGCCAGCGGCATGCCCGTGGTGAACGACACCACGTGCAGCCCATAGGCCAGGTACAAGCCCAAAAACAGCAGGCCTTCGGCGCGGGTCACCCGGTAGCCGGAATAGAACACCGGCAGGCACAGCACCGCGACTCCGAGCATCACCGGCAAATCGAAATCCAGCGCGTTGGGCGAGACCGACAGTGGTGATGGCGCGATCAATGCGGTCAGCCCGAGCACGCCCAAGAGGTTGAACAGGTTGCTGCCGATCACGTTGCCCACCGCGATGTCCCGCTGACCGCGCAGCGCGGCGATCAACGAAGTGGCCAGTTCCGGCAGGGAGGTGCTGACGGCGACGATGGTCAGGCCGATGATCCGCTCCGACAACCCCAGGTCGGTCGCGACTGCCACCGCGGCGCCGAGCAGCAAGTGCCCGGCGAACACCAGCATTGCCAACCCGGCGACAATCATCAGCAGACTGCTGAACCACGGTGCCTGCGGCGCTTCATGAGCCCCCGATGGCGGACGGGACGAGTGCCGTGACTGACGCAGTAGCAAGCCCAGATACAGCGCCAGCGCTGTCAGCAGGATCACGCCGTCGACCCGAGTCAGTTCTTCATTCCACGCCAGTACGGACACCAGCAGGCTGGCGCCGATCATCAGTGGAATATCCAGGCGCACCAATTGCCGTGAAACCCGTAGCGGAATAATCAGTGCGGAGAGCCCGAGGGTGACGAGGATGTTGAAGATGCTGCTGCCGATCACGCTGCCGACGGCGATGTCGGCGTTTTGCGCCAAGGTGGCTTGCAGGCTGACCGCCATCTGCGGCGCGCTGCTACCGAGGGCCACGATGGTCAGGCCGATGATCAGTGGCCGCACATGCAGGCGCGCGGCCAGGCGTACCGCGGCGCGCACCATCAGTTCGGCGCCGGCGATCAGTAAAAACAGACCGCAGAGCAATTCAATCACGCTGATCAGGGGTAAATCGGCCAGTCCGAAAATAGTCAGCGCTCCATCTATCAGTCGTCGAGGGCTTGCACGCGAACCTTCGCGGTGCCACTGCGCAGCATGCCCAACTGTTCGGCCGCTTCACGGGACACGTCGATCAGGCGCCCGCGAGAATACGGCCCGCGGTCGTTGATGCGTACCACGCAGGATCTGTCGTTATTCAGGTTGGTAATCTTCACCCGGGTGCCGAATGGCAACTGGCGATGGGCGGCGGTCAGGCCATGCTGGTTGAAGCGCTCACCGCTGGCGGTGCGTTTGCCATGGTGCTTGGCGCCGTAATACGAAGCCGTGCCGGTCTTGTCGTAGCCGTGTGGATCGATGGTGTCGGTACTGGCACAACCGGCCAGTAGAGAGAGCAGGGCGCAAGCGCTGAGCAGACGTTTCATTTGGACGGCTCCCAAAATAAGTGTGGCGAGGGAGCTTGCTCTCGCTCGACCAAGAAACGGTCGCAAAATCGGCTGATGCATTCTCGCTGAAAGAGTGCGGTTGCCGATTTGGGCCTGCTTCGCAGACCAGCGGGAGCAAGCTTCCTCGCCACAAGGAATGGAGCCAATATTGAGAGCTGGCTCCATTCTCATCAGCCTTCGAGCTTGCTTTTAAGCAGTTCGTTGACCTGTTGCGGGTTGGCCTTGCCTTTGGAGGCTTTCATGGCCTGGCCGACGAAGAAGCCGAACATCTTGCCGCGTTTGGCTTCGTCTGCCGCGCGGTACTGTTCGACCTGTTCAGCGTTGGCCGCGAGCATTTCGTCCAGTACTGCCGAGATCGCGCCGGTGTCGGTCACTTGCTTGAGGCCGCGCTTGTCGATGATTTCGTCCGCGCTGCCTTCGCCGTTGGCCATGGCTTCAAACACCACTTTGGCGATCTTGCCGGAGATAGTGTTGTCCTTGATGCGCAACAGCATGCCGCCCAGTTGCTCGGCCGAAACCGGCGACTGCTCGATATCCAGGCCTTGCTTGTTCAACAGACTGCCCAGTTCAACCATGACCCAGTTGGCCGCCAGTTTGGCGTCGCCACTGATGCTCACGACTTTCTCGAAGTAATCGGCTTGTTCGCGGCTGGTGGCCAGGACGCTGGCGTCATACACCGACAAACCGAACTGCTGCTGGAAACGCTCGCGTTTCTGCGGCGGCAGTTCCGGCAGGGTGGCGCGCACCTCGTTGAGGAACGAGTCCTCGATGACCACCGGCAGCAGGTCCGGGTCGGGGAAGTAACGGTAATCGTTGGCTTCCTCTTTGCTGCGCATCGGACGGGTTTCGTCCTTGTTCGGATCGTACAGGCGAGTCTGCTGGATCACTTTGCCGCCGTCTTCGATCAGTTCGATCTGGCGTTGCACTTCGCTGTTGATCGCCTTCTCGATGAAGCGGAACGAGTTGACGTTCTTGATCTCGCAGCGTGTACCGAACTCGGCCTGGCCTTTCGGACGGATCGACACGTTGCAGTCGCAACGCAGCGAGCCTTCGGCCATGTTGCCGTCGCAGATGCCCAGATAACGTACCAGCGCGTGGATCGCCTTGACGTAAGCCACGGCTTCCTTGGCGCTGCGCATGTCTGGCTCGGAAACGATTTCCAGCAGCGGCGTGCCGGCGCGGTTCAGGTCGATGCCGGTGGCGCCGCTGAATTCTTCGTGCAGGCTTTTACCGGCGTCTTCTTCCAGGTGTGCGCGAGTGATGCCGACGCGTTTGACGGTACCGTCTTCGAGGGCGATGTCCAGGTGGCCCTTGCCGACGATCGGCAATTCCATCTGGCTGATCTGGTAGCCCTTGGGCAGGTCCGGGTAGAAGTAGTTTTTGCGGGCGAACACGTTGTGCTGACCGATCTCGGCATCGATGGCCAGGCCGAACATCACCGCCATGCGCACCGCTTCCTGGTTCAGCACCGGCAATACGCCGGGCATGCCGAGGTCAACCAGGCTGGCCTGGGTGTTCGGCTCGGAACCGAACGTGGTGGAACTACCGGAAAAGATTTTCGACCGGGTGGTGAGCTGGGTATGAATCTCCAGCCCGATCACGACTTCCCATTGCATGTGTTTCTCCTCAGAAGCCGGTTGGGGTGCGGGTGTGCCAGTCAGTGTTTTGCTGATACTGATGGGCAACGTTCAACAGGCGACCTTCCTGGAAATACGGGGCGAGCAGTTGCACGCCGACCGGCAGGCCATCGACAAAACCTGCTGGCATGGACAAGCCCGGCAGACCGGCGAGGTTGGCGGTGATGGTGTAGACGTCTTCCAGATACGCGGCGACCGGGTCGTTGTTCTTGGCGCCGAGCTTCCAGGCCGGGTTCGGCGTGGTTGGGCCGAGGATGATGTCGACCTCATTGAAGGCAGCCATGAAGTCGTTCTTGATCAGACGACGGATCTTCTGCGCCTTCAAATAGTAGGCGTCGTAGTAACCGGCCGACAACGCATAGGCGCCGACCATGATCCGGCGTTGCACTTCCGGGCCGAAACCTTCGCCACGGGAACGCTTGTACAGGTCTTCCAGGTTTTTCGGGTCCTCGCAGCGATAGCCGAAACGTACGCCGTCGAAACGCGACAGGTTGGAGGACGCTTCCGCCGGGGCGATCACGTAGTACGCAGGAATCGCGTGCTGCATATTCGGCAGGCTGATTTCCTTGATCACGGCGCCGAGCTTTTTCAGCTCTTCAACGCTGGACATGATCAGGTCGGCGATGCGTGGGTCCAGGCCTGCGCTGAAGTATTCCTTCGGCACGCCGATGCGCAGGCCTTGTAGCGAACCGTTGAGGCCGGCGCTGTAATCAGGCACGGGCTCGTCGATGCTGGTGGAGTCCTGCGGGTCGAAGCCGGCCATGCCTTGCAGCAGGATCGCGCAGTCTTCGGCGGTACGGGCCAGCGGGCCGCCCTGATCGAGGCTGGATGCGTAGGCGATCATGCCCCAGCGCGAAACACGACCGTACGTCGGTTTCAGGCCGGTGAGGTTGGTAAAGGCTGCCGGTTGTCGGATCGAACCGCCAGTGTCGGTGGCTGTCGCTGCTGGCAACAGACGAGCGGCTACCGCAGCCGCCGAACCACCGGACGAACCACCTGGAACACATTCCAGGTTCCACGGGTTTTTCACCGGGCCGTAGTAGCTCGACTCGTTGGCCGACCCCATGGCGAATTCGTCCATGTTGGTCTTGCCCAGGGTCACGGTCCCGGCAGCGGCCAGTTTGGCGACCACGGTGGCGTCATACGGTGCCTTGAAGTTGTCGAGCATCTTCGAGCCGCAGCTGGTGCGGATGCCCTGGGTGCAGAACAGGTCTTTGTGGGCGATCGGCGCGCCGAGCAGGGCGCCGCTCTCACCGTTGGCGCGACGAGCGTCAGCGGCTTTCGCCTGCTGCAGCGCCAGGTCTTCGGTGAGGCTGATGAAACTGTTGAGCTGCGGGTCGAGCTGGGCGATGCGCGCCAGCAGGACTTTGGTCAGCTCTTCGGAGGAAAACTTTTTGTCGGCGAGTCCGCGGGCGATCTCGGCCAGAGTCAATTGATGCATTGCAGGCTCTTTCCCTTTAGTCGATGACTTTCGGAACCAGGTACAGGCCGTTTTCGACCGCTGGTGCGATGGACTGATAGGCCTCGCGATGATTGGTCTCGGTCACTACGTCTGCACGCAGGCGCTGGCTGGCTTCCAGTGGATGGGCCAGCGGCTCGATACCGTCGGTATTGACCGCTTGCATTTCGTCGACCAGCCCGAGAATGCTGTTCAGGGCCGAAGTGATGTGTGGAAGATCGGCATCATTGAGGCCAAGGCAGGCCAGATGAGCGATTTTTTCCACGTCGGAGCGTTCAAGCGCCATGGGATTCTCCAGTGGAAAACAAAACGGACCGCGTCCGTGTGTTAGATTGTCGGAACACTACCGCATATCTACGGTCTCAAGGCCGCGATTGTGGTGCTTGGTGCACAGAAAAGCAGCCAATTTAACATATTGGCGCCTTGCCCAAAATCCCTGTCGTTGTTAGAGTTTGCCGCACTTTTTTACCCACGCGTTGCCTAGGGTCCCTTTCCCATGTTCAAGAAACTGCGTGGCATGTTTTCCAGCGATCTTTCCATTGACCTGGGCACTGCCAACACCCTTATTTACGTGCGCGAGCGCGGTATCGTCCTGAATGAGCCATCGGTTGTGGCTATTCGGACACACGGTAACCAGAAAAGTGTCGTTGCTGTCGGCACCGAGGCCAAGCGCATGCTCGGTCGTACGCCGGGCAATATTGCAGCCATTCGTCCGATGAAGGACGGCGTGATCGCCGACTTCAGCGTTTGCGAAAAAATGCTGCAGTACTTTATCAACAAGGTTCACGAAAACAGCTTTTTGCAGCCTAGCCCTCGTGTGCTGATCTGCGTTCCATGCAAATCCACCCAGGTTGAGCGTCGTGCCATCCGTGAGTCGGCCCTCGGTGCCGGCGCCCGTGAAGTGTTCCTGATCGAAGAGCCAATGGCTGCTGCGATCGGTGCCGGCCTGCCGGTTGAAGAAGCTCGCGGTTCGATGGTTGTCGATATCGGTGGCGGTACCACTGAAATCGCGCTGATCTCCCTCAACGGTGTGGTCTATGCCGAATCCGTACGGGTTGGCGGCGACCGCTTCGACGAAGCGATCATCACCTACGTGCGTCGCAACTACGGCAGCCTGATCGGCGAATCCACCGCCGAGCGCATCAAACAGGAAATCGGTACGGCCTACCCGGGCGGCGAAGTTCGTGAAGTCGACGTTCGTGGTCGTAACCTGGCCGAAGGCGTTCCACGCGCATTCACCCTGAACTCCAACGAAGTGCTGGAAGCTCTGCAAGAGTCGCTGGCCACCATCGTTCAGGCAGTGAAAAGTGCGCTGGAGCAATCGCCTCCGGAACTGGCTTCCGATATCGCCGAGCGTGGTCTGGTACTGACCGGCGGTGGCGCTTTGCTGCGCGACCTCGACAAGTTGCTGGCCCAGGAAACCGGTCTGCCGGTGATCGTCGCCGAAGACCCGCTGACCTGCGTTGCTCGCGGCGGTGGCCGTGCATTGGAAATGATGGATAAACACACCATGGACCTGCTGTCGAGCGAGTGATCTCGCCCGATGCATCTATGCTGGTGAGCCCGCAGGCAGCACTTTGCAGTGCTGCCTGTTGGCGTTTATCTTCTGTCAGTCTGCATCCAGGCCGGTTTGATGCCGTATGAATAAAGAGAACATTTGCCTGGGAGGAGCGGCTTATTAAACCGCTTTTCACCAAAGGCCCCTCACTGGGCGTGCGCTTGTTGGTGCTGGTCGTGCTATCGGTCGCGCTGATGGTGGTCGATGCCCGCTTCACACTGCTCAAGCCAGTGCGTAGCCAAATGTCGCTGGTGCTGATGCAGTCTTACTGGATCACCGACCTGCCACAGCGGCTATGGCAAGGTGTGGCCAGCCAATTCGGCAGCCGGACCGAGCTGGTCGCCGAAAACGAAAAACTCAAAACCGAAAACCTGCTGTTGCAGGGTCGCATGCAAAAGCTTGCCGCCCTCACCGAGCAGAACGTTCGGCTGCGCGAGTTGCTCAACTCTTCCGCGCTGGTCAACGAGAAGGTCGAAGTAGCCGAGTTGATCGGCATGGACCCCAACCCCTTTACCCATCGCATCATCATCAATAAAGGTGAGCGCGACGGTGTGATCCTCGGTCAGCCGGTGCTCGATGCCCGTGGCCTGATGGGGCAGGTGGTCGAGTTGATGCCGTACACCTCTCGCGTACTGTTGCTGACCGACACCACCCACAGCATTCCGGTGCAGGTGAACCGTAACGGTCTGCGGGCGATTGCCAGCGGCACCGGCAACCCGGAACGCCTTGAGCTGCGTCATGTGGCCGATACCGCCGACATTAAAGAAGGCGATCTGCTGGTCAGCTCCGGCCTCGGTCAGCGTTTCCCAGCGGGTTACCCGGTGGCGACGGTCAAGGAAGTGATCCACGATTCCGGTCAACCGTTTGCCATCGTGCGTGCGGTGCCGACTGCCGCGCTGAACCGCAGTCGTTATTTGCTGTTGGTGTTCAGTGATGGTCGCACAGCCGAGGAGCGCGCCAACGAAGCCGCCCAGGCTCAAGAGGCTCTGGACCGGCAGGGTGGCGGCCCGATCATTCCTGCAACTGTGCCGAAACCGGCCGCGTCGGTGGTACCGGCTGCCGCTACAACTCCGGCTGCCGCACCTGCCGCCGCGACCCCAGTCAAACCTGCCGCGTCCCATCCTGCTGCCGCCAAGCCATCCGCGACGGCGACGGCCACCAAACCCAAACCTGCGGCCGTGAAGCCTGCTGCCAAACCGCCTGTCGCTGCGCCGGCCACCACTGGGGGAACAGAATAATGGGCGGTGCAACTTCCTCCCGAAACGGCTGGATGGTCTGGCTGACGTTCGCCATCGGCATGTTGCTCAGCGTTTCACCGCTGCCGCAATTCATGGAAATCCTGCGTCCTTTGTGGCTGGCGTTGCTGTTGGCCTTCTGGGCGTTGGCCCTGCCGCATAAAGTCGGCATGGTCACCGCCTGGTGCCTGGGGTTGGCCGAAGACGTGCTGTATGGCACGTTGCTGGGCCAGAACGCGTTGATCCTCACGCTCATTACGTTCCTGGTGCTGTCGCTGCAACAGCGCCTGCGCATGTTCCCGATGTGGCAACAGAGCCTGGTGATCCTGGTGATCTTCGGCCTCGCCCAACTGGTTCAGTTGTGGCTGAGCGCCCTGACCGGTAATCGTCAGCCGACCCTGGCGCTGGTGTTGCCGGCACTGGTCAGTGCGTTGCTCTGGCCTTGGATCAGCTTCGGTTTGCGCGGTTTGCGTCGACGCTACAAAATTAATTAATTCGGTCAGGCATGTGCTCGCACCCGGTGCCCTGTCTCGCCAAAAAGGAACAGTATTCGTGAGACAGGGCACTAGACAGGGAGATGTCTTGATGAAACAGCTGTACCTCGCCTCAGGCTCGCCGCGTCGGCGTGAACTGCTCACGCAGATCGGCGTGCCGTTCACCGCCATCAGCGCGGACATCGACGAAACCCCTTTCCCTGAAGAGTCCCCATCGGCCTATGTCGAGCGTCTGGCGCGCGGCAAGGCTGAGGTCGGGCGCGGGGCGATCGTGTCCGACGCGGATTTCTGCGTGCTGGGCGCCGACACTGCCGTGGTGCTGGACGGTAAAATTCTCGGCAAACCGGTGGATGAAGCCGAAGCGTGCGCCATGCTTATGCTGTTGTCCGGGTGTGAGCATGAAGTGCTGACGGCGATTGCGGTGCACGATGGTGAACGTTGCGAGTCTCTGGTGGTGCGCAGTCTGGTGCGTTTTCGCACCATCGGCCGCGATGAAGCGGCGGCCTATTGGGCCAGCGGCGAACCCCGGGACAAGGCGGGCGGCTACGGGATTCAAGGGCTGGGGGCGGTGTTCGTCGCCGGGCTCAATGGCAGCTACTCGGCGGTGGTCGGTTTGCCGCTGTGCGAAACCGCAGAACTACTCGGCCATTTCGGCATACCCTGTTGGCAAACCCTTAACGCGCACTGAGCGTCGTACTGACAAGATGCGGCCATTATCGTGAACATGCCTGAACGAGACCCTGCCATGAGTGAAGAGATCCTGATCAACATCACGCCGATGGAATCACGCGTGGCGGTGGTCGAAAACGGTGTTCTGCAAGAGGTCCATGTCGAACGCACGCAAAAGCGCGGGATCGTCGGCAACATCTACAAAGGCAAGGTCGTGCGGGTATTGCCGGGCATGCAGGCCGCCTTCGTCGATATCGGGCTGGACCGCGCCGCATTCATTCACGCCTCGGAAATTTCCCTGCGCGAAGGCCCTGCGGTGGAGAGCATCAGCTCGCTGGTTCACGAAGGCCAAAGCCTGGTGGTGCAAGTCACCAAGGACCCGATCGGCTCCAAAGGCGCACGCCTGACCACGCAACTGTCGATCCCGTCGCGCTATCTGGTGTACATGCCGCGCACTGCCCACGTCGGTATTTCCCTGAAGATCGAAGACGAAGCCGAGCGCGAACGCCTCAAGCAAGTGGTCACCGACTGCGTGGAGAAAGAGGGTATCAAGGAAGCCGGGGGTTTCATTCTGCGTACCGCTGCCGAAGGGGCCGGAGCCGATGAAATCCTCATGGATATCCGCTACCTGCGCAGGCTTTGGGACCAGATCAACGCCCAGATCAAAACCATCAGCGCGCCGAGTGTGATCTACGAAGACCTCGGCCTGGCGTTGCGCACCTTGCGCGACCTGGTGAGCCCGAAGATCGAAAAGATCCGCATCGACTCCCGGGAAACCTTCCAGAAAACCACACAGTTCGTCGCCGAACTGATGCCGGAAATCGCTGACCGTCTGGAGCATTATCCGGGCGAACGGCCGATTTTCGACCTGTATGGCGTAGAAGACGAAATCCAGAAAGCCCTGGAGCGCAAAGTGCCGCTCAAGTCCGGCGGCTATCTGGTGGTCGACCCGGCGGAAGCCATGAGCACCATCGACGTCAACACCGGAGCCTTCGTCGGTCATCGCAATCTCGAAGAAACCATCTTCAAGACCAACCTCGAAGCCGCCACCGCCATTGCCCGTCAACTGCGTCTGCGCAACCTGGGCGGGATCATCATCATCGACTTCATCGACATGGAAGATGAAGAGCATCAGCGTCAGGTGTTGCGCACCCTCGAGAAGCAACTGGAGCGCGATCACGCCAAGACCAACATCATCGGCATCACCGAGCTGGGCCTGGTGCAGATGACCCGCAAGCGCACCCGCGAAAGTCTCGAGCAAGTGCTGTGCGAGCCGTGCAGCAGCTGCCAGGGTCGCGGCAAGCTCAAGACCCCGGAAACCGTCTGCTACGAGATCTTCCGCGAAATTCTGCGTGAGGCCCGTGCCTATCAGGCCGAAGGCTATCGCGTGCTGGCGAACCAGAAAGTGGTCGACCGCTTGCTCGATGAAGAGTCAGGCAACGTCGCCGAGCTCGAAGGGTTTATCGGGCGCACCATTCGGTTTCAGGTAGAAACCATGTATTCCCAGGAACAATACGACGTGGTGCTGCTCTGAAGCGTTGTATTTCAAATCCACTAGAACGGCTGGCCTCAGCTTTTTGCAGTATTTTTGCCATGGGAGCCAACTGACATGGACGGTCTGACACGCATTTTGGCCGCATTGACCCGCTGGGGTCTGGGCCTGTGCGCGTTGGTTTTGGTGTTGATGGCGCTGTTCGTCAGTCTCGGCCGGGAGCTGACACCGCTGGTGGCCGAATACCGTGCCGATGTCGAAACCAAAGCCAGCGCCGCCTTGGGCATGCCGCTGCACATCGGCGAACTGGAGGGCAACTGGAGCGGCTTCGCCCCGGTTCTGCTGGCTCATGACGTGATGGTGGGCGAAGGCTCCAATGCCTTGCGCCTGGACCAGGTGCGCGCGGTGCCGGATATCTGGGCCAGCCTGCTGGCGCGCGAAATACGCGTCGCGCATCTGGAGCTCAACGGCCTGAAGATCAGCCTCAAGGAAGGCGAGGACGGTCATTGGGCGCTGGAAGGATTGCCGGTGCGGCAGGATCAGCCGCTGGACCCGGAGCAGTTGTTCAATCGTATGCAGATGGTCCAGCAATTGTCGGTGCTCGACAGCCAGGTGACCTTGCAGCCACTGGATCAGCCGCCACTGACTCTGACCTACGTTGGCCTCAATCTGAGAACCGGTGTCTCGCGTCAGCGCATCGACGCCCGTTTGACCCTGCCCGACGGCCAGCCGGTTGCGATGAGCCTGCGCACCCGTATCCGCGCCAGCCAGTGGCAGGACGGCGAGGTTGAGGCTTACTTGAGCCTGCCGCAAAGCGATTGGTCGAAATGGTTGCCCGAGCGCCTGACCCAACAATGGAATTTCTCCGAGATAAAGGCCGGTGGCGAGCTCTGGGTAAACTGGAGCGAGGGCGCCCTGCAAAGCGCCGCGATCCGTTTGAACGCACCGCAACTCAAGGGCGCCTACGCCGAGCGCAAGCCGATCCAGATCAACAATCTGGCGCTTAACGGCTATTTCCAGCGCAGCTCCACAGGCGTCCAGGTCACCCTGGATTCTCTGGCGATGAGCCTGGGTGAAACCCGCTGGGAATCGAAACTGCAATTTCAACAAACGGCGGCGACCGACACAACGCCGGAGCTCTTGCATCTGCAAGCCGACCGCATCGACCTCACGCCGCTCACCCCGTTGCTGAACGCGTTGGGGCCGCTTCCGGAAGGTGTCGCTACGGCCGTCGAGCGGCTCAAGGTCACCGGGGTATTGCGCAACGTGCTGATCGACTTGCGCCCCGCGGCTACCGATGACAGCAAATTCAGCTTTGCCGCCAATCTGGAGCGGGTCGGCTTCGACGCCTATCACGGTGCACCGGCGGCGCGAAACGTCAGTGGCAGCATCAGCGGCGATCTCGGGCAGGGCGAGTTGCGCATGGACAGCAAGGATTTCTCCCTGCACCTGGACCCGATTTTCGCCAAGCCATGGCAGTACATTCAGGCCAATGCGCGGTTGACCTGGAAGCTCGATAAAGAAGGTTTCACCCTGATCGCGCCGTACCTGAAGGTGCTGGGCGAAGAGGGCAAGATTGCCGGCGACTTCCTGATTCGCCTGCATTTCGATCACACCCAGGAAGACTACATGGACCTGCGGGTCGGCCTGGTCGAGGGCGACGGTCGCTACACCGCCAAGTACCTGCCGGCCGTGTTGAGCCCGGCGCTGGACGAATGGCTGCGTACGGCGATTCTCAAAGGCGCGGTGGATGAAGGTTTCTTCCAGTACCAGGGATCGCTGAACCATGGCGCCCCGGAAACGGCTCGCAGCATCAGCCTGTTTTTCAAGGTTCACGATGCCGAGCTCGCGTTTCAACCGGGTTGGCCGCATGTCAGCAAGGTCAGCGGCGATGTGTTCATCGAAGACAGCGGCGTGCGGATTCTCGCGGACAAGGGCCAATTGCTCGACACCCAGGTCAACGACGTCTACGTCAATATTCCCCATGTGCCTGCCGGACAGAGTCCCCACCTGTTCCTCGATGGCGGGTTTGCTGGCGGGTTGGGCGATGGCCTGAAGATTCTGCAGGAAGCACCCATCGGCACCGCCGACACGTTCGCCGGCTGGGAGGGCGAGGGCGATCTGCAAGGCAAGCTCAACCTGGATATCCCGCTGGTCAAAGGTGAGCAACCGAAAATCCTCGTCGACTTCAAGACCGACAAGGCTCGCTTGAAACTTCGCGAGCCCATCCTGGAACTGACACAACTCAAGGGCGACTTCCGCTTCGACAGCGCCAAGGGTTTGAGTGGGCAAAAGATCACCGCGCGAGCGTTCGACAAACCCGTGACCGCGCAGATTTTTGCCGATGGCAGTGCGGGCAAGCTCAACACTCGGGTCACCGCGGCGGGTCAAGTCGAAGTCAAGAAACTCACCGAGTGGCTGAACGTCACTCAGCCGCTGCCGGTGTCTGGTGTAGTCCCTTATCAGCTGCAACTGAACCTTGATGGCGCCGACAGCCAATTGATCGTCAGCTCCAATCTCAAAGGCGTGGCGGTGGATTTGCCGGCGCCGTTCGGCATGGCGGCGGATGTCGGCCGCGACACCGTGTTCCGCATGACCCTGCAAGGACCGGAGCGGCGTTACTGGGTCAACTACGGTGAGCTGGCGAACTTCACGTTTGCGGCTCCGACCGGCAATTTCGTCGACGGTCGCGGTGAGTTGTTTCTCGGCGGTGGTGATGCTGTGCTGCCCGGCAACAAAGGCCTGCGCGTGCGCGGTGTACTGTCCGAGCTGGATGTGTCTCCCTGGCAGGATCTTGTCAGCAAGTATGCTGGCCAGGATCCAGGCGGCAGCGCCAAGCAATTGCTCAGCGGCGCGGATTTCAAGGTTGGCAAGCTCAGCGGTTTCGGCACCACCCTTGATCAGGCGTCGGTGCAGTTGACGCGCAAGCCGGCCGCCTGGGCGCTGCAACTCGACAGTCAGCAGGCCAAGGGCACCGTCGGTATTCCCGATGCCAAAGCCACACCGATTGCGATCAATCTGCAATACGTACGTTTGCCGGCCCCAGACCCGACGGTGCTGGCCGACGAGAATTCGCCGGATCCGCTGGCCACTGTGGACCCGACGAAAATCCCGGCGCTGGATATCACCATCAATCAACTGTTCCAGGGGCAGGACTTGGTGGGCGCCTGGCTATTGAAAGTTCGCCCGACCGGCAAGGGCATTGCCCTCAACTCCCTGGATATGGGCCTCAAGGGCATCTTCCTGCAGGGCAACGGCGGTTGGGAAGGCACACCTGGCAATTCCAGCAGTTGGTACAAGGGCCGGGTCAGTGGCAAGAACCTCGCCGACGTGCTCAAGGGCTGGGGCTTTGCGCCGAGCGTCACCAGCGAAGAGTTTCACATGGATGTCGACGGTCGCTGGCCTGGCTCACCGGCGTGGCTGGCCACCAAGCGCTTCTCCGGCAGCCTTGATGCGTCGCTCAATAAAGGTCAGTTTGTTGAAGTCGAGGGCAGCGCCCAGGCTCTACGGGTATTTGGGCTGCTCAACTTCAACTCCATTGGCCGCCGCTTGCGCCTGGACTTTTCCGACCTGTTCGGCAAAGGCTTGAGCTATGACCGGGTCAAAGGTTTGCTGGTCGCGAGTAACGGGGTCTACGTGACCCGTGAGCCGATCCGGCTGACCGGTCCGTCGAGCAATCTGGAGCTCAACGGCACTCTGGACCTGGTGGCTGATCAGGTCGATGCCAAGTTGCTGGTGACTTTGCCGGTGACCAACAATCTGCCAATTGCCGCGCTGATCGTCGGTGCTCCGGCCGTCGGCGGGGCACTGTTCCTGATCGATAAACTGATCGGTGACCGCGTGGCGCGCTTTGCCAGCGTCAGATACACGGTCAAGGGGCCGTGGAAAGAGCCGAAAATCACCTTCGACAAGCCTTTTTGAAAAGCCACTTTCCAAGCCTATGGAGTAGCATGGCCGTAAGTCCCCTGTAGGAGCTGCCGCAGGCGGCTCCTACAGGTATGTGTTGATTCCAGATAAGGAAATGGCCATGTCTGTAGCAGTTATTCAAATGGTCAGCCAGAGCGACGTGCTGGCCAATCTGGCCCAGGCCCGTCGTCTGCTTGAGCAAGCGGCGTCCGGTGGCGCGCGGCTTGCCGTGCTGCCGGAAAACTTCGCTGCAATGGGCCGTCGCGACATTGCCGACATTGGCCGCGCCGAAGCGCTGGGCGAAGGCCCGATCCTGCCGTGGTTGAAACAGACCGCCCGCGACCTCAAGTTATGGATAGTGGCTGGCACGTTGCCGTTGCCGCCGGCGGATCAACCGACAGCCAAAGCGCATGCGTGCTCGTTACTGGTCGATGATCAGGGCGAGACCGTGGCGCGGTACGACAAGCTGCACCTGTTCGACGTGGACGTGGCGGACAATCGCGGGCGTTATCGCGAATCCGATGACTATGCTTATGGCAGTGGCGTGGTGGTTGCCGATACGCCGGTCGGTCGAGTCGGCCTGACGGTGTGTTACGACTTGCGCTTCCCGGAGCTGTACAGCGAATTGCGTGCCGCCGGCGCGGAATTGATTACCGCCCCGTCGGCCTTTACCGCGGTGACCGGCGCGGCCCATTGGGACGTGCTGATTCGTGCGCGGGCCATCGAGACTCAATGTTACGTGCTCGCGGCCGCCCAGGGTGGCACTCATCCGGGACCGAGAGAAACCTTTGGTCATGCCGCGATAATCGACCCATGGGGGCGTGTGCTGGCACAACAGGATCAGGGCGAGGCCGTGCTGCTGGCCGAACGCGACAGCAGCGAACAGGCGTCCATCAGGGCGCGGATGCCGGTGTCCACTCACCGGCGCTTTTTCTCGCAGGGCGCCCAGCGACCTGCATCAGAACGACGAATTTAAGGCGTAAAGCATATGAGCGAGTTGTTGTCCTCTGTCAGTGAGCACCTCCTGGCGCCCGGCGGCGTAACGATCGAGAGCCTGCAAGGTGTGCTCGGCGATCTCGCCGGCCCGGGCATCGATGCCGCCGACCTGTATTTCCAAGGGCAGATTTCCGAGTCTTGGGCGCTGGAAGACGGGATCGTCAAGGAAGGCAGCTTCAACCTCGACCAGGGTGTCGGCGTGCGTGCGCAATCGGGAGAAAAAACCGGTTTCGCCTACAGCAATGCGATCACCCTCGAAGCGCTGGGCGCGGCGGCCCGTGCGGCCCGTTCGATCTCCCGGGCCGGGCAGAATGGCACCGTGCAGGCGTTCACTACCCAGGATGTCGCCCAGTTATATGGGCCGGACAACCCGCTGGAAGTGATGACTCGCGCCGAGAAAGTCGAGCTGCTCAAGCGCATCGATGTGGCGACCCGCGCCCTCGACCCGCGTATCCAGCAAGTCACCGTGAGCATGGCCGGGGTCTGGGAGCGAATTCTGATCGCCTCCACCGACGGCGGCCTGGCGGCGGATGTGCGGCCGCTGGTGCGTTTCAACGTCAGTGTGATCGTCGAGCAGAACGGTCGCCGTGAGCGCGGCGGACATGGCGGTGGCGGTCGTACCGATTACCGCTATTTCCTCAGCGAAGACCGCGCCATGGGCTATGCCCGCGAAGCGTTGCGTCAGGCGCTGGTGAACCTGGAAGCCATCCCGGCGCCGGCCGGTACGTTGCCGGTGGTGTTGGGGTCGGGTTGGTCTGGTGTGTTGCTGCACGAAGCCGTCGGTCATGGTCTGGAAGGCGATTTCAACCGCAAGGGCAGTTCGGCCTACAGCGGGCGCATGGGCGAGATGGTTGCATCGAAGCTTTGCACCATCGTCGATGACGGCACCCTCGCCGGCCGCCGAGGTTCACTGAGCGTCGACGACGAAGGCACGCCGACCGAGTGCACCACGCTGATCGAAAACGGCGTGCTCAAAGGTTATATGCAGGACAAGCTCAACGCGCGCCTGATGGGCGTGGCCCGCACCGGTAACGGTCGTCGTGAATCCTACGCGCACCTGCCGATGCCGCGCATGACCAACACTTACATGCTCGGTGGCGAAAGCGACCCGGCAGAAATCATCGCCTCGGTGAAAAAAGGCATCTACTGCGCCAACCTGGGCGGCGGTCAGGTGGACATCACCAGTGGCAAGTTTGTGTTCTCCACCAGCGAGGCGTACCTGATCGAAGACGGCAAGATTACCGCTCCGGTCAAAGGCGCGACGTTGATCGGCAACGGGCCGGAAGCCATGAGCCGGGTGTCGATGGTCGGTAACGATCTGGCGCTGGACAGCGGTGTGGGAACGTGTGGCAAGGATGGGCAGTCGGTGCCGGTGGGTGTCGGCCAGCCAACGCTGAAAATCGATGCGATCACCGTGGGTGGCACAGGATCGTAAGGGGCTCTTGAAAAAGTGAAGCTTCGGGTGAGTTGCGAGGCAACTCACCCGATTCGGGACTTAACGCAAACCGCGTTGAGTCTCGTCCAGCTCACGGATGTACTTGAAGATTTTACGGCTCGAAGCCGGTGGCTTGTTGGTCGCCAGTTCGTGCTGGGCCTGACGGATCAGGGAGCGCAATTGTTGACGATCGGCCTCCGGGTAATCAACGACGAACTTCTCCAGGACGGCGTCGTCGCCTGCGATCAAGCGATCGCGCCAGCGTTCCAGGCCGTGGAAACGTTCGTTGTACTGCCGGGTGGAGGCATCGAGTTGATCGAGCAGAGTGAGAATGGCGCCAGTGTCCTGATCGCGCATCAGCTTGCCGATAAACTGAAGGTGCCGTTTACGCGCGATGTTCGCGGTGTGCTTGGGCGCATCGGCCAGAGCCCGGCGCAAAGCGTCGGTCAACGGCAGTTTTGCCAGCAGGTCAGGCTTGAGTGTTGTAAGGCGCTCGCCGAGGTCAACCAGAGCATGCAGCTCGCGTTTGACCTGGGATTTGCTTTTTTCTCCCGTATCGAGGGAGTCGTCGTAAGAATCAACCATGGTGGCCGTCCGCAAAGAAACGCCGCCATGATAACCAGTCGGGGGCCGCTTGTCCGGCCCGGTCGCTCGATGACCGTTACCGAAAGCAGAATTTGAGTGGAGAACAGCATGAGTGCAGTTGAAAGCGTCGGCCCACAAGCGTTGCCGGCACTGCAAGAGCAAGTCGAGCAGATCATTGCTGAAGCCAAGCGCCAGGGCGCCAGTGCCTGTGAAGTGGCTGTGTCGCTGGAGCAGGGCCTGTCGACCACGGTGCGTCAGCGGGAAGTCGAAACCGTTGAGTTCAATCGCGATCAGGGCTTCGGTATTACCCTGTATGTAGGGCAGCGCAAAGGCTCGGCCAGCACCTCGGCCAGCGGTTCGGAAGCGATTCGCGAAACCGTCGCTGCTGCACTGGCGATTGCCAAGCACACGTCTGAAGACGAAGCCGCAGGCTTGGCGGATGCCGCGCTGATGGCCAAGGAGCTGCAGGATTTCGACCTGTTCCATCAATGGAGTATCACGCCGGAGCGAGCCATCGAGCAGGCCCTTGCTTGTGAAGCGGCGGCGTTTGCCGCCGACAGTCGGATCAAGAACGCCGACGGCACCACCCTCAGCACTCATCAGGGTTGCCGTGTGTACGGCAACAGCCACGGTTTTATCGGCGGTTACGCCTCGACCCGTCACAGCCTCAGCTGCGTGATGATCGCCGAGGCCGATGGCCAGATGCAGCGTGATTACTGGTACGACGTGAACCGGCAGGGCAATTTGTTGGCCAGCCCGGAGAGCATCGGCCAGCGTGCCGCGCAACGGGCGGCGAGCCGCTTGGGCGCACGCCCGGTACCGACCTGCGAAGTGCCGGTGCTGTTTTCTGCGGAACTGGCCGGCGGTTTGTTCGGCAGTTTCCTCTCGGCGATTTCCGGCGGCAGTCTATATCGCAAGTCTTCGTTCCTCGAAGGCACGCTGGGGCAGAAACTGTTCCCGGAATGGCTGACCATCGATGAGCGTCCGCACTTGATGCGCGCTTTGGGCAGCTCTGCCTTCGACGGCGATGGCCTGGCGACCTACGCCAAGCCGTTCGTGGAAAACGGCGAGCTGGTGTCCTACGTGCTGGGCACCTATTCCGGCCGCAAGCTGGGTATGCCGAGCACCGCCAATGCCGGCGGCGTGCACAACCTGTTCGTCACCCATGGCGACGAAGATCAGGCGGCCCTGTTGCGCCGCATGGGTCGTGGCCTACTGGTCACTGAATTGATGGGGCAGGGCCTGAACATGGTCACTGGCGATTACTCCCGTGGCGCAGCGGGTTTCTGGGTCGAGAACGGCGAAATCCAGTTCGCGGTCCAGGAAGTGACTATTGCCGGCAACATGCGCGACATGTTCAAGCAGATCATTGCGGTCGGTAATGACCTAGAATTGCGCAGCAACATTCGCACAGGTTCGGTGTTGATCGAGCGGATGACGGTGGCAGGTAGTTAAGCTGCGGTTGCTGCACAAAAAAAGCGCCACCCGATCGGGTGGCGCTTTTTTTTTTTTGGATCAAAATATCGCAGCTTCGTCAGTGCCTACGCATCTGTGGGCGCAACCGAAAGCCGAAATCCATTGATCTTTATTCGCCTTCGTCGAAGAAGTTGTTGATCAGCGCCACCAGTGCATCCATAGCTTCCTGCTCTTGTTCACCTTCGGTTTTCAGGTGGATTTTGGTGCCCTTGCCGGCCGCGAGCATCATCATGGCCATGATGCTTTTGCCATCGACCATCGTTTCCGGCGTACGGCCAGCCCTGATCTGGCAAGGGAACTGCCCGGCGACGCCAACGAATTTTGCAGACGCGCGGGCATGCAGGCCCAGCTTGTTGATGATTTCGATTTCCAGAGCAGGCATCGCGATGTGAATCCTTTAGCTGAGGTCGCGGTGGCGAACCTGGACGTTCTTCAGGGATTGTTGCAGGACCTGGCCCAGACGTTCGGTCAGGTAGACAGAGCGGTGATGCCCGCCGGTGCAGCCAATGGCAATAGTGACATAGGCGCGGTTGCTGGCGGCAAAGCGGGGCAGCCACTTGAGCAGGTAGGAGGAAATGTCCTGGAACATCTCTTCGACATCCGGCTGCGCCGCCAGGTAGTCGGCCACCGGTTGAT
Organism: Pseudomonas sp. GW822-FHT07A10; assembly: GCF_058798795.1. Taxonomy (NCBI): domain Bacteria; kingdom Pseudomonadati; phylum Pseudomonadota; class Gammaproteobacteria; order Pseudomonadales; family Pseudomonadaceae; genus Pseudomonas; species Pseudomonas sp. GW822-FHT07A10. The sequence continues at coordinate 24,306 of NZ_JBXAKV010000015.1, forward strand.
CGAGCCCGGACTGTGCCCGCAGCTCCGGTTTCCAGTAAGGGTTAGGCAGGCAGCGCACGTCGAACACCAGATCGGCGTCCACCGGCATGCCACGCTTGAACCCGAAAGACTCCACCAGAAACGCAGTGCCGGGCTCCGGCTGATTCAGCAGGCGCAGCTTGATGGTGTCGCGCAGCTGATACAGGTTCAGATTGGTGGTGTTGACCTTGAGGTCGGCCAGATCGGCGATCGGCCCCAGCAGATTGGTTTCGTCCTCTATCGCTTCCGCCAGCGAGCGATTGGCGCTGCTCAGCGGGTGACGACGGCGGGTTTCCGAAAAACGTTTGAGCAGGGTCTCTTCATCGGCGTCCAGATACAGCACATCGCACTGGATATGCCGGCTGCGGACTTCTTCCAGCAATTCGGGAAACCGTGACAGGTGGCTCGGCAAGTTGCGTGCATCGATGGACACGGCCACCAGCGGTTGTGCCAGTTCGGTATGAATCAGCGCACGTTCGGCCAGTTCCGGCAGCAGGCCGGCAGGCAGGTTGTCGATGCAGTAGTAACCGTTGTCCTCGAGAACATCGAGGGCAGTGCTTTTACCTGAGCCGGAGCGGCCGCTGACGATGATCAGGCGCATGATTAGTGACCGTTTTGCTCGTCCAGGACAACCTGATACAAGGCTTCGTTGCTCGGGGCGCTGCGCAGTTTTTCACGCACTTCCTTGCGATCAAGCATGCTGGCGATCTGGCGCAGCAGCTCCAGGTGCGCATCGGTGGCGGCTTCCGGGACCAGGAGTACAAACAGCAGGTCAACCGGGGCACCGTCGATGGCGTCGAAATCGATGGGTGCATCCAGGTGCATCAAGGCACTGATGGGCGATCCGCAGCCCTTGAGACGGCAGTGGGGGATGGCGATACCGTTGCCAAATCCGGTGGAACCGAGTTTTTCACGGGCGACCAGACTCTCGAAGACATCCTGCATGGCCAGATCCGGCACTTCGCGATGGATGAGGTTGGCAATTTGCTCGAGGGCTTTCTTTTTACTGCCGCCCGGCACGTTCACCAGGGAACGGCCGGGGGTCAGGATGCTTTCAAGTCGGATCATGGGTTGGGAGTGTTAACGACCGGTCGCGCCCTGGAGGAGGCTCTGGGTCTTTTCCTTATGCTTTTTGAGTTGTTTATCCAGCTTGTCGGTCAGTGCGTCGATCGCTGCGTACATATCGGTATGTTCCGCGTTAGCGACCACCTCATTGCCGGGAATATGCAGCGTGGCTTCGATTTTCTGCTTGAGCTTCTCGACCGTCATCGTGACCTGCACGTTGGTGATCTTGTCGAAATGCCTCTCTAATCGTTCGAGTTTTTCGCCGATGTAGGTGCGAAGAGGTTCGGTCACTTCCAGTTGGTGTCCACTGATGTTGACTTGCATACAGCTTCTCCTTCGTTGCCAGTGCATAAAGCGGTAGATCCGATGATCTACCACTGGAACGCTGTGGCGTGGCTCTACATCAACCGCTTTCGTTCGCTCGAAGGCGCGATTCCTAGGGATTCGCGGTACTTGGCGACGGTGCGGCGAGCCACCTGAATGCCTTGTGCCTCCAGTAAACCAGCGATCTTGCTGTCACTCAACGGCTTTTTCTGATTTTCCGCGGCAACCAGTTTTTTGATGATCGCGCGGATCGCCGTGGACGAGCATTCACCGCCTTCGGAGGTGCTGACGTGGCTGGAAAAAAAGTATTTCAGTTCATAGATGCCCCGTGGGGTATGCATGAATTTTTGCGTGGTCACCCGTGAAATCGTCGATTCGTGCATGCCCACCGCTTCGGCGATGTCATGCAGCACCAACGGTTTCATGGCCTCGTCGCCGTACTCCAGGAAGCCGCGTTGATGCTCGACGATCTGGGTGGCCACTTTCATCAGCGTTTCGTTGCGGCTTTGCAGGCTCTTGATGAACCAGCGAGCCTCCTGCAGCTGATTTCGCATGAAGGTGTTGTCAGCGCTGGTATCGGCGCGGCGTACGAAGCCGGCATATTGGGCGTTGACCCGCAGGCGTGGCACCGACTCCTGGTTCAGCTCCACCAGCCAGCGCTCGTTGTCCTTGCGCACGATCACGTCAGGAACGACGTATTCGGCTTCGGTGGACTCGATTTGCGAACCCGGGCGCGGGTTGAGGCTCTGGACCAGTTCGATCACCTGGCGCAGTTCATCTTCCTTGAGCTTCATGCGGCGCATCAGCTGGCTGTAGTCGCGGCTGCCGAGCAGGTCGATGTAATCGGTGACCAGGCGCTTGGCCTCGGTCAGCCAAGGGGTCTTGGCGGGCAGTTGACGCAGTTGCAGCAGCAGGCATTCACCGAGATTGCGGGCGCCGATACCGGCGGGCTCGAATTGCTGGATGCGGTGCAGGACGGCTTCGATTTCGTCCAGTTCGATGTCCAGTTCCGGATCGAAGGCCTCGAGGATTTCCTCGAGGGTTTCGTCCAGATAGCCCTGATTGTTGATGCAGTCGATCAGGGTCACGGCGATCAGGCGATCGGTGTCGGACATCGGTGCCAGGTTCAGTTGCCAGAGCAAATGGCTTTGCAGGCTTTCACCGGCCGAAGTACGGGTGGTGAAATCCCACTCGTCGTCATCGTTGCTCGGCAGGCTGCTGGCGCTGGTCTGGTAGACGTCTTCCCAGGCGGTATCGACAGGCAATTCGTTGGGAATGCGCTCGTTCCAGTCGCCTTCCTCAAGGTTATCCACCGTCGGGGCGGTTTCCTGGTAGGAGGGTTCCTGAATGTCGGCGTTGGGTTGCTGTTCGGCTTTGTCGGCCAAGGGGTCGGCGTTATCGAAGTCGTCGCCTTCTTCCTGGCGTTCGAGCATCGGATTGGACTCCAGGGCCTCCTGGATTTCCTGTTGCAGGTCCAGGGTCGACAATTGGAGCAGGCGGATGGCCTGTTGCAGCTGCGGTGTCATCGTCAGCTGCTGGCCCATTCTCAAGACTAGCGATGGTTTCATGGCAGGGGCTTAACACCTTATTCGCCGGCGCACATGCGCCATCCACTACAGGGCGCCGAAGCGCCAAACATAAGCAAATTATATGCCTGAAACTGAAGTGTTTGCCTAGAGCGCTGTAACAATAAAAAACTATTGATTTTTTATTGAGATGAGCGCCGAGGCGACTGGCCAGGCACCTCAGCGCTTACAGGCGGAACTCATGGCCCAGATACACTTCCTTGACCAGTTCGTTGGCCAGGATGGTGGCGGAGTCGCCTTCAGCGATCAGCTGGCCATCGTTGACGATGTAGGCGGTTTCGCAGATGTCCAGGGTTTCACGGACGTTATGGTCAGTGATCAGCACGCCAATGCCTTTGGCTTTGAGGTGATGGATGATCTGCTTGATGTCGCCCACCGAGATTGGGTCCACGCCGGCGAAGGGTTCGTCGAGGAGGATGAATTTCGGGTTGGTGGCCAGTGCCCGGGCGATTTCCACCCGACGGCGTTCACCACCGGACAGGCTCATGCCAAGGCTGTCACGAATGTGGTGGATGTGAAATTCCTGCAGTAGGCTTTCCAGCTCTTTGCGGCGACCGGCCTTGTCGAGCTCCTTACGGGTTTCGAGGATGGCCATGATGTTGTCGGTCACCGACAGCTTGCGGAAGATCGACGCTTCTTGCGGAAGATAGCCGATACCGGCCTTCGCGCGACCATGCATCGGCTGGTGGCTGACGTCCAGGTCATCGATCAGTACGCGCCCCTGATCGGCCTGTACCAGGCCCACGATCATGTAGAAACAGGTGGTTTTGCCGGCGCCGTTGGGGCCAAGCAGGCCGACGATCTGGCCGCTGTCGATGGACAGGCTGACGTCGCGCACGACCTGGCGGCTCTTGTAGCTCTTGGCCAGGTGCTGAGCTTTCAGAGTTGCCATTACTGGGTTTTCTCGTCGGTTTTCTTCTTCGGCTGGATCACCATGTCGATACGCGGACGTGCCTCGGTGACCTTGCTGCCCGTGGCGCGACCGGCGCTGGCCAATTTTTTCACCGTGTCATAGACGATTTTTTCGCCCTGGGTGACGTTGTTGTCCTTGTCGACAACTTTGGCCTTGTCGATCAGTACGACGCGGTTTTGCGCGGCGTGATATTGGATGGTCACGCCCCAACCCTGAACAGGCTTGGTGTCGCCAGCTGTTTGCAATTGCTCGAAGTACGCCAGGTTGCCCACCGAGGTCACCACGTCGATGTCGCCAGTCGGGGTGCGAGTGATGGTCACGGTGTTGCCGGTGACCTTCATCGAGCCCTGAGTGATGATCACATCACCTTTATAGGTGGCAACACCGTTCTTGTCGTCCAGTTGGGCGTCGTCGGCCTGAATGCGGATAGGCTGCGCTTGATCGGTCGGCAGAGCCCAGGCGCTCACGCTTCCCAGTGCTGCGCTCAGACTGAGCAAAATAGGGAGGGTTTTAACGAGCCTCATACTGTCCTCTTACGTTCGATAGCAGGTGTATCCTGCTTTCTTTCAAGTACGCTTTCATTCCGTTGCCTGTCGATACACCGCCGGCGCCGTCGATTCTAACGGGTTGATCGGTCTGCGCATATTGCTGCTGCGGGAACACTGTCATACGGGTGGTGGTAATCAGGGTTTTACGGTTTTTTTCGTCGAAACGCGTGATACGTACCGAGTCGATCAGCTCGACCTGGGTGCCGTCCGGGTTGACTTCGCCGCGTTCGCTCTGGACGTGCCAGGGAAATTCGGTGCCGCGAAACATGTTCAGGTCAGGGTTGGACAGCAACGTCACTTCCGTCGCTTTCAGGTGTTCGACCTTGTCGGACGTCATTTCATACTGCAATTTGCCGTCCGGCAGGTACTGCACGCTGTGGGCGTTGGTGGCGTAATAGTCGATCATGGCTTCATCGACATGCGCCACTGGCTTGTCGAGGAAGCGTTCCGGGCTGATGTTCCAGTAGCCGACCGCAGCGAATAGCGCCGCGATGCAACCGAATATCAGGATGTTGCGAATCTTTTTGCTCAGCATGATGGGCTCACAGATACGCGGCGTTGGCCGCATCGAGGCGGCCCTGGGCGCGCAGGATCAATTCGCAGAATTCGCGCGCGGCACCCTCGCCGCCACGGGCCTGGGTGATGCCGTGGGCGTGTTCGCGCACGAAGCTGGCGGCGTTGGCCACGGCCATGCCCAGGCCGACGCGGCGAATCACCGGCAGGTCTGGCAGGTCGTCGCCGAGATAGGCCACTTGTTCATAGCTCAGGTTGAGTTGGGCAAGGAGCTCGTCGAGCACCACCAGTTTGTCTTCGCGACCCTGATACAGGTGTGGAATGCCGAGGTTTTTGGCCCGTCGTTCGACCACCGGGGTCTTGCGTCCGCTGATGATAGCGGTCTGCACGCCGGCTGCCATCAACATCTTGATGCCTTGGCCGTCGAGCGTGTTGAAGGTCTTGAATTCGCTGCCGTCTTCGAGGAAGTACAGGCGCCCGTCGGTCAGCACGCCGTCGACGTCGAATACCGCCAGTTTGATCTGTTTGCCGCGTTGCAGCAGGTCCGTGCTCATTACATTACTCCAGCGCGCAGCAAATCGTGCATGTTCAAGGCGCCGACCGGGCGGTCTTCGCTGTCGACCACGACCAATGCGTTGATCTTGTGGTCTTCCATGATTTTCAACGCCTCGGCAGCCAGCATCTCGGCACGTGCGGTCTTGCCGTGGGCGGTCATGACCTGCTCGATGGTGGCGCTGTGGATGTCGATGCTGCGGTCCAGGGTGCGACGCAGATCGCCGTCGGTGAAGATCCCGGCAAGTTTACCGTCGGCCTCTAGAACCACGGTCATGCCCAGGCCCTTGCGGGTCATTTCCATCAATGCGTCCTTGAGCAGGGTGCCGCGCTTAACCTGCGGCAGCTCCTGTCCGGCGTGCATGACGTTTTCCACTTTCAACAGCAGGCGTCGGCCAAGTGCGCCGCCTGGGTGGGAAAAGGCGAAATCTTCAGCGGTAAAGCCGCGGGCTTCCAGCAGCGCCACCGCCAGGGCATCGCCCATCACCAGAGCGGCGGTGGTCGATGAGGTTGGCGCCAGGTTCAGCGGGCAGGCTTCGTGCTCGACGTGGACGTTGAGGTTGACCTCGGCGGCCTTGGCCAGCGCCGAGTCGGGATTGCCGGTGACGCTGATCAATTTGATGCCCAGGCGCTTGATCAGTGGCAGCAGGGTAACGATTTCATTGGTGGAGCCGGAGTTCGATAGTGCCAGGATGATGTCGTCACGCGTGATCATGCCCATGTCGCCGTGGCTGGCTTCGGCTGGATGCACGAAGAACGCCGTGGTGCCGGTGCTGGCCAGGGTGGCGGCAATCTTGTTGCCGATGTGCCCCGATTTGCCCATGCCGACCACGACTACGCGGCCTTTGCTGGCCAGAATCATCTCGCAAGCGCGTACGAAATCTGCGTCGATATGGGGTAACAAGCCTTGCACGGCTTCCAGTTCGAGACGGATGGTGCGTTGTGCAGATTGAATCAGGTCGCTGGATTGGCTCATGTCAGAAATCGTATAGCCTGATGAAAAGGCGGCGATTATAACGGTAATGATCAAAACCCTCACGTAAGTTCGTCGCGGTTTGTCATTCCTTGTTGCCGAATCCTCTAAATAGATGATTCCAGGCGCTCATGTTGTTGATAGTGCCCGGCTTGGGCCTTGGGCGCTTGGTGATTGCAGTGATATAGTTCGCCGCCAGTTCGGCCTGCCCGGGAAGGTATGTGCTTTCGTCAGAAAGCCAGGCGTCCGAGTGAGAGGCTGCATCGCAAGGAGTTTAGATGAGTGCCGATAACGCCTACGCGGTCGAGCTGAAGGGACTGACCTTCAAGCGCGGTGCGCGCAGCATTTTCAATAACATTGATATCCGCATACCACGCGGCAAGGTCACCGGCATCATGGGGCCTTCCGGGTGTGGCAAGACCACGCTGTTGCGGTTGATGGGGGCCCAATTGCGCCCCACCAGCGGCGAAGTCTGGGTCAATGGCCAGAACCTGCCAACGTTGTCGCGCAGCGATTTGTTCGATGCGCGCAAGCACATGGGCGTGCTGTTTCAGAGCGGCGCGCTGTTTACCGATCTCGATGTATTCGAGAACGTTGCCTTTCCGCTGCGTGTTCATACCACGCTGCCGGAAGAGATGATTCGCGACATTGTCCTGCTCAAATTGCAGGCCGTGGGCTTGCGTGGCGCCCTAGACCTGATGCCTGACGAATTGTCTGGCGGCATGAAACGTCGAATCGCGCTGGCCCGGGCGATTGCCCTCGACCCGCAAATTCTCATGTACGACGAGCCTTTTGTTGGCCAGGACCCGATCGCCATGGGCGTGCTGGTGCGCCTGATCCGCTTGCTCAACGATGCGCTGGGCATCACCAGCATCGTGGTCTCCCACGATCTGGCCGAGACCGCGAGCATCGCCGACTACATCATTGTGGTGGGTGACGGGCAAGTGTTGGGGCAGGGCACGCCCAAGGAGTTGATGAACTCGCAGGAGCCACGGATTCGCCAGTTCATGACTGGCGAACCCGACGGCCCGGTCGCATACCACTTTCCAGCGACGGATTACCGCGCAGATCTTCTGGGGAAGCGCTGATGCGCAAGATTTCATTAATAGAAAGAGTGCGCCGTTTCGGCCACGCCGGCATCGATGTGCTGGCGGTGTTCGGGCGTTCGGCGCTGTTCCTGTTTCATGCCTTGCTCGGTCGCGGTGGCATCGGCGGCAGTTTTGGCCTGCTGGTCAAGCAACTGCATTCGGTTGGCGTGATGTCCCTGGTGATCATCGTGGTCTCCGGGGTGTTCATCGGCATGGTGCTGGCGCTACAGGGCTTCAACATCCTGTCCAGCTACGGTTCGGAGCAGGCCGTCGGGCAGATGGTTGCGCTGACGCTGCTGCGTGAACTGGGGCCCGTCGTCACGGCCTTGCTGTTCGCCGGGCGTGCGGGTTCGGCGCTGACCGCCGAAATCGGCAACATGAAATCCACCGAGCAACTGTCCAGTCTGGAAATGATCGGGGTTGACCCGCTCAAGTACATTATTGCTCCGCGCCTGTGGGCCGGCTTCATTTCCCTGCCGGTGCTGGCGATGATTTTCAGCGTGGTGGGTATCTGGGGTGGTTCGTGGGTGGCCGTCGACTGGCTGGGTGTCTATGAGGGCTCCTACTGGTCGAACATGCAAAACAGCGTGATGTTTGTCGACGATGTGCTGAACGGCATTATCAAAAGCATCGTTTTTGCCTTCGTCGTGACCTGGATCGCCGTATTCCAAGGGTATGACTGCGAGCCCACTTCCGAGGGGATCAGTCGTGCCACTACCAAGACCGTGGTGTACGCCTCTTTGGCGGTACTCGGCCTGGACTTTATTCTGACCGCCTTGATGTTTGGAGATTTCTGATGCAAAACCGCACCCTGGAAATCGGTGTCGGCCTTTTCTTGCTGGCTGGCATCCTGGCTTTGCTGTTGCTTGCGTTGCGGGTCAGTGGCCTGTCCCCGAGCGCAACCACCGATACTTATAAACTTTATGCATATTTCGATAATATCGCCGGTTTGACTGTCAGAGCTAAAGTGACCATGGCCGGTGTGACCATCGGCAAGGTCACGGCGATCGATCTGGATCGCGACAGCTTCACCGGTCGGGTGACCATGCAACTGGAAAAGCGCGTAGATAACCTGCCGACTGACTCCACTGCATCTATCCTGACCGCTGGCCTGTTGGGTGAGAAATACATCGGTATCAGCGTGGGTGGGGAACAAGCCCTGCTCAAGGATGGTGGAACCATCCACGACACGCAGTCGTCGTTGGTGCTCGAGGACCTGATCGGTAAATTTCTGCTCAATACCGTTAGCAAAGACGCCAAATGAGGAGCTTTTCAATGATCTCTATCTTGCGACGTGGCCTGTTGATATTGCTCGCGGCCTTGCCGTTGATGGCTAACGCCCTGGCGGCGCAGTCGGCGCACGATCTGGTTCAGGACACCACGACCCGGATGCTCGCCGACCTGTCGGCCAATAAAGAGAAGTACAAGCAGGATCCACAAGACTTTTATACGGCGTTGAACACCATCGTCGGCCCCGTGGTGGATGCCGAAGGCATTTCCAAAAGCATCATGACCGTCAAATACTCGCGCAAAGCAACGCCCGAGCAAATGAAGACGTTTGAAGAAAACTTCAAAAAGGGCCTGTTCCAGTTTTATGGCAACGCATTGCTCGAATACAACAACCAGGGCATCACTGTTGAGCCTGCCAAGGATGAATCGGGAGACCGTACCAGCGTTGGCATGACGGTCAAAGGCAGCAGCGGCGCGATCTATCCTGTGTCTTACACACTCGAAAAGATCAACGGCGAATGGAAGCTGCGTAACGTCATCATCAACGGCATCAACATCGGCAAGCTGTTCCGCGATCAGTTCGCTGATGCGATGCAGCGCAATGGCAACGACCTGGACAAGACCATCAATGGTTGGGCCGGGGAAGTCGCCAAAGCCAAGGAAAACACCGAAAAAGCTGTTGAGAAGAAAGCCCAATGAGTGAGTCGGCCATTCGCATAAGCGAAACCGGCGAGCTGCTGCTCAGCGGTGTGCTGGATTACCGGACCGGCCCGAACTTGCGCAAGCAGGGGCAGGTACTGATCAAGTCCAGCAAGGCGCCTGCGCTGGTGGTCGATTGCTCCGCAGTGGAGAAGTCCAGCAGTGTCGGCTTGTCGCTGCTGCTGTGCTTCATGCGCGATGCTCAGGTGGCCGGCAAGGCCGTGAGCATTCGCGCGATGCCCGAAGACATGCGCAAAATCGCTCAGGTCAGCGAATTGACCGAGCTGTTGGCGCACCCCTGAACCGCATCTATAAAGAAGCCCCCCGTCAGAGTCCTGCTTCGCGGGGTTCGCAGGCGCGGGGCTTTTTTGTATGATGTCCGACCCGCGCGCACAGGGCGCCGATTGAGGTTGAGCATGCAGGCCGTAGAAGTGAAGAGCTTCCTTGAAGGAAAGCTGCCAAACACGAAGGTGGAAGTTGAAGGCGAAGGCTGCAATTTCCAGCTGAACGTGATCAGCGATGAACTGGCGGCGTTGAGCCCGGTGAAGCGTCAGCAGCAGGTCTATGCCCATTTGAACCCGTGGATTGTCGATGGCAGCATCCATGCGGTCACTATGAAATTTTTCAGCAGCGCGGCCTGGGCCGAGCGCACCTGAGCCCAAGGGCGTCGAGATTCTTATGGATAAATTGATTATTACTGGTGGCGCTCGTCTTGATGGCGAGATCCGCATCTCCGGGGCAAAGAACTCTGCCTTGCCGATTCTGGCTGCCACCTTGCTGTGCGATGGCCCGGTGACCGTGGCCAACCTGCCGCACCTGCACGACATCACCACCATGATCGAGCTGTTCGGTCGCATGGGCATTGAACCTGTGATCGACGAGAAACTCAGCGTCGAAATCGACCCACGCACCATCAAGACCCTGATCGCGCCGTACGAACTGGTTAAAACCATGCGCGCCTCGATCCTGGTGCTGGGCCCGATGGTTGCCCGTTTCGGTGAAGCCGAAGTTGCACTGCCTGGCGGTTGCGCCATCGGTTCGCGTCCGGTTGACCTGCACATCCGTGGTCTTGAAGCCATGGGCGCGGTCATCGACGTTGAAGGCGGCTACATCAAGGCCAAGGCTCCTGAAGGCGGCCTGCGCGGTGCGCACTTCTTCTTCGACACCGTCAGCGTGACCGGTACCGAGAACATCATGATGGCGGCCGCTCTGGCCAAGGGCCGCAGCGTTCTGGCCAACGCTGCTCGCGAGCCTGAAGTCGTCGACCTGGCGAACTTCCTGAACGCTATGGGCGCGAAGGTTTCCGGCGCCGGCACCGACACCATCACCATCGATGGCGTCGAGCGTCTGCACACGACCACTTACAAAGTGATGCCTGACCGTATCGAGACCGGCACCTATTTGGTGGCGGCAGCGGTCACCGGTGGGCGTGTGAAGGTCAAGGACACCGATCCGACCATCCTCGAAGCCGTTCTGGAAAAACTTCGCGAATCCGGCGCCGAAATCACCACCGGTGAAGACTGGATCGAGCTGAACATGCACGGCAAGCGGCCGAAAGCCGTCAACGTGCGGACCGCTCCATACCCGGCGTTCCCGACCGATATGCAAGCGCAGTTCATCTCCCTCAACGCCATTGCCGAAGGCACTGGTGCCGTGATCGAGACGATCTTCGAAAACCGTTTCATGCACGTTTACGAACTGCACCGCATGGGCGCGCACATCCAGGTTGAAGGCAACACCGCCATCGTCACCGGCATCGAAAAGCTCAAGGGCGCGCCAGTCATGGCCACCGACCTGCGTGCTTCGGCCAGCCTGGTGATCTCGGCGCTGATCGCCGAAGGCGATACCCTGATCGATCGCATTTACCACATCGACCGTGGTTATGAGTGCATCGAAGAGAAGCTGCAGATGCTCGGCGCCAAGATCCGCCGCGTACCGGGCTAGTTTCTGCTGCATGGGCGCAGGGACGCGTCCGTTGATTTGTTGAAGTCGAGCCGGTTTCCGGCTCGATGTGTGTCCGGCGCCGTTTGCGACCGGGCATGAGTACCTTGATAAGGACTGACGTTTCCCATGTTGACTATCGCACTGTCCAAGGGCCGCATCCTTGACGACACCCTGCCGCTTCTGGCTGAAGCGGGCATCGTGCCGACCGAGAATCCGGACAAGAGCCGCAAGCTGATCATCCCCACGACCCAGGCCGATGTGCGCTTGCTGATCGTGCGTGCCACCGATGTGCCGACCTATGTCGAGCATGGTGCCGCCGATCTGGGCGTCGCCGGTAAAGACGTGCTGATGGAATACGGCGGCCAGGGTTTGTACGAACCACTGGACCTGCAAATCGCCCAGTGCAAATTGATGACGGCCGGTAAAGTCGGCGCAGTCGAGCCCAAGGGCCGTCTGCGCATTGCCACCAAGTTCGTCAACGTCGCCAAGCGCTACTATGCCGAACAGGGTCGTCAGGTCGATATCATCAAGCTCTACGGCTCGATGGAGTTGGCGCCGCTGATCGGTCTGGCGGACAAGATCATCGACGTGGTCGACACCGGTAACACGCTGCGGGCCAATGGCCTGGAGCCACAGGATTTTATCGCTGCCATCAGCTCCCGTCTGATCGTCAACAAGGCGTCGATGAAAATGCAGCATGCCCGTATCCAGGCGTTGATCGACACCCTGCGCAAGGCAGTGGAGTCTCGACACCGCGGCTGATTCACCTGCGCGACCTTGAGTCGCGCCCGTCTATCCGCCTCATAGCCAGAATTCTCGGGTGCCCAAGCGGATCAACGGCTAGCTTAGGGCGCCCGAGTTTTTGCCAATCCTATGAGGCTCTCGCTATGACCGCACCGACTGCAATTCGCCGACTCAACGCTGCTGACCCGGATTTCGCACATCATCTGGATCATCTGCTGAGCTGGGAAAGTGTGTCTGACGACTCGGTCAATCAGCGGGTGCTGGACATCATCAAGGCCGTGCGCGAGCGTGGCGATGCGGCGGTGGTCGAGTTCACCCAGAAGTTCGATGGCCTGCAAGTGGCGTCCATGGCGGACTTGATCCTGCCGCGCGAACGCCTGGAACTGGCATTGACCCGCATCACAGTGCCTCAGCGCGAAGCCCTGGAAAAAGCCGCGACCCGTGTGCGCAGCTACCACGAAAAGCAGAAACAGGATTCCTGGAGCTACACCGAAGCCGATGGCACGGTGCTGGGCCAGAAGGTCACGCCACTGGATCGCGCCGGTCTGTATGTGCCGGGTGGCAAGGCGTCCTACCCGTCCTCGGTGTTGATGAACGCGATTCCGGCCAAGGTGGCGGGCGTGACCGAAGTGGTCATGGTCGTGCCGACCCCGCGCGGTGAAGTCAACGAACTGGTGCTGGCCGCAGCCTGCATCGCCGGCGTCGACCGGGTGTTCACCATCGGCGGCGCGCAGGCGGTTGCGGCGCTGGCTTACGGCACCGAAAGCGTGCCGAAGGTCGACAAAGTGGTTGGCCCGGGCAACATTTATGTCGCCACTGCCAAGCGCCACGTGTTCGGCCAGGTCGGCATCGACATGATCGCCGGCCCGTCGGAGATTCTGGTGGTGTGCGACGGCCAGACCGATCCGGACTGGATCGCCATGGACCTGTTCTCCCAGGCCGAGCACGACGAAGACGCCCAGGCGATTCTGGTCAGCCCGGACGCCGAGTTCCTCGACAAGGTCGCGGCAAGCATCGCCAAACTGCTGCCAACCATGGAACGCGCCGAGATCATCGAAACCTCGATCAATGGCCGTGGTGCGCTGATCAAGGTTCGCGACATGGAACAGGCCATCGAAGTGGCCAACCGCATTGCCCCGGAGCACCTGGAGCTGTCGGTCGCCGATCCGCAGGCCTGGCTGCCGCAGATCCGTCACGCCGGCGCGATCTTCATGGGCCGCCACACTTCCGAAGCCCTGGGCGACTACTGCGCAGGTCCGAACCACGTATTGCCGACCTCCGGCACTGCGCGCTTCTCCTCGCCGCTGGGTGTTTACGACTTCCAGAAACGTTCGTCGATCATCTTCTGCTCCGAGCAGGGTGCCTCCGAACTGGGCAAGACCGCCTCCGTACTGGCCCGTGGCGAATCGCTGAGCGCTCACGCCCGCAGTGCTGAATACCGCATTCTTGATGACAAGCAGGGGAACTGAACATGAGTAAATTCTGGAGCCCGTTCGTCAAGAATCTGGTGCCTTATGTGCCGGGCGAGCAGCCGAAACTGGCCAAACTGGTGAAGCTCAACACCAACGAAAACCCGTACGGTCCATCGCCAAAAGCCCTGGCGGCGATGCAAACCGAACTGAACGACAACCTGCGTCTGTACCCGGACCCGAACAGCGACCTGCTCAAGCAAGCCGTTGCCAAGTACTACGGCGTGCAGGGCAATCAGGTGTTCCTCGGTAACGGTTCCGATGAAGTCCTGGCGCACATCTTTCACGGTTTGCTGCAACACGATAAACCGTTGCTGTTCCCGGATATCAGCTACAGCTTCTACCCGGTTTACTGCGGGTTGTATGGCATCACGTTCGATGCGGTTGCGCTGGACGAACAGTTCCAGATCAACCCGGCGGACTATGCAAAGCCGAACGGCGGGATCATCTTCCCGAACCCGAATGCGCCGACCGGTTGCTTGCTGGCGCTGGACGCTGTCGAGCAGATTCTCAAGGCCAGCCCGGATTCGGTGGTCGTGGTGGATGAGGCTTACATCGACTTCGGTGGGGAAACGGCGATCACGCTGGTGGACCGTTATCCGAACCTGTTGGTGACGCAGACCCTGTCCAAGTCCCGTTCCCTGGCCGGCCTGCGGGTTGGCCTGGCCGTGGGGCACCCGGACCTGATCGAGGCGCTGGAGCGGATCAAGAACAGCTTCAACTCCTACCCGCTGGATCGTCTGGCGATTGTGGGGGCTGCGGCGGCGTTCGAGGATCGCGAGTATTTCGACAAGACTTGCCGGTTGGTCATCGAGAGTCGCGAGAAGGTAATCGCGCAACTGGAGGCGAAGGGGTTTGAAGTGTTGCCGTCGGCGGCGAACTTCATTTTCGCCCGTCACCCGAAGCACGATGCGGCAGGGCTGGCGGCGAAGTTGCGTGAGCAGGGCGTGATCGTTCGGCACTTCAAGCAAGAGCGGATTGCCCAGTTCCTGCGGATTTCGATTGGCGCGCCGGAGCAGAATCAGGCACTGATCGACGGCCTCGGCGACCTCTAGACCAAAACTGTTCCTGTGGGAGCGAGCGGTGCGGCTCGTTCCCACAGGTCCCCGCTTACTCTTCTTCTTTTTCCTGGATCGGTGCCGGCGGCGGACGCAGACCGATTTCTGCGGTGAGCTTGAGTTCTTTACCGTTGCGCATCACCTGAATCGTGACCTTGTCGGTCGGTTTGATGCGCGCCACCTGGTTCATTGACTTGCGACCATCGCCAGCCGGTTCACCGTCGATACTGAGGATCACGTCGCCTAGTTGCAGGCCGGCCTTCTGCGCCGGGCCGTCACGGAAAATCCCCGCGACCACAATTCCAGGGCGTCCCGACAAGCCAAACGATTCCGCCAGTTCCTGACTCAAAGGTTGCACTTCGATACCGAGCCAGCCGCGAATCACCTGGCCGTGTTCGATGATCGACTTCATCACTTCCATCGCCAGTTTAACCGGGATCGCGAAGCCGATGCCTTGCGAGCCACCGGACTTGGAGAAGATCGCCGTGTTGATGCCGGTCAGGTTACCGTTGGCGTCCACCAGTGCACCGCCGGAGTTGCCGGGGTTGATCGCGGCGTCGGTCTGGATGAAGTCTTCGTAGTTGTTCAGGCCCAACTGATTGCGCCCGGTGGCGCTGATGATCCCCATGGTCACGGTCTGGCCGACGCCGAACGGGTTGCCGATGGCCAGGGCCACGTCGCCGATGCGCAGGTTGTCGGAACGGCCGACGGTGATCGACGGCAGGTTTTTCAGGTCTATCTTCAATACCGCGAGGTCGGTTTCCGGGTCGCTGCCGATGACCCGGGCCAGGGTTTCACGACCATCCTTGAGCGCCACCACGATCTGGTCGGCACCGCTGGTCACGTGGTTGTTGGTCAGCAGGTAACCTTCCGGGCTCATGATCACGCCCGAACCGAGGCTCGACTCCATGCGCTTCTGCTTGGGCGAGTTGTCGCCGAAGAAGCGGCGGAACTGCGGGTCTTCAAACAGCGGATGGCTGGGTTTGTTGACCACTTTGGTGGTGTAAAGGTTGACCACCGACGGCGCAGCCGTGGTCACCGCATCGGCATAGGACACCGGGCCCTGCTGCACACCAAGGGTTTGCGGGGCTTGTTGCAGATTGACGTCGAGGCTTGGCAGCCCGACCCACTGCGGGTAACGCTGAATAATCAGTAGAGCGACAAGCACGCCGGCCAACAGCGGCCAGCCGGAAAAACGCAGCGCCTTGAGCATTAAGCACGTCCTGAGAGGTTGCAGGCGGTATGAGACCGCCCATAATGTCGCGCATTATACGAGGCCGCGCGCGCCTCTGAACGGGATATTTAGGAGTCTTTTATGGCCGTCGCCCTGAGCACCCTGGTCGAAGAAGCCGACCGTTACCTGGCAAGTGCGAAGATTGCCGATTACTGCCCCAACGGCTTGCAGGTCGAAGGCCGGCCGCAAGTAATGCGCATCGTCAGCGGTGTCACCGCCAGCCAGGCGTTGCTGGACGCCGCGGTGGAGGCCCAGGCCGATCTGGTGCTGGTGCATCACGGCTATTTCTGGAAAGGCGAGAACCCGTGCATCACTGGCATGAAGCAGCGCCGGTTGAAAACCCTGCTCAAGCACGACATCAGCCTGCTGTCCTATCACTTGCCGCTGGACCTGCACCCTGAAGTCGGCAACAACGTACAGCTTGCCCGGCAATTGGACATTACCGTCGAAGGCCCACTGGATCCGGACAACCTGAAAATCGTCGGGTTGGTCGGCTCGTTGAGCGAACCGATGACTCCCCGCGATTTTGCCCGTCGGGTACAGGAAGTCATGGGACGAGAGCCGTTACTGATCGAAGGCAGCGAGATGATTCGTCGGGTCGGCTGGTGCACCGGTGGCGGCCAGGGTTACATTGACCAGGCGGTGTTGGCCGGTGTCGATCTGTACCTCAGCGGCGAGGCCTCCGAGCAGACGTTCCACAGCGCCCGGGAAAACGACATCAGTTTCATCGCCGCCGGCCACCATGCCACCGAGCGTTACGGTGTGCAGGCTTTGGGTGATTACCTGGCGCGACGTTTCGCCCTCGAGCACATCTTCATCGATTGCCCGAACCCGATTTGACTACAGGGCTGGAGCCCAAACGAGGGGGTATATTCATATACCCTTTCGATCTAGCCGCCGTCCTGATTAGAAGAGGGCGCTGTGCTAGGATTCCCCGCTCGAACACGGCCCGCAGGCCGTCCATAAGATCGTTTTCGTGAGTAGCCATGGTCGACAAACTGACGCATCTGAAACAGCTGGAGGCCGAAAGCATCCACATCATCCGCGAGGTCGCCGCCGAGTTCGATAACCCGGTGATGCTGTACTCCGTCGGTAAAGACTCCGCCGTGATGCTGCACCTTGCGCGCAAGGCATTCTTCCCGGGCAAACTTCCGTTTCCGGTGATGCACGTCGACACCCAGTGGAAGTTCAAGGAAATGTACGCGTTCCGCGACCGCATGGTCGAAGAGCTCGGCCTGGACCTGCTGGTACATGTCAACCCCGAGGGTGTTGCGCAGGGTATCAACCCGCTGACCCACGGCAGTGCCAAGCACACCGACATCATGAAGACCGAAGGCCTCAAACAGGCCCTCGACAAGTACGGCTTCGACGCTGCATTCGGTGGCGCCCGTCGTGACGAAGAGAAGTCCCGTGCCAAAGAGCGCGTGTATTCCTTCCGTGACAGCAAGCACCGCTGGGACCCGAAAAACCAGCGCCCGGAGCTGTGGAACGTCTACAACGGCAAGGTCAACAAGGGCGAATCGATCCGCGTATTCCCGTTGTCGAACTGGACCGAACTGGACATCTGGCAGTACATCTACTTGGAAGGCATCCCGATCGTGCCGCTGTACTTCGCTGCCGAGCGTGATGTCATCGAGATGAACGGCACCTGGATCATGATCGACGATGAACGCCTGCTCAATCACCTGAGCGACGAAGACAAGGCGCGCATCGTCAAGAAGAAGGTCCGTTTCCGTACACTGGGCGACTACCCGTTGACCGGTGCTGTCGAGTCCGAGGCCACCAGCCTGACCGACATCATTCAGGAAATGCTCCTGACGCGAACTTCCGAACGCCAGGGCCGAGTCATCGATCACGATGGCGCCGGTTCCATGGAAGAAAAGAAACGTCAGGGTTATTTCTAAGGGGTTGTCATGTCGCACGCATCTGATTTGATCAGCGAGGACATCCTCGCCTACCTGGGCCAGCATGAACGCAAGGAAATGCTGCGCTTTCTGACTTGTGGCAACGTCGACGACGGCAAGAGCACCCTGATCGGGCGCCTGCTGCACGACTCCAAAATGATCTACGAAGATCATCTGGAAGCCATTACCCGCGACTCGAAAAAAGTCGGCACCACCGGCGAAGACATCGACCTGGCGTTGCTGGTCGACGGCTTGCAGGCCGAGCGTGAGCAGGGCATCACCATCGATGTCGCCTACCGCTATTTCTCTACCGCCAAGCGCAAATTCATCATCGCCGATACCCCCGGCCATGAGCAGTACACCCGCAACATGGCCACCGGTGCATCCACCTGTGACTTGGCGATCATCCTGGTCGACGCCCGTTACGGCGTGCAGACCCAGACCCGTCGCCACAGCTTTATCGCCTCTTTGCTGGGCATCAAGCACATCGTGGTCGCTATCAACAAGATGGACCTCAACGGCTTCGACGAAAGCGTATTTGAGTCGATCAAGGCCGATTACCTGAAGTTCGCCGAAGGCATCGCGTTCAAGCCGAGCACCATGGCGTTCGTGCCGATGTCCGCGCTCAAGGGCGACAACGTGGTGAACAAGTCCGAGCGCTCGCCGTGGTACACCGGCCAGTCGCTGATGGAAATCCTCGAAACCGTCGAAATCGCCAGCGACCGCAACTACACCGACCTGCGTTTCCCGGTGCAGTACGTCAACCGTCCGAACCTGAACTTCCGTGGTTTCGCCGGCACCCTGGCCAGCGGCATCGTGCACAAGGGTGACGAAGTCGTTGTGTTGCCATCGGGCAAGAGCAGCCGCGTGAAATCCATTGTCACCTTCGAAGGTGAGCTGGAGCATGCTGGTCCTGGTCAAGCGGTGACGCTGACCATGGAAGACGAGATCGACATCTCCCGCGGCGACCTGCTGGTGCACGCCGATAACCAGCCGCAAGTGACCGACGCCTTCGACGCCATGCTGGTGTGGATGGCCGAAGAACCGATGCTGCCGGGCAAGAAATACGACATCAAGCGCGCCACGACTTACGTGCCGGGCTCGATCACCAGCATCGTCAATCGCGTGGACGTGAACACCTTGGCCGAAGGGCCGGCAAGCTCGTTGCAGCTGAACGAGATCGGTCGGGTCAAGATCAGCCTCGACGCGGCCATTGCGCTGGACGGTTACGACAGCAACCGCACCACTGGTTCGTTCATCGTCATCGACCGTTTGACCAACGGCACGGTCGCGGCGGGCATGATCATTGCTCAGCCGCTGGCGCATGGCAGCAGCTCCCACCACGGTAAACTGGCCCATGTAGCCACCGAAGAACGCGCCCAGCGCTTCGGTCAGCAACCGGCTACCGTGTTGTTCAGCGGCCTGTCGGGCGCGGGCAAAAGCACCCTGGCGTATGCGGTTGAACGCAAGCTGTTCGACATGGGTCGCGCGGTATTCGTACTCGATGGCCAGAACCTGCGCCATGACCTGAACAAAGGCCTGCCACATGACCGCGCCGGGCGTACCGAGAATTGGCGTCGTGCGGCGCACGTTGCGCGTCAGTTCAACGAAGCCGGCCTGCTGACACTGGCGGCGTTCGTTGCCCCGAGTGCCGAAGGTCGTGAGCAGGCCAAGGACCTGATTGGCAAGGAGCGTCTGCTGACGGTCTACGTCCAGGCCTCGCCGACGGTCTGTGCCGAGCGTGATCCGCAAGGTCTCTACGCGGCGGGTGGCGACAACATCCCGGGCGAATCCTTCCCGTACGACGTGCCGCTGAATGCCGATCTGGTGATCGACACCCAGTCGCTGTCGCTGGAAGAAAGCGTCAAGCAAGTGCTGGATCTGCTGCGCAAGCGTGGCGCGATCTAAGCATTAGCTGAAAACAAAAAGCCCGCAGATGAGCGATCGTCTGCGGGCTTTTTTGTGTCCGGGAGGACACCTTCGCGAGCACCTCAAGAATTCACTGGATACTCACGGTGCATCTGCCCCAGCAGCGCATCCTTGTCCTGCCACAGCTGATTGATCCAGCCCTGAAACTCCAGGCGATACACCCCGTCCTGGTCATAGTTCTTGCCGACGAACTGCGGCGGAATCTTCAGCTCCTGAAAGTGCACCACCACGTCTTTCACATTACCGCAGAGCAAATCCCAGTAACCCGGACGCCCCGCCGGGTAGTGGATGGTCACGTTGACGATGGCTTCCAGCTGGTCGCCCATGGCATCCAGCACGAATGCAATGCCGCCCGCTTTCGGCTTGAGCAGGTAGCGGAACGGTGAACTCTGCTGGGCGTGCTTACCCTTGGTAAAGCGCGTGCCTTCGACGAAGTTGAAAATCCCCACCGGGTTATTGCGGAAGTTGTCGCAGGTCTTGCGGGTGGTTTCCAGGTCTTTGCCTTTCTTCTCCGGATGCTTTTCCAGATAGGCCTTGGAGTAACGCTTCATGAACGGAAAACCCAACGCCCACCACGCCAGGCCAATCACCGGTACCCAGATCAGTTCCTGTTTGAGGAAGAACTTCAGCGGGCGGATGCGACGGTTGAGCACGTACTGCAACACCATGATGTCGACCCAGCTCTGGTGGTTGCTGGTGATCAGATAGGAGTGCCGATAGTCGAGGTCTTGCAAACCGCTGAGGTGCCAGCGTGTGCGGCAAACCAGATTCATCCAGCCCTTGTTGTTACTGATCCACGCTTCGTGGGTATGACTCATCAGCCAGCGCGCGAAACGTTGGGTGAGGGCGAACGGCAGCACTTTGAACAGCGCCACACAGAACAGAAACGAGCAGAGCAGAATCGTATTCAGCGCCAACAGCAGCGAGGCGATCACGCCGCGCACGGGTGCAGGTAGAAAATCCAGCATTTAAACATCCATAGGTCGGTTGGCAGCTTGAATCGCGGTCAACGCGATGGTGTACACGATGTCGTCGACTTGCGCGCCACGCGGCAGGTCGTTCACCGGTTTGCGCAGGCCTTGCAGCATCGGTCCGAGGCTGACGCAGTCGGCGCTGCGTTGCACGGCTTTGTGGGTGGTGTTGCCGGTGTTCAGGTCGGGGAACACGAACACCGTGGCGCGACCGGCCACCTGACTGTTCGGCGCCAGTTGCCGGGCCACGGTTTCGTTGGCGGCGGCGTCGTACTGCAACGGGCCGTCGATCAGCAGTGAGTGTTGCTGTTCGTGGGCGAGCAACGTGGCCTCGCGAACCTTCTCGACTTCTTCGCCGCTGGCCGATTCACCGCTGGAGTAGCTGATCATTGCCACTCGCGGAGTGATGCCGAATGCCGCTGCCGAATCGGCGCTTTGCAAGGCGATCTCGGCCAGTTCGCTGGCGCTCGGGTGCGGGTTCATCACGCAGTCGCCGTAGACCAACACTTCTTCGGGGAACAGCATGAAGAACACCGACGACACCAGGGTGCAACCCGGCGCGGTCTTGATCAGTTGCAGGGCCGGGCGGATAGTGTTGGCGGTGGAGTGAATGACACCGGACACCAGCCCGTCGACTTCATCCAGCGCCAGCATCATGGTGCCGATCACCACGGTGTCTTCCAGTTGCTGCTCGGCCATCGGCGCGTTGAGGCTTTTGGTCTTGCGCAGCGCAACCATCGGCTCGACGTAACGCTCGCGGATCAGGTCCGGGTCGAGGATTTCCAGCCCCGGTGGCAACTCGATGCCTTGGGCGCGGGCGACCGCCTCGACGTCTGCCGGCTTGGCCAGCAACACGCAACGGGCGATGCCCCGTGCCTGGCAGATCGCGGCGGCCTGGACGGTCAACGGCTCGCTGCCCTCGGGCAACACGATGCGCTTGTTGGCGGCCTGGGCACGCTGGATCAGTTGATAGCGGAACACTGCAGGCGACAGGCGCATTTCCCGTGGTGTGCCGCAGCGCTGGTGCAGCCAGTTGGCGTCGAGGTGGCTGGCGACGAAATCGGTGATGATCTCCGCACGCTCGCGGTCGTCGATCGGGATTTCCTTGTTCAAACCGTTCAACTGGTTGGCGGTGTCGTAGGAACCGGTGCTCACCGACAACACCGGCAGGCCGGCCTGCAAGGCGCCACGGCACAGCTCCATGATGCGCGGGTCGGGCAGGGTGTCGCTGGTCAGCAGCAGGCCGGCCAGAGGTACACCGTTCATCGCCGCCAGGCTGACCGCGAGGATGATGTCGTCGCGATCGCCGGGGGTCACCACCAGCACGCCGGGCTTGAGCAGCTCCACGGTGTTGCGCACGGTACGGGCGCAAATGATGATTTTGGTCATGCGCCGGGTTTCGTAGTCACCGGCATTGAGCACCTGAGCGCCCATCAGCTCGGCCACGTCACGGGTGCGCGGCGCGTTCAGCTCCGGTTGAAACGGGATGCAGCCGAGCAGACGGAAGTCGCCACTGCGCAGCAACGGCGAGTGCTCTCTCAGGCGCGAGGCGAAGACGTCCATGCTTTCGTCGGTCTTGACCTTGTTGAGGATCACGCCCAGCACTTTCGGGTCTTTCGGCCCGCCGAACAATTGCGCCTGCAATTCCACCCGGCCGGACAATTCGGTCAGCACTTCGTTTTCCGGCGCCGAAACCAGAATCACGTCGGCGTCGAGGCTCTTGGCCAAGTGCAAGTTGACCCGCGCGGCGTAGCTGGCGCTGCGGGTCGGGACCATGCCTTCGACGATCAGCACGTCCTTGCCGACAGCGGCTTGCTGATAAAGGGTGATGATTTCTTCGAGCAATTCGTCCAGCTGACCGTCGCCGAGCATCCGCTCGACATGGGCCAGGCCCAATGGTTGAGGCGGTTTCAAGCCGTGGGTGCGGGCCACCAGTTCGGTGGAGCGTTCAGGGCCGGTGTCGCCCGGGTGCGGTTGGGCAATCGGTTTGAAAAAGCCGACTTTGAGGCCGGCCCGCTCGAGGGTACGCACCAGCCCGAGGCTGATGGAGGTCAGACCCACACCAAAATCGGTGGGCGCGATAAAAAAAGTTTGCATGCGGATTCTCTAAGGGTGCATGGCAATGGTGAACGCCTATGGCTGGCGTTCTACCGATATTCAGTGGTCAAGGTTATCGCTAACCGAGCCTTGTGCGCACCAACCGCAATCAAAGGGCTGGCCTATTTTTTCATTGCGCAGCACAGGGTCCAGCACCCAGGCCCGGGATTGCCACGGCGGCTGGTGCCGCAGGTGTTGGGTATGGCCGCAGGACAGCTCGGCCACCCAGTGCCCGTCCTCGTCCTGATGGAAACCTGTAATGGTCGAGGCTTTCATCGCACCCCGTTTGTCCGGGTTGTGTTCGCTTTCGGGCGATTGCTTCGCTAAACTTGGACATTCATCATTCTTATGCAAAAGGTCTCGCCCCATGCTGATCGCCGCCAATAAGGCTGTCTCCATCGACTATACCCTGACCAACGACGCTGGTGAGGTCATCGACAGCTCCGCCGGCGGCGCGCCGCTGGTCTATCTGCAAGGCGCAGGTAACATCATTCCGGGCCTGGAAAAGGCGCTGGAAGGCAAAGCAGTTGGTGACGAACTGACTGTTGCCGTAGAACCTGAAGATGCCTACGGCGAATACGCTGCCGAACTGGTCAGCACCCTGAGCCGCAGCATGTTCGAAGGCGTCGACGAACTGGAAGTGGGCATGCAGTTCCACGCTTCCGCTCCGGACGGCCAGATGCAGATCGTCACTATTCGCGATCTGGACGGCGACGATGTCACCGTCGACGGCAACCACCCGCTGGCCGGTCAGCGCCTGAATTTCCAGGTCAAGATCGTTGCCATCCGTGATGCCAGCCAGGAAGAAATCGCTCATGGTCACGTCCATGGCGAAGGTGGCCATCACCACTGATTTTCTGCGCTAAGCTTTCGAGAACTGGAGAGGCGCCCGAGGGCGCCTTTTTAGTCCGCGGCTGTCCTTGGCGACATGACCAAGTGGCTGTTTCGAGAAGAACACGGGAAATCTGGAGTCCGTCATGAGTGCTTTTCACGACCTTACATTGAAAACTTTGGATGGCCAGGAGTTACCTCTGGCGCCCTTCAAAGGGCACGTCGTGCTGGTGGTCAACGTCGCCTCCAAATGTGGCTTGACCCCACAGTACGCTGCTCTGGAAAACCTCTACCAGCAATACAAGGGCAAGGGTTTCAGCGTGCTGGGCTTGCCGTGCAACCAGTTTGCCGGGCAGGAACCGGGTACCGAGCAGGAGATCCAGGCGTTCTGCAGCCTCAACTATGGCGTGACCTTTCCGTTGTCCAGCAAGCTGGAAGTCAACGGTCACGAACGTCATCAGCTGTACCGCCTGCTGGCGGGCGAGGGCGCGGAGTTTCCGGGCGACATCACCTGGAACTTCGAAAAATTCCTGTTGGGCAAGGACGGTCGCGTATTGGCGCGGTTCTCGCCACGTACGGCGCCGGATGATCCTTCTGTTATCCAGGCGATTGAAAAAGCTCTGAGTTAAAAGCGCAGATCAAGATCAAAAGATCGCAGCCTTCGGCAGCTACAGGTGTTCACATTCCTCTGTAGAAGCTGCCGAAGGCTGCGATCTTTTCGTTTCTAATCCTTAATCACTAAAATCAATAGTGCTGTTCAAGGCAGGGCGCTCTCCATATTATCGTCGTCATAAAGTCTATGTTCCGTGGAGCGTCCAATGCCTGTCAAAGCCCTGTTCAAGCCTTTTCACCTCGGCGCTCTCGAACTGCCGACCCGCGTCGTCATGGCACCGATGACCCGCTCGTTTTCGCCGGGCGGCGTGCCCAACTCCAAAGTGATCGAATACTACCGTCGCCGCGCTGCCGCCGGAGTTGGCCTGATCATCACCGAAGGCACCACCGTCGGTCACAAGGCCTCCAACGGCTACCCGAACGTGCCGCACTTCTACGGTGAAGCTGCGCTGGCCGGCTGGAAAAAAGTCGTCGATGCAGTGCATGCCGAGGGCGGCAAGATCGTTCCGCAACTGTGGCATGTGGGCAGCGTGCGCCGTATCGGCACCGAGCCGGATGCCAGCGTGCCGGGTTACGGTCCTTCGGAAAAACTGAAGGACGGACAGGTCGTGGTTCACGGCATGACCCAGCAGGATATTCAGGAGGTGATCGCTGCGTTCGCCCAAGCCGCCAAAGACGCCCAGAGCATCGGCATGGACGGCGTGGAAATCCACGGTGCCCATGGTTATCTGGTGGACCAGTTCTTCTGGGAAGGCAGCAACCAGCGCACCGACGAATACGGTGGCAGCCTGGCCAACCGTTCGCGCTTCGCCATCGAACTGATTCAGGCGGTGCGCGCAGCAGTCGGCGAGGGATTCCCGATCATCTTCCGTTTCTCCCAGTGGAAGCAGCAGGACTACACTGCGCGTCTGGTGCAGACGTCAGAGGCGTTGGGCGAATTTCTCAAGCCGTTGTCCGACGCCGGCGTGGATATTTTCCACTGCTCGACACGCCGTTTCTGGGAGCCGGAGTTCGACGGTTCCGAACTGAACCTGGCCGGCTGGACCCGCAAGCTCACTGGCAAGCCGACCATCACCGTTGGCAGCGTCGGCCTGGATGGCGAGTTCCTGCAATTCATGGTCAACACCGACAAGATCGCACAGCCCGCCAGCCTGGAAAAACTGCTGGAGCGTTTGAATAACGATGAGTTCGACCTGGTGGCGGTGGGTCGTGCGTTGTTGGTGGACCCGGACTGGGCGCAGAAAGTGCGTGACGGTCGTGAGCAGGACATCCTGCCGTTCAGCCGTGATGCGTTGATGACGCTGGTGTAAACGGCGACTGAAAAGGCCTTTTCGCGGGCAAGCCTCGCTCCTACAGGGGCGAGGCTTGCCCGCGAAGCTTTTAAGGCAACAACGCTGCATCGGATAGAACTTGTTCCTGCGCACAAGCCCCCCGCAACTGCCCCTCGAACTGCTCGATAATCGCCGCCCAGCCCTGACGGCTTGCATGCTGGCGGGCATTGAGCCGCACGCAGCGCAAGGTTTCGCGCTCCTCCAGCAGCCAGCGTGCCGCATCGCAGAACGCCTGCTCATCCCCGGGCATGGCCAATACGCCGTTGTAGCCATGGCGAATATGCTGAGCCGCCGCAGCCTGATCGTACGCCACCACCCCCAGCCCTGAGGCCAATGCCTCAAGCACCACATTGCCGAAGGTCTCGGTCAGGCTCGGAAACAGAAACACATCCCCCGAGGCATAGTGACTGGCCAGCGCTTCGCCGCGTTGTGAGCCGCAAAAAATCGCCTCGGGCAATTCCTTTTCCAGCGCCGATCGTTGCGGACCGTCGCCGACCACAATCAATTTCATGTTCCGCTGTGGATAAGTGGTTTTCAGCGTGTCGAAACTGCGCTTGAGCAGACCAAGATTCTTCTCCTGGGCCAAACGTCCTACGTGGATGAAGGCGATGTCATCCTCGGCCAGTCCCCATTGCTCACGCAGTGATTTCAGTCGTCTGGCCGGATGGAACAACTGGCTGTCGACGCCTCGAGAGAGCAGCGCCAGGCGCTCGAAACTGCGCCGCTCCAGTTCCAGTCGCTGGCTGGCGCTGGGCACCAGGGTCAGGGTCGAGCGATTGTGAAACCAGCGCAGGTAGTGGGTCAGCAAACGCGTCAGCAACCCGAGCCCATACTGGCTGGAATACTGCTGAAAATTGGTATGAAAGCCGCTGACCACCGAAATCCCCAAACGCCGTGCCGCGCGTAACGCCGACAACCCCAGCGGTCCTTCGGTGGCGATGTACAGCACGTCCGGGCGATGGCGCTTCCAGCGCCGCAGCAATTTGTGCATCGACGACTGCCCCCATTGCAGGCCGGGATAACCCGGTAGCGGCCAGCCCCGACACAGTAGCAACTCATCATTGCTGCCCATCAGCGGGTCGCCGCCCTGACGTGGCCGCACCAACTCGACCTGATGCCCGCGCGCGCGCAAACCGTCGAACAAGCGGCCAAGGGTATTGGCCACGCCGTTGATTTCCGGGGGGAAGGTTTCGGTGATCAGAGTGATATGCAGAGCTGTCGTCATGACCTCAGTGTCGGCTGAGGCCATGTCGTCATTGTGACGGTGGGATGATGGATATGTGACGCGATTAACGGCGCTCTGCCACCAGATTCTCCGCGCCACGCTCACGCACCCAGAACAGCGTCGCCCCGGCCACCGCAGCCGGCATCATCAGAATGTTGACCACCGGAATCAGCAGCACCAGATAAACGATCCCGCCGAAGCTCATGCTCTGCCAGCGCTTCTTGCGCAGCCAGGCGAGCATCTCGTTCCAGCCCAGCTTGTGGTTGTCCGCCGGGTAGTCGATGTATTGGATCGCCATCATCCACACCCCGAACAGCAGCCACAGCGGTGCGGCAATGATGTTCACCACCGGGATGAAGGAGAGGATGAACAGCCCGATGGCCCTTGGCAGGAAGTAGCCGAGCTTGCGCATTTCCCGGGTCAGGGTACGGGGGATCATGGCGATCAGTTCGCCCCAGCTGAAGGTCGGGAAATCGTCGGTGCCGCGCACCACCACTTCGACTTTCTCCGCGAGGAAGCCGTTGAACGGTGCGGCAATAACGTTGGCGAGCATTGTGAAGGTGAAGAACACCATCAACACCACCAACACCACGAATATCGGCCAGAGGATATAGCTGAGGAAGCTCAGCCAATCGGGCAGGGACGGCATCAGCGTATCGACCCATAGGCTGAACTGATGACCGGCCAGATAGATCAATCCGACGAACAGCACCAGGTTGATCGCCAGCGGCAGCAACACGAACAGACGCAGACTTGGGCTCAGGACCAGATTGAGGCCTTCGCGCAGGTATTGCGGGCCGGACAGAACGGGGGCGGGCATAACGTGCTCCGAACAAGAGGGAAACGCGCCGACCTTACCGGCTTTGCCTGAGGTGCGAAAGCGCGGTAGCGGCATCGACATTAACTGTAACAAAGGCGTCTATACATTCACTGCAACGGAATAGAGACCGCCTATGAGCTGGATTGTTAAACCGTATTTCCTTAATCTTCGCCCCCTCGATACGCTGCACCCATTCTTTTACAGGACTGTCGAGCCCAAGCCTTCCCCAAGTGCTTTCAACGGTCCTTTTTTATTCCCGCCGGCAATCCGGCGTTCCGCGCCCAGTGTTTCGGGCCGGTCAACAGGAGCAGGTCATGTCTGAAGTTCGTCATTCGCGAGTGATTATTCTCGGTTCCGGCCCTGCCGGTTACAGCGCCGCTGTCTATGCGGCCCGTGCCAACCTCAAGCCACTGCTGATCACCGGCATGCAAGCCGGCGGTCAACTGACCACCACCACCGAAGTCGACAACTGGCCGGGCGACGTCCACGGCCTGACCGGCCCGGCGCTGATGGAACGGATGAAAGAGCACGCAGAGCGCTTTGAAACCGAGATCGTGTTTGATCACATCAATGCCGTGGACTTCGCTGCCAAGCCGTACACCCTGATTGGCGACAGCGCGACTTACACCTGCGACGCCCTGATCATCGCTACCGGTGCCAGCGCTCGTTACCTGGGCCTGCCGTCGGAAGAAGCGTTCATGGGCAAAGGCGTTTCGGCCTGCGCGACCTGTGACGGTTTCTTCTATCGCAACAAGCCAGTGGCTGTGGTCGGTGGCGGTAATACCGCTGTCGAAGAAGCACTGTATCTGGCCAACATCGCCAGCACCGTGACCCTGATTCACCGTCGCGAAACGTTCCGCGCCGAGAAAATCCTGATCGACAAGCTCAATGCCCGGGTTGCCGAAGGCAAGATCATCCTGAAGCTGAACGCGACCCTGGACGAAGTGTTGGGCGACAACATGGGCGTGACCGGTGCTCGCCTGAAGAACAACGATGGCAGCTTCGACGAAATCAAAGTCGACGGCGTGTTCATCGCCATCGGCCACACCCCGAACACGTCGTTGTTCGAAGGTCAGCTGACGTTGAAAGACGGCTACCTGGTTGTACAGGGCGGCCGTGACGGCAACGCCACTGCCACCAGCGTCGAAGGTATCTTTGCTGCCGGTGACGTGGCCGACCACGTTTATCGTCAAGCCATCACCTCGGCCGGCGCCGGCTGCATGGCGGCACTGGACACTGAGCGTTACCTCGACGGCCTGCAGAACGTTTCGTTCTGATTCCGTAGTAAACAAAAAACCGGCCTTGGCCGGTTTTTTTGTGGGCAGACGATTCTGCCTCAGGACAATTTCGCAAGGCACGCCTCAAGAATATCCAGCCCTTCCTCCAGCACGGCGGCCTCAGTGGTCAATGGCGCGAGCAGCCGAATGATGTGGCGCGACTTGCCGCTGGGCATCAGCAGCAAGCCCGACTCTCGCGCCAGGGCCAGCAACTGTGTCAGTTGCGCCGAAGCCGGTGTGCCGTCGGCATTGATCAACTCAATGCCGCGCATCGCACCCACGCCGGTCAAACGGCCTAGATACGGTGACAGTCCGCGTGCCCGCCAGGCTTCGTAGCGGCTGACAATCGCTTCTTCCTGCTGCGAGCCCCAAGCGTGCAGATGTGCATCACTCATTTCGTCCAGGGTCGCCAACGCGGCGGCGCAGGCGATGGGATTGCCTGAGTAGGTGCCGCCCAATCCGCCCTTGGGCAAGTTGTCGACTAGCGATTTGCGCCCGACAACCGCACCCAGCGGCACGCCGCCGGCAATGCTTTTGCCCAGCAGGATCAGGTCCGGCTCAATGCCCAGTCGCGAGAACGCAAACCGCTGGCCGGTGCGGCCGAAGCCGGACTGGATTTCATCGGCGATCAGCAAAATGCCTTTGTCATCACAGAAACGCCGCAGTGCCTGGGCGAATTCCACATCCATCGCCAGAAACCCGCCTTCGCCTTGCACCGGTTCGACGATAAAACAGGCCACGTCATTCACGTCGATCTCGACGCTGAACAGCCGATCCATCGCCTTCAGTGCCTCGGCGCAGGTCACGTCATTGTCTTTGCTAGGGAAGGGCAGGTGGTACACCGGACCCGGCAGCACGCCGACTTTCTGCTTGTAAGGCGCGACCTTGCCGTTGAGGTTGAGGGTGGCCAGCGTGCGGCCGTGGAAGGCGCCGTCAAAGGCAATGATCGCGGTGCGGCCGGTGGCGCCACGGACGATCTTCAGGGCGTTTTCCGCCGCTTCCGCGCCGCTGTTGGTAAGCATGCCACTGACCGGGTAATCCACCGGAATAAACGCAGCCAGGCGATCCATCAGTTCGATGTAAGGCACATGGGGAGCCGCATTGAACGCGTAGTGAGTCAGGCGGGTGGCTTGTTCACGAATAGCCTCGACGATGCGCGGATGGCAATGGCCGAGGTTCAGTACGCCGATTCCCCCGACAAAGTCGATGTAGCGCTTGCCATCGGTGCCCCAGACTTCGGCATTTTTGCCGTGGCTGAGACTGATGGGGTGAACAATGGAAATCGACTGACTGATGGTTTCGCTGCGCATGGATGGCTGACTCTGAAGAAGGGATACTTCTTTTTATCTAAGCCGCGAGCAGAGGTGCCCGGCAAACGAAATAAAGTTGCCGGGTCAATCTTAAAAGTCGGGATGTGCCCTGATGCCGATCGATGGCGACGCATAATCCGTGGCGAGGGAGCAAGCTCCCTCGCCACAGGTTTAGCGACGAGTCAGTGGCTGCTGAGCGAACTTCACACCCGGCAAGCCATGGGCAATCAACGCCCGGATATTGCCGTGGTCGCTGCCTTCGGGCGTGGCCACCACCGAACGATAATGCTCGCCAAACGCCAACAGCGCTTCTTCATCGCTCAGACCTTCCAGCAGCGCCAGGCCTAGGGTCTTGCACGAGCCTTCGTTCTGCCCGGCTGCGTTTTCCACGCCACCGTTGTTGAAAGCCTGGGGCTGGTAGTCATAACCGGCGGCAATGAACGCCAGGGTATCGGCGAAAACGTGTTCGCCACTCTTGAGGCTGGCGCGCAGGGTGTTCAAATCACTCATTGGGTTTTCCTTTGGCGAACGCCGCTTGTTGGTCGGCGCTGGCTTCTTTCTGGTATTGGGCTTTCCACTCGGCGTACGGCATGCCGTAAACCACTTCGCGGGCTTCATCGAGGCTGACGTCGATCTGGCGTTCGTCGGCGGCGGCCTTGTACCACTTGGACAGGCAGTTGCGGCAGAAACCCGAGAGGTTCATCAGGTCGATGTTCTGCACGTCCTTGCGGCTGTCCAGGTGGGCAACCAGCCGGCGAAAGGCGGCGGCTTCAAGTTCCAGGCGTTGTTGATCGTTCATGATGGGCTCTGTGCAATCAATTCGTGGCGCGGATGATAAAAGCCTGGCGAGCAATGCGCCAGGCGCGGTCAGCGGCTTGCGGCCAGGGTAATCGACACCGACTCGGCGAAGCGCAAGGCGTGGGGCTTGTCGACTTCGACTTCGGCATACAGCACCGACTCGTTGGCCATGATCAGGTCCAGCAGCTCCTGGGTCAGGCGCTCGAGCAGGGCAAAGCGATTGCCTTCCACGTGGGCAATGATCGCCTTGGTGATGGTGCGGTAGTTCAGCGCGTGATCGATGTCGTTGTCACGCACGGCGTCCTGGGCGGCATACAGGATGGTCAGGTTGATCAGCACATCCTGCTTGTTGAGGATCTCGTCCTCGTTGATCCCGATGAAAGTTCGCAAACACAGGTCCTTGACCCGGATGCGTGCCATTCCTGGTTGAAGTTGTGGCATTGCTACTTGCTCCGTCCAATCAATTGCAGGAACTCCTGGCGGGTGTTGCTCGACTCGCGGAAGGCGCCGAGCATCACCGAGGTGTTCATGGTCGAATTCTGTTTCTCGACGCCGCGCATCATCATGCACATGTGCTGGGCTTCGATGACCACCGCGACACCGGCGGCATCGGTCACTTGCTGCACGGCCTCGGCGATTTGCCGGGTGAGGTTCTCCTGGATTTGCAGGCGGCGGGCGAACATATCCACAAGCCGTGCAATCTTCGACAGGCCGAGCACCTTGCCCGTTGGAATATAAGCCACATGCGCCTTGCCGATGAAGGGCAACATGTGATGTTCACACAGCGAGTACAACTCGATGTTGTCGACAATGATCATTTCATCGTTGTCGGAGGCGAACAGTGCGCCGTTGACGATCTCTTCGACACTCTGTTCGTAACCATGACACAGGTATTGCATCGCCTTGGCGGCGCGCAACGGGGTGTCTTGCAGCCCTTCGCGGTCGGGGTTTTCACCGAGGCCGATGAGGATCTCGCGATAGCTCTGGGACAGGGTGTTGTGGGGCAGGGATAACGTCATGGGGACATCCTCGCGGGGGCGGCTTATTTGACGTGCCGTCCGCCATTGACGGTCAGGGTCGTGCCGGTGACATAAGGGTTGTCGAGCAAATAGCGCAGGCTCTGGTAGATCACTTCGCTGCCGGGCTCGATGCCCAGTGCGGATTTGGCCAGGACCCTGGCGCGGTACGCCGCGTCGTCGTCGGGATTGAACAGTAGCAGGGCTGGCGCGATACCGTTGACCTTGATGTCTGGCGCGTACTTGGCGGCAAAGGACAGGGTCAGGCTGTCGAGCCCGGCTTTACTGGCGCAGTAGCCGATGTGTTTGCTGCTGCCCTTGCGGGTCACGTCATCGCTGATGTGCACGATGTCGGCGGGGCTTGAGCGTCTGAGTAAATCGGCACAGTGCAGGTTGATCAGGTAGGGCGCCAGCATGTGCACGCTGAACATGCGGGTGAAGGCTTGGACTTCGGCGCCCGGGGTTTCGGCCAGCCATTCGGAGGCGTTGTGGACTATCGCCCGCAGGCTGTCGGTGTGGTTTTTCAGTTCGCCGATGAACGCGAGAATTCCGGCCTCGTTGGAAAAATCCGCGAACACCGCGGTCGCTCCCAGGTCGCGCAGGGTCTTTACGCCGGGGCGTTCGCTGCGGTAACTGAAAATGACCGGATGGCCGTCTTCGAGCAAACGCTGCGCGCAGTGCAGACCGACACGCTGGCCGGCACCGGTGATGAGGATGGGGGCTGCGGAAGAGGTCATGAACGGCTCGCGTCGCGGTTAGAGCAAAACTATACCAGCGACGGGAGTCGTGCACCTACGCTCCTGCAAGCGTTACTGATTTTGGGTAGTAGGCGTTGCGGGCAACGGTTGTTGCGGTGCGGTGTTCAGCCAGCCGGCCAACAGATGGGTCGACAATGGAATGAAGAAATAGACCATCAGCGGCGTCAGGCTCAAGGTGCTGACGAACACCCGGGCCAGTAATCCTGTTTCGGCCAATAACGGTCCCAGCACAAAGTTGAACAGCAGGGACACCGGAAAGAACGCCAGCCAGATCGCCACGGCCTGCTTCCAACGTGGCGGGCGTTGCCCTACCGCACCGAACCAGCCATCGATGCCACTGACCCGATGTTCCGAAGGATGGGCAAACAGATTGCTGCCGCGTCCCAGCCAGGCAGTACGCGAGGCGGAATGCTCCCAGGCATGCAGGGTCTGCTCGTCGGCGAAGCGGAAAATAATCTGGAATTCGTCATCCTCGGGCGGCGGGGCGAGCACGCCAGAACCGAGATAGCCGGGGAAGTCGGTGGCCAGTTGTTCGCCTTCGCGCAACCAGGCCATCAGATCCTGATAACGCCCATCGGCGACGCGACGCGCAACCATCAGCGTGACGGGGGAAGTAGACATTGTGTATCTCCGTAGGGCAAACGCGTCGCTCCGGATAAGAGCTTCGCCAGACACAGCGCCGGGGTAGTGGGCTGCGTCTTGGGACAAGCAAGGATTATTCCTGATTGTGTCTTGGACGTCAGTGCTAATTAAATCAACGGCGTGTTGAATACTGCCGGGGCAGGAGAGTTAGAATGGGATCCAATATTTTGCATGGACGTAAATCCAAAGATGCCTGTGCTGACCGACGTTACGCCTGGCTTGTCCTCTGGTATCTCCCTGATTCGAGAAGAGCTGTTCCCGATTCGTGAGGTCGCGCGCATGACAGGGGTCAACCCGGTTACGCTTCGAGCCTGGGAGCGACGCTACGGGCTGATACAGCCCACCCGCACCGAAAGCGGGCACCGTTTGTATTCAATGATCGATATCGAGCGCGTTCGCAGCATCCTTGGCTGGATCGAGCGTGGTGTCGCGGTCAGCAAGGTTGGCAAGATACTGGCCAAGACCGAACCGCTCCAGGTGCTGGAGCGGATCATTCCCGACGAGCTCGTTCAAGCCGACTACGGCCAATGGCAGCAGCAGGTCAAGGCGGCGGTGAGTGTTTTTGACGAAGTTCAGCTGGAACACATCTACGGTCAGATTTTTTCCAGTTATCCGCTGACGGTTGTGTTCCAGGACATCCTGATTCCGATCTGGAAGCAATTGCTGCAGCGCCATGATGCGTTCGGTCAGACCAGCGAGTGGCTTTTTCTGGATGGCTTTCTGCGTTCTCGAGTATTGCAACGCTTGCTGCTGGTGCGTGTCATGCAGCCGCGACGAGTGATTGTCTGCGCCTTGGCCGACCACTGTCGTGAACTCGAAGTGTTGGTCACGGCGCTCTATCTGAGCAGCATCGATTCGGCTATTCAGTTGTTGGCGATCGGGCAGCCCTTCGACGAGTTGATCCTGGTCTGTGAGAAGATCAAGCCCAGGGCGCTGGTGTTGATTTCCAATCACGCGCCGACTGCCGAACTGCCTCGACGTTTGAACCGTCTGGCCATGGGGCTGGAATGTCAGCTGTTTCTGGCCGGGGATGCGTCCGACCTGGCGCAAGAGAGTCTGGCCGGGTCGTCGGTCGGTTGCCTTGGAAACGAGGGGGGGGTGATGCGCCAGCGTCTGAAACAGTTCCTGGCGGGAAACCTGGATACCTGAGATTCAAATATGCAAAGCAGGATGGGTCAGGCGATGTTGCTGAAGGATGTACTGACGCAGACGCTCGGTTTCGTCCTTGTCACTCTGGCTCAACTCGTAGGCGTAGAAACCTTGCTCGGTCTCACGCTCCAGGGTGCCGCGCAACGCAATCCGTTCATAGCCTGACGGGCTGAACCACAGCGCGAAGTGCTTTGGCGCCTTGGTCTTGTTGCGAACTTCCAGCAAAACCCCTTTGAACGATATTTCGTGCACCCACATCGTGCCGGGTTGCCCCTTGGCATTTTCCAGCGCCACTGGCTCTTCGAGCGCCAGGCGCCATGGCCGAATCATTGGCCCGTCTTCATAAATGCTGGGGACACCGAGGCGTAGATGCATTGCGTGAAACTCATCTTCCACCAGGTGCAGCGGGAAGGTCATTTGCTGATTTTCGAAAGTGGCCTGGATGGTGACTTGCTCATGGGCGGCCAGGCGTGTGAGCAAATCACGGATCTGCGAGCCGCCGTTGACCAGCAAACTCGACGTCGCATCCCGCACATTGAGTTGCGGGTTGTGTTGCATGGTCTGGATAAAGTCCAGCTCATCCTGGGTCAGGAGTGCGTCGCGCTGCATGATTTGCTCGAAAGAAATAATTACAAAGTCATCGGTGATTGTAGTAAATGACCACTAATTCGCAGATTGGTTTGATCCGTTCGTCGACTTGAGATCAGCAAGTTCTGCCTGTACCTCGGCCAATTGCGCTTCCAGCTGTGCGACTCGCTGCTGTGCCTTGACCTGAACCGTGACGTCTTTCTGCACCCCGACAAAATAGGTTTGTCCGTCGTGCGGGTTTTTTACCGTGGAAAGCGACAGTTCGTTCCAGAACGGGGTGCCGTCCTTGCGGTAATTCCTGAGAATTTCCCGGCAGGAACCGCCATTGCCCAACGCCTGGCGAATCAATGCGAGGGCGGGCTGATCCCGGTCTCCTGCCTGCAAAAAACGGCAATCCTGATAGAGGATTTCTTCGCTCGTATAGCCCGTCAGGCGTTCGAACGCCGGGTTTACGTAAATCAGGATGTTGTCCTGTTCGCCTTCCTTTTCGGCAATCACTATGCCGTCGTTGGACGCCTCGATCACCATTTGCAGCAGTGAGGCATTGATCATCGCAGAGTCCTTTGCGTATTGATGGGTACGCTGCATTCTAAAAGATCAATGAGGGCTGTGCTGTTAATATCTTGGCCTTTTACTCAGCTTCAGGATCAGATTGATGAAAGTCGCCATCCTTTCCGGCTCGGTGTACGGCACGGCTGAAGAAGTCGCCCGCCACGCCGCAAGTCTATTGAACGCCGCCGGTTTTGAAACCTGGCACAACCCGCGCGCGACACTTGCCGATGTCCAGGCCTTTGGCCCGGAAGCATTTCTGGCGGTGACTTCGACCACCGGCATGGGTGAGTTGCCGGACAACCTGCAACCGTTGTATTCGACGATTCGCGATCAACTGCCCGCCGCCTGGCGTGGCTTGCCGGGTGCCGTTATCGGGTTGGGCGACTCGAGTTACGGCGATACGTTCTGCGGTGGCGGTGAGCAAATGCGTGAATTGTTCGGCGAACTGGGCGTGCGTGAAGTGCTGCCGATGTTGCGTCTGGACGCCAGTGAAACCGTAACGCCGGAAACCGACGCCGAGCCTTGGCTGGCGGATCTGGTCAGCGCTCTGCGGGGCTGACCGGCTTTTATTGGCGGCAGTGTTCTGACATGGATCCAGGCTCCCCCACGCACTGACTCGCTCGGCCACCAAGCTGGCTGCCAATGCAACTAGCCGATCTCCGGGGGCTGACTAGACTGCTGTAACGTCAGTGAACATTAAGAACCCAGAACAATAAAAAGAGATCCTTGCCGTGAGCGTAACCCCCATCCAGTCGCCACACAGTCTCCAGGATAAAGTCAGTGCCGCCGAATGGCAGACCCGCGTTGACCTGGCGGCCTGTTATCGCCTGGTCGCCCTCCACGGCTGGGACGATCTGATCTTCACGCACATTTCAGCCAAGGTGCCAGGCACTGAAGACTTCCTGATCAACCCGTTCGGGATGATGTTCCATGAAATCACCGCGTCGAGCCTGGTCAAGGTCGATCAGGCCGGCAACAAATTGATGGACAGCCCCTACGAGATCAACCCGGCGGGTTACACCATCCACAGCGCGGTGCATGAAGTCCGGCATGACGTCGTGTGTGTACTGCATACCCACACGGCGGCGGGCGTGGCGGTATCGGCGCAGAAACAGGGCATTTTGCCGATCAGTCAGCAGTCATTGTTCGTCCTGTCCAGCCTGGCTTATCACGCCTATGAAGGCGTGGCACTGAACCATGAAGAGAAGGCGCGGCTGCAAGCCGACCTGGGTGAAAACAATTTTCTGATGCTGCACAACCACGGTCTGCTGACCTGTGGCGGCACCATCGCCGACACGTTCCTGATGATGTTTACCTTTCAGCGCGCCTGCGAGATTCAGGTGCTGGCGCAGAACGGTGGCGCGGAGCTGATCGCCATCGAACCGCAGATTCTGGCGGGCGCTAAGGCGATGATCGCCGGCGTCACCAAAAGTGCTCAAGGGATGGGTGGCGCGCTGGCCTGGCCGGCGCTGCTGCGCAAACTCGATAAACAAGACCCGGGTTATAAACTCTAAATGGCACTCGCCGAAATTCCTCTGTGTGTCTGGCGTAAACGCGGCCAGACGTTCGTCTTCCGCGGTCAGACCATCCGCTATTGGGCAGCGGGGCAGGGCGAACCGCTGTTGTTGATCCATGGTTTCCCGACCGCCAGTTGGGACTGGCATTACCTGTGGCAGCCGCTGGCGCAGCGCTATCGGGTGATTGCCTGCGACATGCTTGGCTTCGGCGATTCGGCCAAACCGGTGAACCACAACTACAGCCTGCTGGAGCAGGCCGATCTGCAACAAGCGTTATTGGCGCACTTGAACGTCGAGCAACCCGTTCACGTGTTGGCACACGATTATGGCGACAGCGTGGCCCAGGAACTCTTGGCCCGGCATTACGAAGCACACGCTCATATCGCCAGTTGCGTGTTCCTCAATGGCGGGTTGTTTCCCGAAACCCATCGCCCGGTGTTAATGCAAAAACTCCTGCTAAGCCCCTTGGGCTGGATGATCGGGCTAGCTTTTACCCGTGACGCTCTGGTGAAGAATTTCAAGCAGATTTTCGGTCCGCAGACCCGCCCCACCGAAAGTGAGCTGGATGATTTCTGGAGCCTGGTCGATAGCAATCACGGGCAGCGGATCATGCATAAATTGATCGGTTATATCCCGCAGCGGCGGGTCCAGCGTGAGCGTTGGGTCAGCGCCATGCAGCGTGGCGAGGTGCCGCTGCGCGTTATCGATGGTGAGGTCGACCCGGTTTCCGGTGCGCACATGGTGGCGCGCTATCGGCAACTGATTCCCGCCCCGGACACTGTCCTGCTGTCCGAGATCGGCCATTACCCACAGATCGAAGCGCCGGCACAGGTGCTCAAGCACTATCTGGAATTTCGCGATCAGTTGATTTCACCGCCGCTCAAGTTGGCGTGTTCCTGACTATCCCGCTGCCTTATCGCGCACCATTCAGCCGCCCCCGTGTTCATTGTGACCGGCAGCCCCGTGCCTGACACTCGCTCCCATTGTCCCCTGGCCTGCTGGAGTTCCCCATGAATGAGTCTGTGCGCTTCGAAGATAAAGTCGTGATTGTCACCGGTGCGGGCGGCGGCTTGGGGCGAGCGCACGCATTGCTGTTCGCCAAACAGGGCGCCAAAGTGCTGGTCAATGATCTCGGCGGCTCGGCTCAGGGTGAAGGCGCCAATGCATCGGCGGCCGATCGGGTGGTAGCGGAAATTCGTGAAGCGGGCGGCATTGCCGAGGCAAACCATGACTCCGTCACCGACGGTGACAAAATAGTCCAGCACGCCCTCGATACGTTCGGTCGTATCGATGTCGTGGTGAACAACGCCGGCATCCTGCGGGACAAGACCTTTCACAAAATGGACGACAGCGATTGGGACCTGGTTTACCGCGTTCACGTCGAAGGCGCCTACAAGGTCACTCGCGCCGCCTGGCCACACATGCGTGAGCAAAACTATGGCCGCGTGATCTTCACCGCGTCGACCTCGGGCATCTATGGCAACTTCGGCCAGTCCAACTACGGCATGGCCAAGCTCGGCCTATACGGCCTGACCCGCACACTGGCCATCGAGGGCCGCAAGAACAACATCCTGGTCAACGCCATCGCCCCCACGGGTGGCACCCGCATGACCGAAGGCCTGATCCCGCCGCAAGTATTCGAGCAACTCAAACCGGAACTGGTCAGCCCGTTGGTGGTGTACCTGGCCAGCGAGCATTG
Organism: Pseudomonas sp. GW822-FHT07A10; assembly: GCF_058798795.1. Lineage (NCBI taxonomy): Bacteria > Pseudomonadati > Pseudomonadota > Gammaproteobacteria > Pseudomonadales > Pseudomonadaceae > Pseudomonas > Pseudomonas sp. GW822-FHT07A10. The sequence goes on from NZ_JBXAKV010000015.1 coordinate 63,290, forward strand.
CCAGGAAACGTCGGGTCTGTTCGAGGTCGGTGGTGGCTGGATGGGCAAGGTGCGCTGGGAGCGCAGCCTGGGTGCCGGGTTCGATCCGCGGGTCGGTTTCTCGCCGGAGGATGTGGCGGCGCATTGGCAGCAGATCTGCGATTTCGAAGGCGCGGCGCATCCGAAGGACAACATTGAGGCGCTGAAGGAAATGATGGAGAACTTGCAGAAGCATTCCCTCTGACGCTGATTTGCGCGACATCTGGCGGGGCTTGCCTGAGCCCCGTCATCTCCTCCCGACTACATCCCTGCCTGAAAACCTTTCGCCCATAAAAAAGGCCGCTGCAAACGCAGCGGCCAAAGTAAGACGTGGATCCAGGAGCTACAAATCAACGTCAGTGAACACAGGGCGATGAGTCGAAAAATACGCTTCAAATCATCTGGATTCTGTCGCCAATGGGGGGGCTATCATCCCCATTGCTTTGTGCTTTCGGGCCGTTTCCGTGAAAGCCAGGCAAGAATAAGGTATTGATCGCAAAGGAAAAATAGCGATTTCAGACATGCACTGTTACAGTCTTGGCAACAGTCTTCGGCTGACCTTTTGTAACAGCTGCCGTTAGCTGCGCCAGCTGTTACACATCCAACTTCAATCATGTCCCATGCACTTCACTGATAACCCTCCATCCAGCCCATCCATACCCCGCGCAAAACCCCGCCTCATGCGGGCCTTCATCCTTTGGAGGTACATCGCGAATACCTCCTTGGTGCGCTTATCGCTCCCGGCGAGCGGCAGTAGGGTGGGGTCTTCTGTCACTCACCGGGGAAGACGCATGACAAAAACAACAATGCGCGCCATCTTCAAGCCGCAAGCGCTGGCCGCTGCGGTGGCCTTGGGCTGCTGTGCCCAGGCGCAGGCTGTTTCATTCAACATCGGCGAAATCGAGGGGCAGTTCGATTCCTCGTTGTCCGTCGGCGCGAGCTGGGGCATGCGCGATGCCGACAAGTCGCTGGTGGGTACCGTCAATGGCGGGACCGGCCAATCCTCGACCGGTGATGACGGACGCCTGAACTTCAAGAAAGGCGAAACCTTCTCCAAGATCTTCAAGGGCATCCACGACCTCGAGTTGAAGTACGGCGACACGGGCGTGTTCGTCCGTGGCAAGTACTGGTACGACTTCGAGCTCAAAGACGAAGACCGCGAGTTCAAGCAGATCAGCGACAGCGGTCGCAAGGAAGGCGCCAAGTCTTCGGGCGCGCAGATTCTCGATGCCTTCGTCTATCACAACTATTCCATCGCCGATCTGCCGGGCACCGTGCGTGCCGGTAAACAGGTGGTCAGCTGGGGTGAAAGCACTTTCATCGGCAACTCGATCAACAGCATCAACCCGGTCGACGTTTCGGCGTTCCGGCGTCCCGGCGCGGAGATCAAGGAAGGCCTGATTCCGGTCAACATGCTGTTCGCTTCCCAGGGCTTGACCGATCAACTCACGGTGGAAGGTTTCTACCAACTGGAGTGGGATCAGACGGTTCTCGACAACTGTGGCACCTTCTTCGGTAACGACGTGGTGGCGGACGGTTGCAACAATAACTACACCGTCGGCAGCCCGGCGATTGCTCCGCTGGCACCGCTGGCGGCAGCCTTTGGCCAACCTATCCAGGTCACCCGTGAGGGCGTGATCGTGCCCCGTGGTGGTGACCGCGATGCACGGGATTCGGGGCAGTGGGGCGCGGCTTTGCGCTGGCTCGGTGACGACACCGAATATGGCCTCTACTTCATGAACTACCACAGTCGCACACCGACCGTCGGCACCACCACCGCCGGGCTGTCCACATTGGCCAGCCTGCCGGGCATGGTCAGCACTGCCAACCGTCTGGCCCCGGGCAGCGGTTCGGGCCTGGCGCAAAGCGTGATGCTCGGGCGCGGCCAGTACTACCTCGAATACCCGGAGGACATTCGCCTGTACGGTGCGAGTTTCTCCACCACGTTGCCCACCGGCACTGCCTGGACCGGCGAAATCAGCTACCGGCCTAACGCTCCGGTGCAGGTCAACACCAACGACCTGACCCTGGCGTTGCTCAACCCGATCGCCGGCGGCGCGGCATCGCCTGTTGCGACCCGGCCTGGCGCCGACAATACCGGTTACCGCCGCAAGGAAGTGACCCAGGTGCAAAGCACCCTGACGCACTTCTTCGATCAAGTGCTGGGCGCCCAACGGCTGACCCTGGTCGGTGAGGCGGCGATGGTCCATGTCGGTGGTCTGGAGCCGCGAAGCAAGCTGCGTTACGGCCGTGATTCGGTCTACGGCCAGTACGGTTTCGGTGGCGATACCGACGGCTTCGTCACCGCGACCTCCTGGGGCTATCGCGCCCGGGCGATCCTCGATTACGCCAACGTGATTGGCGGGATCAACCTCAAACCCAACCTGTCCTGGTCCCATGACGTCGCCGGCTACGGCCCCAACGGGCTGTTCAACGAAGGCGCCAAAGCGGTCAGCGTCGGTGTCGATGCCGACTACCGCAACACCTATACCGCAAGCTTGAGTTACACCGACTTTTTCGGCGGGAATTACAACACCCTGACCGACCGCGACTTCCTGGCGCTGAGCTTCGGCGTGAACTTCTGATCTGGCTGAGAAGGATGATGTTAATGCGCAAGATGATTCTGCAATGCGGCGCCCTGGCACTGAGTCTGTTGGCCGCCAACGTGATGGCTGCGGTCTCGCCGGAAGAGGCTAATAAGCTCGGCACCACCCTCACGCCGCTGGGCGCCGAGAAGGCCGGCAACGCCGATGGTTCGATCCCGGCCTGGACCGGTGGCATCCCGAAAAACGCTGGCGCGGTCGACAGCAAAGGCTTCCTGGCTGACCCGTTCGCCAGTGAAAAACCGCTGTTCACCATCACCGCCGCAACGGTCGACAAGTACAAGGACAAGCTTTCGGACGGTCAGGTGGCGATGTTCAAGCGCTACCCGGAAACCTACAAGATTCCGGTCTACCCAACCCATCGTACTGTGGCCGTGCCGCCGGAAATCTACGAGTCGGCCAAGCGCAGCGCGCTGAACGTGACCAGCATCAACGACGGTAACGGTCTGGCCAATTTCACCGGCAATCGCTATTACGCGTTCCCGATTCCGAAGAATGGCGTCGAGGTGCTGTGGAACCACATCACCCGTTACCACGGTGGTAATCTGCGACGGATCATCACCCAGGTGACCCCGCAGACCAACGGCAGCTACACGCCGATTCGCTTCGAGGAAGAGATCGCCGTACCGCAACTGATGAAGGACCTGGACCCGGACAAAGCCGCCAACGTGCTGACCTTCTTCAAACAGTCGGTGACCGCGCCGGCGCGGCTGGCGGGTAACGTATTGCTGGTGCACGAAACCCTCGATCAGGTGAAAGAGCCGCGACTGGCGTGGATCTACAACGCCGGTCAACGTCGTGTGCGTCGTGCACCGCAAGTGGCCTACGACGGACCGGGCACCGCCGCTGACGGCCTGCGGACTTCGGACAACTTCGACATGTTCTCCGGTGCGCCAGATCGCTACGACTGGAAACTGATCGGCAAAAAGGAAATGTACATTCCCTACAACAGCTACAAACTAGATTCGCCGAGCCTCAAGTACGATGACGTGGTGAAAGCCGGGCACATCAACCAGGACCTGACCCGCTACGAGTTGCACCGGGTCTGGGAAGTGGTCGGCACGGTCAAGCCGAGTGAGCGGCACATCTACGCCAAACGCCACATGTACCTCGACGAAGACAGCTGGCAAGTGGCGCTGGTGGACCACTACGACGGTCGCGGCCAACTGTGGCGAGTGGCCGAAGGTCACGCCCAGTACTACTACGATCACCAGACTCCGGCCTACACCCTCGAGGCGCTCTACGACATCATCGCTGGCCGATACATTGCCCTGGGAATGAAGAACGAAGAGAAGCACAGTTTCATATTTGGCTTTGACGCCAAGGCTGCCGATTACACACCGTCGGCTCTGCGCGCCGAGGGCGTTCGGTAAGGGTTTTGATACATTGGCATCACAAAAGGCGACCGGTGGGTCGCCTTTTTTATGGGCGCCAATCAGCGCGCTGAATACCTCTCAACAAGCGGGTTGGAGAGGGTTAGGGTTGTCGGACAATTATAAAAAGGCACGCTGCAATGACCGCCATGACCCCGTGTCTGGACCGTTCTGGATTCCTGCCCCGCCTGTCCTCTCATCACCTGTCGCGGGCTCGCTTGACCGAGCCGCTACTGACCTCAACGGCCCGGGTGAAATTACTCTGCGCCCCCGCCGGCAGCGGCAAGAGTGCGCTGCTCGCCGAGTGCCTGTTGCGGGCGCCATCCCAGTGCGGGGTGCATTGGCTGCCCTTGTCTGGCGTGGTGTCGAGCGCGGCCGATTTTCGTCATCGTCTGGCACAGGTGCTGGGGTTAACCTCGTCGGGTGAAACCGAATTGCTGAGCAATCTGGCGCGATTGCAGACGCCGACTTGGCTGTTCCTCGATGACTACTGCCGTCTGCCGAACCCGGAGCTGGACTCGTTGCTGGATCGCATGTTGGCGATCGGCAGCCCGATGCTGACCTGGTGGCTCGGCACTCGTCGCCGGCCGCAATGCAACTGGCCACGGCTGTTGCTTGATGATGAATTGTACGAATGCGAGAGCGCTTCGCTGGCTTTTACTTCAGGTGAAGTGGAGCAGCTGTTGCGTCCCTGGGTGCCGGATCAGGCCAACAAGGTGGCCAGTCGGGTCATCCAGCGCACCGGCGGCTGGTGTGCCGGTGTGCGGATCGCGCTGTTGCAGAAGTGCGACTGGTCGCGTCAGGACAACCTCCAGGGACGGGCGGACACCTTGCTCGATTATCTGGAGCACGAGTTGTTCAGCTCGCTGACGCCTGAGTTGAGCGAGGCCTGGCGCGTGCTGGCCCACTTGCCACGCTTCAATGCCCGACTGTGTGATCACCTGTTTGGGGCCGGGGAGGGCGCGCAGTACCTGAGGACCTTGCAAGCACTGGGTTGTTTTATCGAACCCTGGCGCGACTCCACCGACTGGCTGCAGGTGTTCACCCCGTTCACCCAATTGCTGCGCGATGAGCAATGGCCGGCCGGACGCTCCTGGCATCGGCGGGCTTGCCAGTGGTTCTGCGCCGAGCAGGACTGGAAATCAGCCTTCGAACAAGCATTGCTCGCCGAGGAATACGAAGTGGCGGTCAGCCTGTTGCAGCACTTCAGTTTCGAGCAGTTGTTCGAGGAGCAGACGGTGGTGCTGTTGTTGCGTTTGCACGAGCAGCAAGGCGAGGAACTGACACTGGGCAGTCCGCAGTTGGTCGGATTGATTACCGCCGCCTTGTTGTTCGCCGGACGTTTCGAACAGGCGACCACCTGCATCGCTCGTTTGGCGCATTTCACGCCGCAACCCTCGGCCGTGCTTCAGCGTCGATTGATTGCCCGCTGGCAGTCCCTGCAGGGTTGGCTACTGCATTTGCAGGGGCGCATGGAGCCTTCTCGCGCGCACTTTCTTGACGCGTTGAGCGCACTCGATCCCGACTGTTGGACGGCGCGGTTGATGTGTTTGTCGGGGCTGACGCAACAGGCGTTGTTAAGGGGCGAACTCGACGTCGCACAAGCCCATAACCGTGAGGCCTTGTGCCTGGCGCGGGCGCAAGGTTCGCTGGTGTTCGAGGGCTTGATGGAACTCGATCATGCGCAGTTGCTGGAGCAACGGGGCGCGGCGTTACGGGCCGAAAGCCTGCTGTGTGACATCAATGAACTGCTCAGTCAGCGTTCGGACCGACCTGCTCCCTTGCTGGGACGAATTGCGTTGCGTCGTGGGCGGCTGGCCATGAGTCTGGGGGCAGACGAACACGCCGCCGAACTCTTTCAGACGGGGCTGGACGATTGCTTGCACAACCATGACAAGCGCGTGCTGTATGGGTTTCTCGGTCTGGCGCAACTGGCGGCCAATCATCGAAATTATGCGGCGGCGTTTGTTCATCTGCGCGACGCTGAACGATTGATGCAGCAGCGGCAGATTCCCGAAACGGTTTATCGGGGTGTACTGCTGCAAATCAGCAGCCATATCTGGTTGCAGCAGGGGCGCCCCGAGTTGGCCTGCGAAGCCTTGAGTCGGGTGCTCCGTCATTATCATGGCTCCCCCGTGCGGCAGGCACCGCCAGCGACACTAGAGCTGATACCGGTTCTGGAATACCTGTTGATACTGGCCGAGGTTCATCTAGGACTGGCCCAAGCGCCGTTAGCCCGGCTCGAGGCCCAGTTGCAATGGGCGCGACAGCGAGGCATGTCGCGACTACAAGCACAGTTGCATTTGGTCATGGCCGAAGTGGCCTGGTTGATCGACGACCCTTCTGCTCAGCAGTCGTTGCAGGACGGATTGGCCCTGGTTGAGCGCTGCAACCTCCAACAAGTCTTGTGCGATTTGCAACTACGCCAGCCTGAATTACTTGGCGCAATCCGTCTTGCCACAACGGGAACCCCTTTGAATGGGGAGACCTTCCCACAAAGTCAATTGAGTCTGCGTGAAATAGAAGTATTGAAGTTAGTGGCGCAGGGTAATTCCAATCAACAGATTGCCGATCTTCTATTTATTTCATTGCACACCGTTAAAACCCATGCGCGGAGAATTAATGTGAAGTTGGGGGTGGAGCGAAGAACTCAGGCGGTTGCTCAGGCAAAGTTGTTGGGGATGCTCGGTTAGTGTTGGGTTTTCTTTGTATGGGTTCGGCTTCTGATAACGATCAATCGGCCAGGGCGGGTGGCTGATACCCCATCCGCCAACTCACGGCCCGGGTCGCCGCCAGCAAGCGCTGTGCCGCCGGGCCGTTTTCGTCAGCGTGGAACAACGAGGTTGGGCCGACGATAGTCATCACTGCCGCCACCTGGCCGACAGCGTTGAACACCGGAGCCGACAACGCGTCCACGCCGGGCATCAGCAAACCGTGCACATGATGCAAACCGCGTTCGCGGATCTGTTCGCATAGGGTGGCATAGGCTTTTTCGTCGGCCAGGGGATGGGCATCGACAGTGATTTCCTGTTCGCGCAATTCATCGGTTTCCCGATGTGGCAGGTAGGCACTGAACACCAGCCCTGTCGACGAACTGAGCAACGGCAACACCGAGCCCAATTGCGTGACCACCGTCACCGCTCGCACCGCCGGCTCGATGTGCACCACCGTCGCGCCCTGATTACCCCACACCGCCAAAAAACAGGTTTCGTTCAGATCGTCGCGCAGTTCGGCCAAGGGCAGGGCGGCGACTTTCAGCACGTCCATACTGTTCAGGGCAGCCAGGCCGACCCTAAGCGCTTCACGACCGAGGCCGTAATGGTTGGTGGCCGCGTTCTGCTCGGCAAAACCGCTGGCGATCAACGCCTGTAGATAACGGTGAACCTTGCTCGCCGGCATCTGCACGTGTTCGGCCAAGCGCGACAACGAGGTCGAGGGCGACAGCTCGGCGAGGGCCTTGAGGATGTCGGTGCCGACTTCGGCCGAGCGGACTTTCTGTTTACCGTTGCTTTCGCTGGTCATGGAGGCGGTGTGATCCCGGGACGAATGGGCGTCTTTATAGCTTGACGGTCAATACCAATCAAATTACGTTATGCGTAATTGAATTACGATAAAAATAACCCGGGCGTGCCAAGACCTCATCGCAGAGCAACTGGCCATTGCCTACTCCCGTTCAGGAGGCTCCATGAACCTCGATTCAACGGCGCCAGCGCTGGCTTATCAGTCAGGCTTTGGCAACGAATTCAGCAGCGAAGCGTTGCCCGGCGCACTGCCCGTCGGCCAGAACTCCCCGCAAAAAGCCCCTTACGGCCTGTACACCGAGCTGTTCTCCGGCACTGCGTTCACCATGGCCCGCAGCGAAGCACGCCGGACCTGGATGTACCGCATTCAGCCGTCGGCCAATCACCCGGCATTCGTCAAACTGGATCGGCAACTGGCCGGTGGTCCGTTGGGTGAAGTGACCCCCAATCGCCTGCGCTGGAACCCCTTGGACATTCCGACCGAGCCCACCGATTTCATCGACGGGCTGGTGAGCATGGTCGCCAATTCGGGCGCGGATAAACCGGCCGGGATCAGCATCTATAACTACCGCGCCAACCGTTCCATGGAGCGGGTGTTCTTCAACGCCGACGGCGAACTGCTGCTGGTACCGGAACTGGGCCGCCTGCGCATCGCCACCGAACTGGGCGTGCTGGAACTGGAGCCGCTGGAAATCGCCGTGCTGCCTCGCGGGCTGAAATTCCGCATCGAACTGCTCGACCCGCAAGCGCGGGGCTACGTGGCCGAAAACCACGGTGCGCCACTGCGCCTGCCGGACCTGGGGCCGATCGGCAGCAACGGTCTGGCCAACCCCCGCGACTTCCTGACCCCGGTGGCGCATTACGAAAACCTCAAGCAACCGACCACCCTGGTGCAGAAATTCCTCGGCCAGTTGTGGGGCTGCGAGCTCGATCATTCGCCGCTGAACGTGGTCGCCTGGCACGGCAATAACGTGCCGTACAAATATGACCTGCGTCGCTTCAACACCATTGGCACGGTGAGTTTCGATCATCCGGATCCGTCGATTTTCACCGTCCTGACCTCGCCGACCAGCGTGCACGGTCTGGCCAACCTCGACTTTGTGATCTTCCCGCCACGCTGGATGGTGGCCGAGAAAACCTTCCGTCCGCCGTGGTTCCACCGCAACCTGATGAACGAATACATGGGTCTGATCAAGGGCGAGTACGATGCCAAGGCCGAAGGTTTCGTGCCGGGCGGCGCCTCGTTGCATAGCTGCATGAGTGCTCACGGCCCCGATGGCGAGACCTGCACCAAGGCGATCAACGCTGAACTGGCGCCGGCTAAAATCGACAACACCATGGCTTTCATGTTTGAGACCAGCCAGGTGCTGCGCCCGAGCCGGTTCGCCCTGGATTGCCCACAGCTGCAAAACGATTACGACGCCTGCTGGGCCTCGTTGCCCGCCACTTTCGACCCGACCCGGAGATAACCCATGACTCAGACTTCCATTACTCGTAGCTGGGTTGCCTCCGCCAACGGCCACGCGGATTTCCCGCTGCAAAACCTGCCGCTGGGCGTGTTCAGCGTGAAGGGCGGCGCGCCGCGCAGTGGCGTGGCGATCGGCGACCATATCTTTGATCTGGGAGCGGCACTCGATGCCGGGCTGTTCGACGACGGTGCCGCGCGGACCGCCGTCGAAGCCACCCGTGGCGGCCAGCTGAATGCGTTTTTCGAGCTGGGTCGGGAGGCTCGCGTCGCCCTGCGTGAACGCTTGATCGAGTTGTTCAAGGAAGGCAGCACCCTGCACGGCAAGATCGAAGCCCAAGGCGCAAAACTGCTGCCGCTGGCGGCGGATTGCCAGATGCACCTGCCGGCGAAGATCAACGACTACACCGACTTCTACGTCGGCATCGAGCACGCGCAGAATGTCGGCAAACTGTTCCGCCCGGACAACCCGTTGCTGCCGAACTACAAGTACGTGCCGATTGGTTACCACGGCCGCGCCTCGACCATTCGTCCGTCCGGCACCGACGTGCGTCGTCCGAAAGGCCAGACCCTGCCGGCCGGCCAGACCGAGCCGACGTTTGGCCCGTGCGCACGCCTGGATTACGAACTGGAATTGGGTATCTGGATTGGCCCGGGCAATGCCATGGGCGACTCGATTGCCATCGGTGACGCCGCCGATCACATCGCCGGTTTCTGCCTGCTCAACGACTGGTCGGCGCGCGATATCCAGGCCTGGGAATACCAGCCGCTGGGGCCGTTCCTGTCCAAGAGTTTCATTACCAGCATTTCGCCGTGGGTGGTGACGGCCGAAGCGCTGGAGCCGTTCCGTCGTGCGCAGCCGGCGCGCCCTGAAGGCGACCCGCAGCCGCTGCCTTACCTGTTCGACAAACGTGATCAGGCCGCCGGTGCCTTCGACATCGAACTCGAAGTGCTGCTGCTGACCGAGTCGATGCGCGAACAGAATCTGCCGGCCCATCGCCTGACCCTCAGCAATACCCAACACATGTACTGGACCGTTGCGCAAATGGTGGCGCATCACAGCGTCAATGGCTGCCAGTTGCAGGCCGGCGACCTATTCGGTTCGGGCACGTTGTCCGGCCCTGAAAGCGGTCAGTTCGGCAGCCTGCTGGAAATCACCGAGGGCGGTAAAAAACCGATCGAACTGGCCTCGGGCGAGGTGCGTAAATTCCTCGAGGATGGCGACGAAATCATCCTGCGGGCACGTTGCAGCCGTGAGGGTTTTGCTTCCATCGGTTTCGGTGAATGCCGCGGCAAAGTACTGCCGGCGCGCTAAGAGGATCGGCCCATGGAACTCTATACCTATTACCGTTCGACCTCGTCCTTCCGGGTGCGCATTGCACTGGCGTTGAAGGGACTGGATTACCAGGCACTGCCGATCAACCTGATCGCGCCGCAGGGGGGCGAACATCGCCAGCCGGCGTATCTGGGCATCAACCCGCAAGGCCGGGTGCCGGCCTTGCGCACTGACGAAGGTGAATTGCTGATTCAGTCACCGGCGATCATCGAGTACCTGGAGGAACGTTATCCACAGGTGCCGCTGCTGTCCAAAGACCTCGCCGCCCGCGCCCATGAGCGTGGCGTGGCGGCGGTGATCGGCTGCGACGTTCACCCGCTGCATAACGTCAGCGTGCTCAATAAGTTGCGGCAGTTGGGGCACGATGAGCCGCAAGTGGTCGAGTGGATCGGTCACTGGATCAGCCAAGGGTTGGCGACGGTGGAGCAATTGATCGGTGACGCCGGTTATTGCTTCGGCGATCAACCGGGGCTGGCGGACGTTTATTTGATCCCGCAGCTGTATGCGGCCGAGCGGTTCAATATTTCACTGGACGCTTATCCGCGAATTCGTCGAGTGGCGGCGTTGGCGGCGCAGCATCCGGCGTTCATCAAGGCGCATCCGGCCAACCAGCCCGATACCCCTTGATGGCTTCACATTGACCCCTGTGGGATCAGTGGACGATGGCGTTGGGCGGCAAGTGCCCCAACCGTTCGGTCAGGCGAATCCGCTGGATCGGGTCGTCGCAGAGCAGCAGCGCGTGTTCCAGGTCAAAACGCTCGGCATTCGGGCAGTCCAGCCGTTGATAGAGGCTGGCCCGGGCCAGGTAGTCGGAGGCGTTGGCGTTGCCCAGCTCCAGCACGCGCTCGGCGTCGATCAAGGCGTCGATGTAGTCATCGTTCGTGAGGTACAACTGACGCAGGTTGCGTGACAGCCGTTGCAGCATCTGCGCAGGTTCCGCAGTCTGCAAATGCTCGGCGCTGAGCGGTATGTTCGGGCCGTACTGGCGTTGCAGCAGTTCACGACAATCGTTGGGGTACAACCGGCGCCCGCCGCACGGGTCGAGCAGGTGATCGGCGCCTTGCACCCGCAGTAGGAAATGCCCGGGGAAGTTGACCCCGACCATGGGAATCTCCAGTCTTCTGGCCAGCTCCAGTGCAATCAGGGCCAGCGCCAGCGGCTGGCCGCGCCGGCGTTCCAGCACTTTATGGAGCAATGCCACTTGCGGGCGCAAGGGCGTGAAGTCGTCCTGGGCGAACCCCAGGTCATTCATGCGCCGCAACAACGGTTGCGCCAACTCATTTACCGGCAGCATCGGCAACCCGTAGCTGACCTGCTGTTGCAGATCCTTGAAGTCCGCCAGCACGGTCTCAATATTCAGCTCTTTATCGTGTTCGGCGGCGATCCACAGCGCCGCTTCGAACAGCGCGGGCGGTGATCGTTGCAGACAGTCGAAAAAGCGTTGGCGCGGGGTCATCGAAATCTCCGGGGAATGCCTCGTTTTAGCCCCGTCGCAGGCTTTCGTCCAGTGCTGAACACAGGCCGTAACAGGTTATGTCCGAAAACCTTTAAAGCGGCGCTGCTTATTCCTGTGCGCTTCTGCAATTTTTGTGCGCAAGCCTATACTGGCGACTACAAGAAGTGATTCGGGAGCCCTACGATGTTCGCTCTCATGCAAAGCACTCGCCTTGAATCGCTGCACCTGAGCGTCGATCCGGTCACCGGGTTGAAGGCGGTGATTGCCATCCATAACAGCCGCCTGGGACCTGCCCTGGGCGGATGTCGTTACCTTGCCTACCCCAGCGATGAATCCGCGATCGAGGATGCCGTGCGCCTCGCCCAAGGCATGAGTTACAAGGCGGCCCTGGCTGGCCTGGCTCAGGGCGGTGGCGTTGCGGTGATTATTCGCCCGGCCCATGTGGAAAACCGCGCCGCTGTATTCGAAGCGTTCGGGCGCTGGATCAATCAGCTCGACGGTCGCTACATCACCGCCATCGACGCCGGCACCTCGGTGGCGGACATGGACTGCATCGCCCAACATACGCAATTCGTCACCAGCACCACCGCTGCGGGGGACCCAGCACCGCATGCCGCCATGGGCGTATTCGCCGGCATTCGCAGCACCGCCATGGCCCGCTTGGGCAGCGATAATCTGGAAGGGCTGCGCATTGCCGTTCAAGGCCTGGGCAATGTTGGTTATGCCCTGGCCGAACAGCTGCACGCGGCTGGCGCCGAGCTGCTGGTCAGCGACATCGATCACGGCAAAGTACAACTGGCCATGGAGCAGTTGGGCGCTCATCCGATCGCCAACGAAGCGCTGCTCAGCACCCCTTGCGACATTCTCGCGCCTTGTGGCTTGGGCGGTGTGCTTAACAGGACCAGCGTGACGCAGTTGCGCTGCTCGGCGGTCGCAGGTTCGGCAAACAATCAACTGACCCATCTGGAAGTCGCCGATCAGCTGGAACGCCGGGGCATTCTGTATGCGCCGGATTACGTGATCAACGCCGGCGGGCTGATCTACGTGTCGCTCAAACACCGTGGGGAAGAGCTGACGACCATCACCGCGCACCTGTCGAAAATCAGTTCACGGCTGACCGAAGTCTTCGCCCATGCCCAGGCGGAAAAACGTTCTCCGGCCAGGGTCGCGGATGAGTTGGCGGAGAAAGTGTTGTACCGGTGATGCTGTACCGGTGAAAAGTTTTGAACCGATGAAGGAGTGAGTGCTTATCCGGCCAACTTGCTCCCCAAGCCCTGCGCCACAAACGTCGGGCCTGATAATCGCACGCCGACCCCGCGTGCCAGGAGCCCTGTGATGCTTCACAAGGTTGAGCTGCCCTACACCCGTTTTTTATCCCCTGACGGCCAGGTGCTCTGCGATCTCCCTCCCTGGGCCGACGACTTCAATCTGTTGACGCGCTTGTATCGGCAGATGGTCATGACCCGCCTTTTTGACCAGAAAGCGGTCGCCCTGCAACGCACCGGGCGCATCGGCACCTATGCGCCGACTTTGGGCCAGGAAGCCATTGGCGTTGCGGTCGGCAGCCTGATGCACGCCGAAGACGTGCTGATCCCGTATTACCGCGACACCGCCGTGCAACTGATGCGTGGCGTGCGCATGGAAGAAATCCTGTTGTATTGGGGCGGCGATGAGCGTGGCAGCGACTTTGTCGACCCGGCGGTGGCGCAGGATTTCCCGATCTGTGTGCCGATCGCCACCCAGGCCCTGCATGCCTGCGGTGTTGCCAGCGCATTCAAGATCCGTGGCGAGCATCGGGTCGCCGTCACCACTTGCGGCGATGGCGGCACCAGCAAAGGTGATTTTCTCGAGGCCCTCAATGTCGCTGGCGCTTGGCAGTTGCCGGTGGTGTTCATGGTCAACAACAACCAATGGGCGATCTCGGTACCGCGACGCATTCAGTGCGGCGCTCCCACGTTGGCGCAGAAAGCCATTGGCGCCGGGTTCCACGGCGAGCAGGTCGACGGCAATGACATACTCGCCGTGTATGACCGCGTGCAAGCGGCCCTCGAACGGGCGCGCCACGGCAAAGGCCCGGTGTTGCTCGAATGCCTGAGCTATCGCCTCGGCGATCACACCACGGCCGACGATGCCACACGCTACCGCTCGGCGGACGAGGTCAAGCAGGCCTGGCTCGAAGAACCGATCAAACGTCTGCAGCGTTTCATGGTCGGGCAGGGCGTGTGGGATGAAAGTCGCGAGCAGGCGCTGATCAGCGAATGCCAGGGGTTGGTGCAGGTTGCTGTGGATAACTTCGAAGCGGCGGGCCTGCAGGCGCCGGCATCAGTGGTCGATCATGTCTACGCCCAGTGGCCACAAGCCTTGGCCGAGCAGCGTGAAGACTTCCTCGAACGAGTGGCGCGCCGGACGGGAGGTTCGGGCCATGAGTAACGGTAAGGTAACGCTGCTGGAGGCTGTGAATCTGGCGTTGCATCGGGCCATGCGCGAGGACGAGAACGTTATCGTCCTCGGTGAAGACGTCGGGGTGAACGGTGGCGTGTTTCGCGCCACGCTGGGCCTGCGCGACAGCTTTGGTTTCAAGCGGGTAATCGATTCGCCGCTGGCCGAAACCATGATCAGCGGGCTGGCAGTGGGCATGGCGGCCCAAGGCCTGAAACCGGTGGTGGAAATCCAGTTCATGGGGTTTATCTACGCCACCATGGAGCACCTGGTGTCCCACGCCAGCCGCCTGCGCAACCGCACGCGCGGACGGCTCACTTGCCCGATGGTGCTGCGCTCGCCGATGGGCGCAGGGATTCGTGCGCCGGAACATCACAGCGAAAGCACCGAAGCACTGTTCGCGCACATTCCGGGGTTGCGGGTGGTGATCCCGTCCTCGCCGGCCCGGGCCTATGGTTTGTTGCTCGCGGCCATCGACGACCCGGACCCGGTGATCTTTCTCGAACCGACCCGACTCTATCGCATGAACCCGCAACCGTTGTTGGATGACGGTAAACGCTTGCCGCTGGACAGCTGCTTCACCCTGCGCGAAGGCAGCGACATCACCTTGATCAGTTGGGGCGCCAGTGTGATGGAAACCCTGCAAGCTGCCACGGCGTTGGCCGAGCAGGGTATCTCGGCGGAAGTGATCGATGTCGCCAGTATCAAACCGTTGGACCTCGACACGATGGAGGCCTCGGTGCGCAAGACCGGTCGCTGCGTGATCGTGCATGAGGCGCCGCGCTCCTGCGGGGTCGGCGCGGAAATCGCCGCCAGTCTCTACGAACGGGTGTTTCTACAGTTGCAGGCACCGATCCAGCGAGTCACCGCGCCGGACATTCCGCCACCGCTGTATCGACTGGAATCGCTGTACATGCCTGGCGTCGAGGACATTCTTCACGCCTGTGACACCGTGTTGCGCCACGCCTGAAGAAGCCCTTGAAGAAACGCCAGAGGCCGAGGAGGTTGCGATGAAATATTTCAAACTGCCGGATCTGGGCGAAGGCTTGCAGGAGGCGGAAATCGTCCGCTGGCACGTCAAGGTCGGCGATACCGTCAAGGCTGACCAATTGCTGGTGTCGGTGGAAACCGCCAAGGCGCTGGTGGACATTCCCGCGCCTTACGACGGCGTGGTGGCGAAAACCTTCGGCGGCGAGGGCGACATCCTGCATGTGGGGGAGCCGTTGCTCGGTTACGAAGGCGAAGCGGATGCGGGCACCGTGGTCGGACGGCTTGAGGGCGGCGGCACGAATCAGGAGGATGCCTTTTTTATCGGCACCGCACCTTCGACCCGCGAATACCTGGCGAACCGCGCCACGCCGGCGGTGCGTCAATTGGCGCGACAATTGGGCGTTGAACTGAGCGCCTTGGTCGGCTCCGGCCAGGACGGTCAGATCACCCGCAGCGATGTGGAAAATGCGGCCCAGACGGAGCGTGAGCGTTTCGGCGGTGAGAAGCTGCGCGGTGTGCGGCGCAGCATGGCGCTGAACATGGCCAGGTCCCATGCCGAAGTGGTGCCGGTGACGATTTTCGGCGATGCCGATCTGCATCGCTGGGGGCAGGCGCGAGAACCACTGATTCGTCTGGCCAAAGCCATGGCAGCGGCCTGTGCGGTGGAGCCGGTACTCAACAGCGGCTTCGATGGCAAAACCCTTTCGCTCAAACAACACGAACGGCTCGACCTGGGCATCGCCGTGGATACGCCGGACGGTTTGTTCGTGCCGGTGCTGCGCGATGTCGGCAATCGCACGTCGGCGGATTTAAAGGAAGGTGTGATGCGCCTGCGCGCTGATGTGCAGGCGCGCTCGATTCCGCCCAAGGAGATGATGGGCGCGACCCTGACCCTGTCGAATTTCGGCACCTTGTTCGGTCGCTACGCCAACCCGGTGGTGGTGCCGCCGCAAGTGGCGATCCTCGCCGCCGGGGCGATCCGCGATGAACCGGTGGCGGTCGAGGGGGCGGTGGCGGTGCATCCGATCCTGCCGCTGTCCCTGACCTTCGATCACCGCGTGGTCACCGGCGGCGAAGCGGCGCGGTTTTTCAAGGCGTTGGTCGACGCACTGGAGCAACCTGACGCCTGATTTTCTGCGGGCATGAAAAAGGCCCTGAGCCATTGGACTCAGGGCCTATTCAATTCGGGTATTGCTTACTTCGGCGTCTTGGCGGCTTTGGCTGGCTTGGTCGGCTCAGCTTGCTCCACTTCAACAGGTGCAGCCACTTCAACAGGTTTAGCGACTTCAGCCGGCACGTTGAGCAATTCGGACAGTGCGTCCGGCTGGCTCTTGAACGCCTTGGCGAACACATCGCGGTTTTTCGCCATGTAGATCCCGGCTTCTTCCACTTGCTGTTCGGTCAGGGACGGAACGGCTTTTTGCAACACTTCAGCCAGCAATTCGGCCAGTTCGAGCATTTTGTCATGACGGTCAGCTTCGGCTTTATCCATGAACAAGCGCTCCAGATCTCGGCTGCTGCGGTATACCACTTCGACGGCCATTCACCACCTCACATGCCTTCACATTTAGTTGTCTTTGCGACTACTGTATCTATATACAGCGAAAAGGATAAGCGAATCCCTGAGCTTTGGGTAGTGGCTTTTTAATGTAGACCGGATTCGGGGTTTGTCAGGTGAACGGTGGCGCTCCATTCGCGGCTACAGGTTTGGTGTTGACCTGCGACCAAACGCCACGGAGCGTGTTTTAAAGCACCTCGCCATCATGTGGCAGGCAACCCCTGGCCTTTTTTCTGCATGCAGAACAACCGTCACGTCCAACCCGCATCATCCGCTCGAACCGAGCTAAGGAACAATCATCGTGAAAATCAACTGGGCCGAGAACCTGCGGCAGAACGTGCATCAACTGGCCGAGTCCCTGGGCAACCTGTTCGTCGAGACCTTCCACTACCTGGCGCTGTTCGCCATCGGTGCGGTGACTGCCTGGGCGGCGGTCATGGAGTTCATCGGGATGCTGGAACAGGGGCACATCAAGATCGATGACATCCTGTTGCTGTTCATCTACCTGGAACTGGGGGCGATGGTCGGGATTTACTTCAAGACCAACCATATGCCGGTGCGGTTCCTGATCTACGTGGCGATCACCGCGCTGACACGGCTGCTGATCTCCAACGTCTCGCACCACAATCCGCCGGACCTGGGGATCATCTACCTGTGCGGCGGGATCCTGCTGCTGGCGTTTTCGATTCTGGTGGTGCGTTACGCCTCGTCGCAATTTCCTTCGGTGAAGATCGAACACCCGCAGCGCAAGATCGGTGCGGGTTCCGGTGAGCATCCCGAAGTGGAGAAGGGCGAGCTTTAAAACCCGATTTCAGGTCGGGGCCGGGCTTTGGCCTGTGGCGGCGGCAGCTTACGGTTGTCGCCGTCGGTCATGGCTTCGAGGATGGCCACGGCACATTCACCCTGTTCGATGGCGATGCCGAACTGAATGCTTTGTACCAGGCGTTTGAGGCGCTTGGGGTCATTGCGTTGTTCGGCGCTGATCATCCGTTTGGCCACCACGCGGCCAGCGTTGGAGAGGGTCAGCATGATGCTGCCGTCCAGGCCCTGGATGCTCAGGTTGATTTGATAATCCGCTGCAAAAGCATCGGTAATGAGCTGAAAAGGGTTGTCCATAATGCGTCACCGCCTGATTGAACGTGCAGTTGTTGACGGCCATGATCGGGATTAGTTCGCAATACCAGACCACCGGCCTTCCATGTTCATGCGCTTTCTTCCGTGCCGCACAAGGGAGATAGCAAGGGGCATGCCGGAAAAACTGTCGGACAATGTTTACGGCAAAAAAACGGCGGGCACTCTGGCCCGCCTTCTTTTTGCCTGCCCGTTTCAGGGCATAAATGAATAGATGATCGCAGACAGTGCAATCAGACCGACCAACACCACGAACACGTTGGAGGCCTGGCCCGAGTACTGGCGCAAGGCCGGCACACGGCGGATGGCGTACATCGGCATCAGGAACAACAGGCAGGCGATGATCGGCCCGCCGAGGGTTTCGATCATGCCCAGGATGCTCGGGTTGAAGGTCGCCACGGCCCAGCAACTGAGGATCATGAACAGCGCAGTGAGGCGGTTCAGCCAGCCGGCAGAGACGACTCGACCACGGCCACGCAGGCTTTTCACGATCAGGCCCTGAAAGCCTTCGCTGGCGCCGATGTAATGGCCCAGGAAGGATTTGGTGATTGCCACCAGCGCAATCAGCGGCGCGGCGTAAGCGATGACCGGTGTCTGGAAGTGGTTGGCCAGGTACGACAGGATCGAAATGTTCTGCGCCTTCGCCGCGGCCAAATCAGCCGGGGACAACGCCAGCACGCAGCTGAAGCAAAAGAACATAACCGTGACGACCATCATGGCGTGAGCGATCGCCAGAATGCCGCTGCTTTTGCGTTCGGCTTGCTTGCCGTAACGCTGCTTCTGATCGACGGCGAAGGCGGAAATGATCGGCGAATGGTTGAACGAGAACACCATCACCGGGATCGCCAGCCACAAGGTCTTGAAGAACAGCGGCAACGGCATGCCCTCGCTGGCGGTGGCGAAGAATGCGCCGTTCCAGTTCGGGATCAGGCTGACACCGAGCAGCAGCAAGGCTGCGACGAACGGGTAAACCAGCACGCTCATGCATTTGACGATGACGCCCTGGCCACAACGGACGATGGCCATCAGGCCGAGAATCAGCCCCAGTGACAGGATCGCCCGAGGCGGTGGCGTCATGTGCAACTGGTGCTCCATGAGGCTGCTCAGGGTATTGGTCAGCGCTACGCTGTACACCAGCAGAATCGGGAAAATCGCGAAGAAATACAGCAGCGTGATCAGCTTGCCGGCACCGATGCCGAAGTGTTCTTCCACCACTTCAGTGATGTCCCCGGAACGGCCGGACAACACGAAACGAGTCAGGCCGCGGTGAGCAAAGAATGTCATCGGAAATGCCAACACTGCCAGGATCAGCAGCGGCCAGAAACCACCCACGCCGGCGTTGATCGGCAAAAACAGCGTGCCGGCGCCAATTGCTGTGCCATAGAGGCCAAGCATCCAGG
Organism: Pseudomonas sp. GW822-FHT07A10; assembly: GCF_058798795.1. Taxonomy (NCBI): domain Bacteria; kingdom Pseudomonadati; phylum Pseudomonadota; class Gammaproteobacteria; order Pseudomonadales; family Pseudomonadaceae; genus Pseudomonas; species Pseudomonas sp. GW822-FHT07A10. Next base: position 82,580 of record NZ_JBXAKV010000015.1, read on the forward strand.
TGGTATCGTGTTTACTCCAGCCTTTGTGGGTTATTTCGTTATTGCGTGTGAGGTCTACAGCGGGATTATCGGCAGCAGGTGTACGTGTTTCGGTCATCGTTTTCGCCTCGTTATTGTTTTTACTCGGGCTCACGGCGGGCAGACCGTTTGAAACTACTGCGCTCGACAATCTTGCGTTAAAAACAGGCTCGGAATGCTCATTTACAGCCAGTAAACTCCGCTTCCTCGCCTGTTTTTGCCTTGTCTTGTCTTCGCTCGCTACGTTTCAAACGGCCTGCCGGGACGGTCAGGAAATGCTCCTCAGCACTCCACCCAGCTAACAGCCAGGCCGCCCCGTGAAGTTTCTTTGTATTTGTCGTGCATGTCGGCGCCGGTATCGCGCATGGTGCGGATCACCCGGTCCAGGGAAATGAAGTGTTTGCCGTCACCGCGCAGGGCCATTTGCGTGGCGTTGATCGCCTTCACCGCGGCAATCGCGTTGCGCTCGATGCACGGCACTTGCACCAGACCGCCGACCGGGTCGCAGGTCAGGCCGAGGTTGTGTTCCAGGCCGATTTCAGCGGCGTTTTCCAGTTGTTCCGGGGTGGCGCCGAGCACGTCGGCCAAACCGGCGGCGGCCATGGCACAGGCGGAACCGACCTCACCCTGGCAGCCGACTTCGGCGCCAGAGATCGAGGCGTTTTTCTTACAGAGAATGCCTACGGCGGCCGCGCCCAAAAAGAACGCCGCGACGTCATCGTCCGACGCGTCCGGGTTGAATTTCATGTAGTAGTGCAGCACGGCCGGAATGATCCCCGCCGCCCCGTTTGTAGGTGCGGTGACCATCCGTCCGCCCGCGGCGTTTTCTTCGTTCACGGCGAGGGCGAACAGGTTCACCCACTCCATGGCAGACAGGGTGGAGCTGATGACGTTCGGTTTGCCGATTTCCAACAGGCTGCGATGCAATTTCGCGGCGCGGCGCGGAACATTCAGACCGCCGGGAAGGATGCCTTCGTGACGCAAGCCTTGCTCGACGCACTCGCGCATCACCGACCAGATGTGCAACAGGCCCTGACGGACTTCGGCTTCGCTGCGCCAGGCCAATTCATTGGCCATCATCAATTCGGACACCCGCAGACCGTGCTGTTTGCAGAGCTTGAGCAATTCGGCGGCGCTGGAAAAATCGTACGGCAGCACGACGTCGCTGGCCGGCGCAACGCCGGACTCGGCTTCGGCCGCGTCGATGATGAAACCGCCGCCCACCGAGTAGTACGTCTGCTCGAACAGCTCACCGGTTTCGCCGAAGGCTGTCAGGGACATGGCGTTAGGGTGGTAGGGCAGGCTCTCGTCGAGCAGCAGGAGATCGTGCTGCCAGTTGAAGGCGATGGTCGCTTTGCCGGCCAGGGACAGCTTGCCGGTTTCCCGCAGGTGCTGGATGCGCGAATCGATGGTGGTCGGGTCGATGCTATCCGGCCATTCGCCCATCAGGCCCATGACACAGGCGCGGTCGGTGGCATGGCCGACGCCGGTGGCTGAAAGCGAACCGAAAAGGCGGATTTCTACCCGACGTACGGCGGCCAGTAAATTCTGGTCAATCAGTGCTTGGGCAAAGGTCGCTGCAGCGCGCATCGGGCCGACGGTGTGGGAACTGGACGGACCGATGCCGACTTTGAAGAGATCGAAAACACTGATAGCCATGCTAAAGCCTATACAAGCAATGGAAGAGAAATCGCCGCCATTTTTGTAGGCCAAGCGCAATGTCGGCGATACTGCCTACCTCGGTCCTACGTGACCAACGAAACTTCCTAAGACAGCCTTTAGCAGGACTAAACGATGAGTCGTCAATTGCACGCCCAGACTTATGTCTGGCTGCACGTGTTTTCCTGTGCCGCGCGGCACCTGTCGTTCACCCGTTGTGCCGAAGAACTGCACATCACGCCGGGTGCGGTCAGTCAGCAAATTCGGCAACTGGAGGAGCGGCTGGGTTTTCGCCTGTTCCACCGTCGCGCTCGTGGCGTGGAATTGAGTGCGCAAGGCCAGCGCCTGGCCATTACGGTCAACGAGGCTTACGGCAGCATCGACGCAGAATTGCGACGACTGGATGCGGGAATGATCAGCGGGATTTTGCGGGTGCGTTCGATTCCCTCGTTCCTGAGCAAATGGCTGACCCCGCGTTTGCCGCGTTTGCAGCAGCGCTTCCCGGACATTCAATTGCGCCTGGTGGCGGAGGACAGCAGCGTGCCGTTGCACGAGGGAGATTTCGATCTGGCGATCGATCTGAATGACGGCAGCTATCCCGGATTGTTATCCACAGCCTTGCTCGACGAGCAGATATTTCCGGTGTGCGCCCCGAGCCTGTTGCGAGGACGTCCGCCGCTGCACGGGCCGGCAGACTTGATGCACTTTCCGTTGTTGCACGACATCACCGCGTGGCGCGGTAGCTACGAGTACGCGGAATGGGAGTTTTACCTCAATGCCATCGGCTTCGAAGGCGCGGATGTGCGGCGCGGGCACACCTTCAACCGCAATCACCTGACCATCGAAGCGGCGATTGCCGGGATGGGCGTGGCGATTGCGCGGCGAACGCTGCTTAACGATGAGCTGGAACGGGGTACGCTGATCGTGCCGTTTGGCTTGGCGGTGCCTAATCACAAGCGCTACGTGCTGCTCTACGCGCCGGGTGCGCTGAGCCATCCGGGCGTGCGCGCGGTGCATGACTGGCTGGTGGAAGAGGCGGGGATTTTTCGTGACCTGCATCCGCTGGGGGGCGCGGCAGATGTGACCATTTTTGACTGAAGACAGGGCCGACCCAACTCCCGACATTAACAGCGCTTTTGCTCGTTGTCCGGCTTTTTTTGCGTATGAATATTTATCTTTTTTTAGGGGTTGAAATGTTCCGCGCACACACCGATTGTGTAACCAAGAGGTTGCGGTGATGACGCCCAAGGGCCAGCCGATGCGCCTCTTGCGAGCTAGCTGAAATAAGGGAAGAACTATGCAAATCCAAGTCAATAGCGATAACCATATTCAAAGCAGTAAACGACTGGAGGAGTGGGTACGTACTACCATTGAGAGCACGCTCGAACGTTATGAAGAGGACCTGACCCGCGTCGAGGTCCATCTGCGGGACGAGAACGGCGACAAGCCTGGTCCCCATGACATGCGCTGCCAGCTGGAAGCGCGGCCAAAAGGCCATCAACCGATTTCCGTTACCCATAAAGCCGCCTCCCTGGAACTGGCGATCGACGGGGCAGCCGAAAAACTTGAACATGCGCTGGAGCATATGTTTGGCAAATTACGCGGCAAACCACGCGCCGCTGTGGTGCCGTTCGACAGGGGCGCACATGCCGATGCGCTGCTTGAGGATGAGTTTCTCGAGAACGAACAGGCTGCACTCAACGGCTGAGGTCTAAGGCGGCATTATATTCCCACAGCTTTCCAACTAAAAAAGGGGCCTGCGTTGCAGGCCCCTTCTTTGTTTCAGTGTCCACCGGTCCCCTGTGGCAAAGGAGCTTGCTGTGGTGAGGGGGCACGTCCCATCGCCAGAATTTAAATGCTTGAGGAACCCTGTCGCTTTGGTGACAGGCGCGCCGATCACTACTTATGGACGGGGTGCTGACGGGTTTGTTGCATGCCCGAAACAGCGACTTTGCCCTCTGTTTTGGTCGTGGTGCCGGGAAAACCTTCCCGTGTTACGGTACATTTAAAGTCAAACTCGAGCTCTCCCTTAACAAAGTCAACCTTGATGACTGTTATTCCTCCACTTCCAGGGTCGGCGATAAAAACGTGATCATAATCAGGATCGTGTGGGACTGTTTGCACATATATGAAATTGTTGATTTCGGGAGCCCCAATATTATATTTCCTGAGTGTGAGATTGTCCTTGAAAATAAACTCCCAGTGTCTGCCGTTCATTATTCCTATGATCTGGATTGCACTGTCTGAAATGCGCCTGAAAATAACTTGGGTGCTTTCAAAGTCGGGGCGGCTTTCAATTGTTGATTTCACAGTGCCGGATGCGAAGGGGCCTTTTTTCAGAATTTTGGAGTCCAGTTCAGTAAGCATGCCTGCGGACATTTTTATCTCTCCATAGATTGAGTTAAAAATGATCCGCTTTCAGTATTTATATGGCTACTGTCAAATCTGACAGATGTTTAGTGATTTTAATAATGTCTCGCAATAAGAGAGCGCGTATATTGCGCAATGGGTTCTAACGAAATGCCTGACGATACTCGCCAGGCGTCCCACCCAAAGCCTGGCGAAACCGATTGGTAAAGTGACTGGCACTGGCAAAACCGCACGCCAGCGCAATTTCCCCCAATGGCTGCGATGTTGCGCGCAATAACTCCCGAGCCCGGCTCAATCGCCGCGCCAACACATACTGATGCGGCGGCAAGCCGAAGCTCACACGAAACATCCGCGCAAAGTGATATTCCGACAGCGCGCACAAGCTCGCCAATTGCCCAAGGCTGATCGCCTCCGCCAACTGACTGTCGATGAACTCCACCAGCTGCCGCCGCTGATGCGCCGCCAATCCACCCTTGAGGCGCAAGCCCTGACGCACACCAACCTGGCTGAGCAAGGCGTGGCTGAGCATCTCGTGGGCCAGGCTGCTGGTGAGCAGGCGTTCGCCGGGTTCGTCCCAGTTGAGGGTGATCAACTGCCGAAAGTGCCGTACTTGCTGCGGGTCTTCGAGGAACGTGCGCTCGCGCAACTGCAATTCCCGCGGCTCGCGATCCAGCAGCGTGACGCAACCAAGGGCAAATTGTTCGGGGCTGAAATACAGGTGGGCCAGGCGAATGTCGCCGTTGATCACCCAGCCAGACTGATGGTCGGCCGGCAGAATGCACAGCTTGTCCGGGCCGCCCTTGGTGCCGGGCTGGTCGCGGCGAAAGGTGCCGGTACCGCCGGCGATGTAGCACGACAAAGTGTGATGGCTCGGCGCTTCGTAGTCCTGGGCGTCATGGTGGTTGCTCCACAAAGCCGCAGCCATGCCGTCACCGAGCTCGGCGCTGTGCTCCAGGCGAGCATTGGGCGAGCGGTTGAGGGCTTGAAAGACTTGCAACGTTTCCAGTGCGGCCATGATCGGTTCTCTCCAACGCCTTGCATCCTACTCCGTAGACGCTGGCCTGCCAGCCTGCCGACCGACAAAAGCGCAAGTTTATGCAAGTGCAAAAGGGTGTCGCGCCGGACACTGAAGGCCTATTCAGGAGTCTTCACCATGAACCTCTCGTTATACCTGCTGACCGTATTGATCTGGGGCACCACCTGGATTGCCTTGAAATGGCAACTGGGCGTGGTGGCGATTCCAGTGTCGATCGTCTATCGCTTCGGTCTCGCCGCGCTGGTGCTGTTCGTGATGTTGCTGCTCAGCCGGCGCCTGCAAGTGATGAACCGTCGCGGGCATCTGATTTGCCTGGCGCAGGGGCTGTGCCTGTTCTGTATCAATTTCATGTGCTTCCTCACCGCCAGCCAATGGATCCCCAGCGGCCTGGTCGCCGTGGTGTTTTCCACCGCAACATTGTGGAACGCCTTCAATGCGCGGGTGTTCTTCGGCCAGAAAATCGCCCGCAACGTGCTGATGGGCGGCGCGCTGGGCTTGCTCGGTCTTGGTCTGTTGTTCTGGCCGGAGCTTGCCGGTCATACCGCCAGCCCGGAAACCTTGCTCGGGTTGGCTCTGGCGTTGCTCGGAACCTTGTGCTTCTCGGCGGGCAACATGCTGTCGAGTCTGCAGCAGAGGGCCGGCCTGAAACCCCTGACCACCAATGCCTGGGGCATGGCTTATGGCGCGGCGATGTTGTCAGTGTGGTGCCTGGTCAAAGGCATCCCGTTCGACATGGAATGGAACGCCCGTTACATCGGCTCGTTGCTGTACCTGGTGATACCGGGCTCGGTGATTGGCTTCACCGCCTACTTGACGCTGGTCGGGCGCATGGGGCCGGAGCGGGCGGCGTATTGCACCGTGTTGTTCCCCGTGGTCGCGCTGAATGTGTCGGCGTTTGCCGAGGGCTATCAATGGACGGCGCCGGCATTGGTGGGGTTGGTGCTGGTGATGTTGGGCAATGTGCTGGTGTTTCGTAAGCCCAAGGCACCGATGGTGCAGGCGAGCGGTAAGTTGGCTTGAGCTGATTAATGGTCGAGCGCGGTCTGTCTCAGCGCTCGATCTTCAGCGTCACATACATTAATAATGGCAACATAAAGTCAACAATATGCCGAGCCCAGTCTTTGGCGTTCCATGTTTGTGATTTGTCCATGTTGAACCACTCGACACCCACGACTTGCAGGCAGACGTAATAAATAAACAAACCGATCAATAAGCCGATGATGGAGAATTTTTTAGCCTCGTGAAACTTTTTGGCTGAAGCGTGAATATTCCGAAAAAGCTGATATGTACCCATTAGGCAATAAACGGTATACGTCACTTCGAGGGTAATGATGAGCCAGTAGATACGGTGGTGAAGCAGGGGAGAGGTGATTGCCCGATAGCTGGTTTTTTCGTTGTTTTGAGTCGTGTCCATGCTTAGGACGTGAGCGACATATTCATAGTTTGTTGCGTAGTCAGTGAAGTTGCTATACATCACCAGCAGGCCAAAAAAACTGATATACGCCATCAATATTACTTTGCTGTATCTGATGATCTGGTCGGTTGTCAGGTGGTTCAATATGAGGGTTCTCCATAAGTAGGCTCCGTAAGCAGCTAAGTAGTGGAGAGTCTATAGCGTGTATCTGTTTTTCGGCGGCAGACTGAATTGCAAGTTGTGTATTGAAAGGGCAGGCGTTTAAAACACCTGCCCGTTTTGATCAGCCTTTCCACACTTGTGGGTTCACCAGATCCTGCGGTCGTTCACCCAACAAGGCACTGCGCAAGTTGGCTAACGCACGGTTGGCCATCGCTTCGCGGGTTTCGTGTGTGGCCGAGCCGATATGCGGCAGGGTCACGGCGTTTTTCAGTTGGAACAGCGGTGATTCAGCCAGTGGTTCTTTCTCGTAAACGTCCAGCCCGGCGCCACGAATCCGGTTGTTTTGCAGCGCTTCGACCAGCGCCGGTTCGTCCACCACCGGGCCGCGGGCGATGTTCACCAGAATGGCGCTCGGTTTCATCAACGCCAGTTCACGGTGGCTGATCAGGTGCCTGGTTTTTTCGCTGAGCGGCACCACCAGGCAGACGAAATCGGCTTCGGCCAGCAGTTGATCCAGGCTACGGAACTGTGCGCCGAGTTCTTGTTCCAGTGCGGTCTTGCGACTGTTGCCGCTGTAGATGACCGGCATGTTGAAGCCCAGTCGACCACGACGGGCGATGGCCGCGCCGATGTTGCCCATGCCGACGATGCCTAAGGTTTTGCCATGCACATCGCTGCCGAACAACGGTGCGCCGACGGTGGCTTGCCATTGGCCAGCCTTGGTCCAGGCGTCCAGCTCGGCGACGCGGCGGGCGCTGCTCATCAGCAGGGCGAAGGCCAGGTCAGCGGTGCTTTCGGTGAGTACGTCGGGGGTGTTGGTGAGCATGATCCCGCGTTCGTTGAAGTAGGCGAGGTCGTAGTTGTCGTAGCCGACGGAGACGCTGGAGACCACTTCCAGTTTGCTGGCGTTTTCCAGTTGTGCGCGACCGAGTTTGCGGCCAACGCCGATCAGGCCATGAGCGTGGGGTAGGGCTTCGTTGAACTGGGCGGCAATGTCGCCGTTTTTCGGGTTCGGCACAATCACATCGAAATCCTGTTGCAGGCGTTCGATCATGGGCGGGGTGATGCGGCTGAAGGCGAGGACGGTTTTTTTCATTGGAGAGGGGCTCGTCGGGCGTGGAGATTGCCAAGCAAGCTAACATTCTTCGCGGACATTATGCGAGGGTGTACGCCATCCAAAACTGTAGGCGCGACCTGTGGCGAGGGGGCTTGCCCCCGTTGGGCTGCGAAGCAGCCCCAAAATCTCTGGTGGTCCAAAGATATTGTGAGTGCTACGCACTCAAACGGGGGAAAGCCCCCTCGCCACGGCCTCGCTCCTACAACGGGTCAGCTGTGTGGCGCAGTCTTCGGTACGTCGACGTTATCCAGTACTCGGTTCACTGCCAGCTCGGCCAACATGATGACCTGCTGAATCGCCAGGATCGTATACCGCTGCGGGGCGTCGACATAGGCTGCAATGTCGCTGGTCATGACGCTGGCCGAGGCCAGGGATTCGCAGACATGAGCGAGCAGACTTTCGTTGTCCATGTCCGGCGCAACCTGAAACATCCTGCTTGGCTTGCGGCCTTCTGGTTTTTTCGGAGTGGGCTTGAGGTAGTGGTCGAGCGCGCGTTCGGCGGCTTCGTTGAGTTTTTTGGAATCGAGAGATTCGTAGGGCGAAACGTCGTCGGTTTCCGGAGGGTTCGGTGTTTCTTTAATCATGCGGAAGTACTCATTGGCAGATGAAGTGGAACTGCCATCTTTCGTTTTCCAGACGAAAGGGTGGCAGCTGTGCGCGGACTGGAAAAACCGGAACACCCACCAAAACCCGGCAGACCCGAAGGTCTCCCGCGCACAGCCGCCATAACAAGGATTGCGTGCAAAAAAAGCGCCGCAGTATGCCATGAGCTGTAGTAAGTGTTTGCCAGGTTTTCCAGACCTGATCGCTGATTTGGCAGCGACCCACAAAGCCTACCCACTTCGCTTCCGACGCAACAACCGTCAAAACTTGTCGGAAACCTCCCCAAAAAAAGCACCGCGTCTGTGGGACCGTGAAGTCAGTTTGCCACCCGAGCCCCACCCAAGCTCCCACTCAACTCATACGCCGCCAATTCCGCCTGATGCGCCGCCAGAATCTCCGGCAACGACCCGCGCAAATACTCGACCCACGTCTTGATCTTCGCGTCCAGATACTGTCGCGACGGGTAAATCGCATACAGGTTCAATTCCTGCGAGCGGTACTTTGGCATCACCCGTACCAGCGTACCGTTGCGCAGCCCTTCAATCGCCGCATACACCGGCAACACACCAACGCCCATGCCACTGGTGATCGCTGTCTTCATCGCGTCAGCGGAGTTCACCAAGAACGGTGAGCTGTTGATGGTGACCATTTCCTGGCCTTCCGGGCCGTCGAAGGCCCACTTTTCCAGCGGGATCACCGGGCTCACCAGGCGCAAGCACATGTGATTGAGCAAATCGCTGGGCTTCTGCGCGCAGCCGTTGGCTTTTACATAGGCGGGCGATGCGCAAACGATGCTGTAGGTGATGCCCAAACGCTGGGAGACGAAGCCCGAGTCGGGCAGTTCGCTGGCGAGCACGATGGACACGTCGTAGCCCTCGTCGAGCAAGTCCGGCACACGGTTGGCCATGGTCAGGTCGAAGGTCACGTCGGGGTGGGTCTTGCGGTAGCGAGCGATGGCGTCGATCACGAAGTGCTGACCGATGCCGGTCATGGTGTGCACCTTGAGTTGCCCGGCTGGGCGCGCGTGGGCGTCGCTGGCCTCGGCTTCGGCTTCTTCGACATAGGCCAGGATCTGCTCGCAGCGCAACAGATAGCGCTTGCCCGCTTCGGTCAGGGCAATGCGCCGGGTGGTGCGGTTGAGCAGGCGGGTTTGCAGGTGGGCTTCCAGGTTGGAGACCGCGCGCGAGACATTGGCCGTGGTGGTGTCCAGTTGTACGGCGGCGGCGGTGAAGCTGCCGGCCTCGGCCACGTAACTGAAGGCGCGCATGTTTTGCAAAGTGTCCATGGGGTGCTCTCTTGGCGGATGGCAAATTGTGACACGAAGTTTCAGAGACTGAGACCCCGACCAAGGGATTATCTCGTTAACGGTAACAAAGATTCACAAGATTCCCGGCTTATCGCCATTCGGACCGCCCCCTAGAATTGCGCCCGTTCTTGTAGGAGCGAGGCTTGCCCGCGAAGACGGTCTCACAGTCACCATTGATATCGCCTGACAGACCGTCTTCGCGGGCAAGCCTCGCTCCTACACCTCCCAATTTTCAGGAAATCGCAGCAGTGCCGCGTCGCATCAACAGAGCGCTCAAGACGCTCAGTGTTTTGGCTTTAACCCTGGCAATCAGCGGCTGCATCGGAACCGGCGGTATTGCCCCACAAGGCAAGGCACTGGAGGCCAATTCATTGGCCACCGACGAAGCCATCCAGAGCGCCGCCCGGGACGCTCACTGGCCCACTGCCCAATGGTGGCAAGCCTACGGCGACCCGCAACTGAACCGCTGGATCTCCCTCGCCCTGCAAGACAGTCCGAACATGGCCATGGCCGCCGCGCGAGTGCGTCAGGCCCGGTCCATGGCGGGTATTGCCGAGTCCGCCGAGTCGCTGCAGATCAATGGCCAGTCGACCCTCAAACGCCACAACTGGCCCACCGATCAGTTCTACGGCCCCGGTGAGTTGGCCAACACCACCACTTGGGACAACAACGCCGCGCTGGGCTTCAGCTATGCCCTCGACCTCTGGGGGCGCGAAAGCAACGCCACCGAGCAAGCGGTGGACATGGCGCACATGAGCGCTGCCGAAGCACGGCAGGCCCAGCTCGAATTGCAGAACAACATCGTGCGTGCCTACATCGAGCTCTCGTTGCATTACGCGCAACGGGACATCGTCGCGGCGACCTTGAAGCAGCAACAGCAAATCCTCGACCTGGCGCAAAAACGCCTGGACGGTGGCATCGGCACGCACTTCGAAGTCAGCCAGGCCGAAACGCCGCTACCGGAAACCCATCGCCAACTCGATGCGCTGGATGAAGAAATCGCCCTCAGCCGTAACCAGCTCGCGGCCTTGGCCGGTAAGGGACCGGGGGCGGGCGCGCAGTTGCAACGGCCGACGCTGTCGTTGGGGACGGCGCTGAAGTTACCGTCATCGTTGCCGGCGCAATTGCTCGGGCAACGCCCGGACGTGGTTGCCAGTCGTTGGCAAGTGGCGGCCCAGGCGCGGGGCATCGATGTCGCTCACGCAGGCTTCTACCCCAACGTCGATCTGGTCGGCAGCCTCGGTTACATGGCCACTGGCGGCGGTGCGCTGGAGTTCCTGACCGGCAAGAAGCTCAACTACAGCGTGGGACCTGCGATTACATTGCCGATTTTTGACGGCGGCCGCTTGCGTTCCGAGCTGGGTGAAGCCTCGGCCGGTTATGACATCGCCGTGGCCAAATACAACCAGACGCTGGTCAATGCGCTGAAGAACATCTCCGACCAGTTGATCCGCCGCGAGTCGATGGACAAGCAGCAAACGTTCGCCGCCGAATCGGTGGCCACGGCGCAGAAGACCTACGACATCGCGATGATCGCCTATCAACGTGGGCTCACCGATTACCTCAACGTACTCAATGCGCAGACCTTGTTGTTCAAGCAACAGCAAGTGCAGCAGCAGGTTCAGGCTGCGCGGTTGAGTGCTCATGCGGAGTTGGTGACGGCGCTCGGCGGCGGACTCGATGCGGGCGACGACGTCCCGAGTGCCGAGAAAACCCAGCCCCCGAAAACCCCGAGCCTTTTGAAGTGAGCACGACGTTTCAGGCACACCCACAGTTCCTCAAGCCCTAGACCATTGAGCAAAATTTCATGACTCCCTTGCCCGCACCTTTGCGCTGGCTATATTCCCTTGAATGGCGCCGGGGTTTCTTCGACTGGGCGCGCAGCGACGGCGTGACCTGGGTCTACATTTTCAAGGTGCTGTTCGCCGCATTCCTCACGCTGTGGCTGGCCATGCGTCTTGAATTGCCGCAACCGCGCACCGCGATGATCACCGTGTTCATCGTCATGCAACCGCAAAGCGGCCAGGTGTTCGCCAAGAGTTTCTATCGCTTCCTCGGCACGTTGGCCGGGTCGGCGGTGATGGTCGCGCTGATTGCCTTGTTCGCGCAGAACACCGAACTGTTCCTCGGCTCGCTGGCGATCTGGGTCGGCCTGTGCACGGCTGGCGCAGCGCGTTGTCGCAACTTCCGCGCCTATGGATTTGTGCTCGCCGGTTATACGGCGGCGATGGTTGGGCTGCCCGCTCTGGCTCACCCGGACGGCGCATTCATGGCTGCGGTCTGGCGAGTGCTGGAAATCTCCCTGGGGATTCTCTGCTCGACGCTGGTCAGCGCCGCGATCCTGCCGCAAACCGCCAGTGCGGCGATGCGCAATGCGTTGTATCAACGCTTCGGTGTGTTTGCGTTGTTCGTCACTGATGGCTTGCGCGGTCGCAGTCGGCGCGAAGCGTTTGAAGCAAGCAACGTTCGGTTCATCGCCGAAGCGGTGGGCCTGGAAGGACTGCGCAGTGTCACGGTGTTCGAAGACCCGCATATGCGTCGACGCAACGGGCGACTCAGTCGTTTGAACAGCGAGTTCATGGGCGTCACCACACGCTTCAATGCCCTGCATCAGTTGCTCGAGCGCCTGCGCGGCAGCGGCGCCGATCATGTTGTCGCGGCGATCAAACCAGGGTTGCAGGACCTGGCCGAAGTGCTCGACGGTTTCAGCGGCCGTGCGCTGACCAGCCCTGATGCCGCTCGCCTGGCCAGCGCCTTGGCGACTTACAAGGACAACTTGCCGGCGCGGGTGCGCAAGTTGCGGGCGAGCTTTCAGGAGAGCGATCCGAGCGACGCCGAGCAGCTGGATTTTCACACTGCCTACGAACTGCTTTATCGCTTCGTCGACGACCTGCACAGTTATGCACAGACCCACGCGTCGCTCGCCGATCACAGCCACGAACGGGAGCGTTGGGACGAGCCCTTCACCCCGCAAACCAATTGGCTGGCCTCGGCCGCGTCGGGGATTCGCGCAGCGTTCATCCTTGTGGTGCTCGGCAGCTATTGGGTGGCCACCGCGTGGCCGAGCGGGGCGACCATGACCCTGATCGCCGCCGCCACCGTCGGCCTGTCAGCCGCGACGCCAAACCCCAAGCGAATGGCCTTTCAGATGGCCTGCGGGACCTTGCTCGGGGCGCTGATCGGCTTCGTCGAGATGTTTTTCATCTTCCCCTGGATCGACGGTTTTCCATTGCTTTGCGTGATGCTCGCGCCGGTGATCGTGCTCGGCTCGTTCCTCACTTCTCGGCCGCAATACGCCGGTGTCGGCCTGGGGTTGCTGATCTTCTTCAGCACCGGTTCGGTGCCGGACAACCTTACGGTCTACAACCCTTACGCCTTCATCAACGACTACATCGCCATGGTGATGGGCATGCTGGTGTGCGCGGCGGCCGGGGCAATCATTCTGCCGCCCAACAGCCGCTGGTTGTGGCGGCGGCTGGAGCAGGACTTGCGCGGGCAAGTGGTGTACGCCATCAGCGGCAAACTCAAAGGGCTGGCGTCGAGTTTCGAAAGCCGCACGCGGGACTTGCTGCATCAGGCCTACGGCCTTGCAGTGGGGCAGCCGCAGGTGCAACGGGACTTGTTGCGCTGGATGTTGGTGGTGCTGGAAGTCGGCCACGCGATTATCGAACTGCGTAAGGAACAAGCGATTCTGCCGGTGCACCCGGCGTATGCCGAATCCCAGCCATGGCGCCAGTCCATACGGGTGATGGGGCGTTCGCTGGTGCGGCTGTTTCTGCAACCGGGCCAGAGCAATCTGGAGCGGGCGCTGGTCGCCGTCGACCACGCGATCGGCCGCGTGCAGGCCACCGACGAACCCTTCGCGCCACACTTCGATACCTCTGCCTTGCGCCGGGTGAAGAGCTACCTGCACTTCATCCGCACCTCGTTGCTCGACCCGCAATCGCCGCTGGCCTCATACACCATTGCCAAGCCCCAAGGACTTGAACATGCCTCGTGAAATCGCCTTCCACGGCGTGTACATGCCGACCATGACCCTGATGTTTTTCATTGCGGCGGCGCTGGCCTGGGCGCTTGACCGGTTCTTGTCCGGGTTCGATCTGTACCGTTTCTTCTGGCACCCGGCGCTGCTGCGCCTGAGCCTGTTTACCTGTCTGTTCGGCGCTTTGGCGCTGACTGTCTACCGTTGACTCTCTATCACTGAAGAAGGCCTTGATGAAAAAGCTTTTCAGCCTGCTCGCGACCCTGCTGGTACTGGCCCTTGCCCTGTGGATCGGCCGGACCTTGTGGGTGCATTACATGAACACGCCCTGGACCCGTGACGGCCGGGTGCGCGCCGACATCATCAACGTCGCCGCCGACGTGACCGGTGAGGTGGTGGAGGTGCCGGTGCGCGATAACCAGTTGGTGAAAAAGGGCGACTTGCTGATGCGCATCGACCCCGAGCACTACCGTCTCGCGGTGAAACAGGCGCAGAGCCTGGTGGCCTCGCGCAAGGCCACGTGGGAGATGCGCAAGGTCAACGCCCATCGCCGCGCCGACCTCGACAACCTGGTGATCTCCAGGGAAAACCGCGACGACGCCACCAACATCGCCGACTCGGCCCTGGCCGATTACCAGAACGCACAAGCGCAACTGGAAGCCGCCGAACTGAACCTCCAGCGCACCGAAGTGCGGGCGGCGGTGGACGGCTACGTCACCAACCTCAATGTCCATCGCGGTGACTATGCGCGCATCGGCGAAGCGAAAATGGCGGTGGTCGACATGAATTCGTTCTGGGTGTATGGCTTCTTCGAAGAAACCAAACTGCCGCATGTTCGCGTGGGCGATAAAGCCGACATGCAATTGATGAGTGGCGAAGTGCTCAAGGGCCACGTGGAAAGTATTTCTCGCGGCATCTACGACCGCGATAATCCGGAAAGCCGCGAGCTGATCGCTGATGTGAATCCGACTTTTAACTGGGTGCGTCTGGCGCAGCGGGTGCCAGTAAGGATTCACATTGATGAAGTGCCGGAGGGCGTGCTGTTGGCGGCGGGGATTACGTGTACGGTGGTGGTGCCCCCCCCGGCTGGCGAATGACCCGTGGCGAGGGGGCTTGCCCCCGTTGGGCTGCGCAGCAGCCCCCAAAAATCTGCAAACCGGTACGGTCAGACACACCGCGGAATCAGCCTTGCGACGGCTGCGCCGCCGAACGGGGGCAAGCCCCCTCGCCACAAAAAATGGCCGTGTCAGCCTTGGCAAAACGTCTCATGCAAATGCCGCCAAACCACCTTGCCATCGGCCTGTTTCTCAAACACCACCGAGGACCGCCGATCCGAATGCAGCCCCGTCGCATCGGTCTGTTGCTCGCGGTAACTGACCACTGCGCCACCGTCATACAGCGCAACACCTCGCAACTCGCTGAGCTCAATCCTGAACCCGAGCTTCTTCCCGCCCGCGAGCAGAAACAATTCATTCAACGCCTCGAAATCCAGTACCCGGCCCAACGGCGAGACCATGGAAAACTGCGGTGAAAAACGCGTCAGCAATTGCTCAAGCTCGGCCTCGTCCCGCTCCTCGGCCAACCATTGCTCGATGGCTACGTGGGCCTGGATCACTTCGTCAAAGTATTCGGTGTAGTCGGTCATGCTGTTTCCTGAAAGTCTGAAAGTCTGAAAGTTTTGTTCTGACGCCTTCGCGGTCTCAGAGCTGCCCGCGCAACCCGAACCGCTTCATCAACCCCGACTCCAGCAACCCTTTTGGCAATAACCCCGCCATCAACGGCAACGCCCGGCTGCCGTTACCCAAACGCACCAGACGCGGCGTTTTGCTCTGCTGTACTGCCTTCAGTAAACCAGCGGCAAATTCACTGGCCGGCGTTGGTTTATCTTGAGAGGCCTTGGCCCGTGCACGAATACCTTCACGCAGTGGAAACCACGGTGATTGTTCGGTGATCAGTTGCTCGGCTTCGTGGCCGGCATTCTTCGCGAAGCTGGAGGCGATGGCCCCAGGCTGAACTTCCATGACCCGCACGCCGAACGGCGCCAGTTCCATGCGCAACGCATCGCTCAAGGCATGCACGGCGGCTTTCGAGGCGCAGTAGGCACCGGCAAACGGCGTGACCAGAACCCCGGAAACGCTGCCGATGTTTATCACCAGCCCCCGGGCGCGACGCAGTACCGGGAACATCGCGCGAGTGACGCCGACAATCGCAAACACGTTGGTTTCGAACTGGCGCTGCATGGCCGGCACGCCGCCATCGAGCAGCGGCCCCATGGCACCATAACCGGCATTGTTGATCAGCACATCGAGGCCGCCGCGTTGCTGGTTGATCCGCTCGCTCAGCTGTTCGAGGGCCGGGCCATCGTTAACGTCCAGCTGCACGGCGGTGAAACCGGCGGCGGTGAGTGCTGCCACGTCTTCAGCCTTGCGGGCACTGGCCCAGACTTCGTAACCGGCATTTTTGAAGGTGTCGGCAAGTGCGCGGCCAATGCCGCTGGAGCAACCGGTAATCAACGCAACAGGCATGGCGCGGTCCTTGTGCAAAAGAAAAAGGGGGATCAGTCGGAGAAACTACCCTGCAACCGTTCAGCGCGAAATTCCAGGGTTTGCGGGCGGTAGCCGGGGCGCAAGGGCGGTAGCGGCAAGCAGTCTTCCCAACTGCCGCCGGCCTGCAATTCACCGGGGCCGCGATAACGTGGCGCAGCGTATTGATTGTCGGCCAGGTTCACCGTATCGCCCGGCGCATACGCCGCGATGCGCCAGCGCAACTCGGTCAGTGGCACGTCGTTGCCGTTTTTCATTGTCAACTTCAACGGCCGGTCTGCGGGACAGTGCTCGGGTGCGTAAGTGATGCGCAGCTCAAGGCGTGCCAGTTGCTTGATTTCGCGGTTGTCCATCCAGAACACCCACGTTGCCACCAGGCCCAATCCGACAGCGGCCGCCACGGAAACCGGCACGGCCTTGGCCGGGTAGCGCAGCAACAGGATCAGCCAGGTAATGACCAGCAAGACGCCGATGAACATGTTTTAACGCTCCTTGAACTCATGACCACCATCCTACCGAAGGGCCGCGGGAATGGACATTCGCGGTTCAAGGGGCATCTACCGCTGGTCGCTACTGTAATTTCTGACAGTAGCCAGGCAGTCAGCGCCACGATTAGATGGCCATTGGCAAAAAAAGGACATCCAGGGCATGCCGGCCTCGACGATGGGAATGCACTACAACACACCCAAAGTGTCTGTCTTCGATCCGCGAGGATTGCCCGTCTGTTCGGTTGATTATTGGCGTGAGGTTGAAGGCATCGCCGCTCAGGCGCGATTCAATCGCACGCTCCACGATGCCGCGGGTTTCCCGATAAAACAGTGGGACCCTCGGCTGTGGGCGTTGCACAAGGACGACCCTGCAGTCCCTGCCAATCTTACGACAGTGCATTCGCTGCTTGGCCATCCCGTTTGCACGAACAGTGTCGATGCCGGCTCGACAGTCAGTCTGTTAGGCCTGGCCGATCAGGTGCTGTTCAGCTGGGACAGCCGCGGGATACGACGCGAGGTTGAATACGACGACCTGCTTCGGCCCGTGGCGGTGTTCGAACACCTGGCCACCGAACCACGACGTTGTGCTGAACGCATGGAGTATGTTCGTGCCGAACCGGAGGCCCAGGATCATAACCAATGCGGGGAATTGATTCGCCAGGATAGCCCGGGCGGGACCGTGCTGTTTGAGTCGTTCGCGATCACTGGCCAGTGCACAAGGCAGGCTCAACACTTCACCTTGGAGGCCGTTGCACCGGATTGGCCCGAGCCGATTGCCGAGCGTGAGGCGTTACTGGAACCAGATGAGGGCGCAATCTCGACGTGGCGTTACGGGCCGCACGGTGATGTGCTGGAAATGGTCGATGCCCGGCAGAACACCCAGAGGTTTGACTTCACCCGTGATGGTCGGTTGCGCCAGAGCGAACTCAAACTGGCCGGCAAGCTCACGTGGCAAACACTGGTCCGGGAGATCGAGTACAACGCCGACGGACAAGTCACGCGAGAAGTGGCGGGCAACGACGTACAAACAACACTTACGTACTGCGCCGAGAGTGGTCACTTGATGACGCGGCGGGCGCACAGCGAGCGTACCGGCGAGTTGCAACATCTGCTCTATGACTATGACCGCATGGGTAATGTGCTGAGTATCGAAGACAAGGCGTTGCCAGTGCGTTATTTCAACAATCAACGCGTCGAACCCGTCAGTCGATTCTGGTATGACAGTTTTTATCAATTGATCGCGGCGATTGGCTGGGAGGCGGGCGCCGCCAATCAAGGGCCGGCATCCGTCGGCCGTAACGATCCTGCTGCGCTCGGTAACTACCACCAAACCTTCAGCCATGACGAAAGCGGCAATTTGCTGAAGCTGGCACATGTGGGTGCCCAAAGTCCTGGGCGCGAACTTAAGGCTGCCCGGTACAGCAATCGTTGCTTGCCATACCGCAACGGGGTGCCGCCGACCGAAAATGAAATCGCCGCGGCATTCGATGCCAAGGGCAATTTGCTGGAGCTGGATCAGGGGCGGCTGTTGACGTGGGACCTGCGCAATCAATTGCAGTCGGTCAGCCCGGTGGAACGTAAATCCGGACGTAATGACTGTGAATGTTATTTCTACGATAGCGGCGGCCAGCGAGTGCGCAAGATTCGTTCATTGCAGACCAATGCCCGAACCGTGAAAGCCGAAGTGCGTTACATGCCAGGGCTGGAAATGCGCACTGACAGTGGCACTGGAGAAGTGCTCCACGTCATCACCGTGCAGGCCGGACTCAATACGGTTCGGGTGTTGCACTGGGTAAGCGACCCACCGTCCGGGGTCAACGATCAATACCGGTACAACCTGGTCGATCACCTGAGGTCCTGCACCCTGGAACTGGCCGACGACGCACGCATCATCAGTCAGGAAGTCTTCTATCCCTTTGGCGAAACTGCATGGTTTGCCGGTTCGGACGTGGTTGGCGTCGACAATAAAACCATTCGCTATTCGGGTAAGGAGCGGGACGCGACGGGGCTTTATTACTATGGGGATCGCTACTACATCCCGTGGTTACAGCGATGGACCAGCCCGGATCCGGCAGGGTGGGAGGCGGATGGCTTCAATCTTTTCCGAATGGTGCGCAACAGCCCGCTGGTTTTTTTTGACGAGCAGGGGACGGAATCGAAATCCAAGTCGGCAGTACGCACTGCGATCGAGATTTTTGAATCGTACAAGGCCAATTACAGCGATACGGACAGAGTGGCTCCCTACACAATGATGAACGAAATAACCGAGGGCAAACTGAACTTCAAAACAACACAGGCAACACCCGTGGTGCTTGAAAAGACCAAAAACCTGCGGTTTACCTTGCGCCACTATTCGTCCAATCCAAGTAGTCCGGGGGATACACCGTCCCATATGGCTATCAAGTCAAATTTTTCCCTGGTCAACAGTAATTTGATGACGTTGGGCGGAAAAGGTGGCAATACCAGTGAGAAGGATTGGACCAAGGCTGGAAACATGGGTTTTACGTTCTTCCTGTTGGCTATAAACGGAGAGGTGAACGAGCGCAGGTTTCTCGCCAACAAAACGCATTTTGCCGAATACGATATTGAGGATGACAAGGCGATGGAGGCAGCCTTTGGCAAAGATTTCGATAACGTAGAATTTTTTGCTTCGCCCGATGTACTCGATCCAAAACACTCTTCGGATCTAGGGGCGGTGCCCATGGTTAAAGGCCGATTGAAAGAGTTGAAAGCGCTGTTGTTGGGCAATTCGGGAATCAGTCCGGTGCAGGTGGGAAGAATGGACTCACGAGCCATGCTGGACAGTATCGACAAAAAGTTCCACGGAACGCTTGAAATCAAAGTACCAGGTTCAGTAAAGGTCAATACTTGGCATAAAAAACCACTTCCCAAGGCTGCATAACCGTGGATAAAAAAAGCCCCCGACCAACTCGCTGCGGATGGGGATTCGCGGCGGACTGGACGGGGGCTTTTAATTTGCCTGGTGTTTACTGCGCGATGGTTTTCACCGACACGCCGCGTTCGACCGGGTTCGAGCGACCGTAGATATCTTCAAAGCGCTCGATATCGTCTTCACCCAGATAGCTGCCCGATTGCACTTCGATGATCTCGAGTGGAATCTTGCCCGGGTTGCGCAGGCGGTGAACCGAGGCGATCGGGATGTAGGTCGACTGGTTTTCAGTGAGCAGGAACACGTTTTCGTCGCAGGTCACTTCAGCAGTACCGCTGACCACGATCCAGTGTTCGGCGCGGTGATGGTGCATCTGCAGCGACAGGCACGCACCCGGTTTGACCGAGATGCGCTTGACCTGGAAACGACCGCCCATGTCCACCGAGTCGTAGGAGCCCCACGGGCGATAGACTTCGCAGTGGTTCTGGGTTTCGCTGCGACCCTGCTCGTTGAGGGTGTTGACCATCTGTTTGACGCCTTGGACCTTGTCCTTGTGGACGATCATCATGGCGTCCTTGGTTTCGACCACCACGATGTTTTCCAGGCCGATCACCGACACCAGTTTGCCGTTGCCGTGGATCATGCAGTTCTTGCTGTCCTGGATGACCACGTCGCCTTTGGTGACGTTGCCGTTGGCGTCCTTTTCATTGACTTCCCACAGCGACGACCAGCAACCGACATCGCTCCAGCCCGCGGTCAGCGGCACGACGCAGGCGCGCTGGGTTTTTTCCATCACCGAATAGTCAATGGAATTGTCCGGGCAGCAAGCGAAGGTGGCGGGGTCGATGTCGATGGTGTCGGCATCCTGCGCGCTACGTTCCAGGGTCAGTACGCAGGTGTCGTAGATGTCCGGATCGTGCTTTTTCAGCTCTTCGAGGAAGCGGCTGGCGCGGAACAGGAACATGCCGCTGTTCCAGAAATAACCGCCGGACTGGACGAACTCGGTGGCGCGTTTCACGTCGGGTTTTTCGACGAAGTGCGAGACACGACTGACACCTTCCGGCAACAGGGCATCGTTGGTGGATTTGATGTAGCCGTAACCGGTTTCCGGTTTGGTCGCCGGCACGCCGAACAGCACCATCTCGCCACGCTCGGCCGCCACGGTGGCCAGGGCCAGGGCGCGTTGCAGGGCTTTCTGGTCTTCCAGGACGTGGTCGGCCGGCAGCACCAGCATCAACTCGTCGCGACCTTCATTGACCAGCATCATCGCGGTCAGGGCCACTGCTGGCGAGGTGTTGCGGCCGAAGGGTTCCATCAGCACGCGCTGCACGTCCAGGTTGCGGGCGCTCAGTTGCTCGTTGACGATGAAACGGTGTTCCTTGTTGCAGACCACGATCGGGGTGTCCATGCCTTCGAACACCAGGCGTTCGAGGGTTTGCTGGAACAGCGTGTGTTCGCCGGTCAGGGCGAGGAATTGCTTGGGGAACTGCTTACGGGAAAGCGGCCAAAGACGTGAGCCACTACCACCTGACAAGATCACCGGAATCATGTTGTTACTCCTTTAAAATCGATTGGTTAGAGCCACGAACGTTCTGTCGTTTCACTCTTGTTTTTGTTCCGTACCGGACGGTTGACTCTCCCTGTGCAGGGGCCCGTTTCAAGGCCCCATTGGGGGTCAGCTGTTCGGAAAAATTATTAGCGCGTCGACACTGGGCGCTTGACCCAGACTGGCGACAGGCTGCTGCCGTTGCCGGTGACGTACAGCACCGCCGCTTCACCGCGCTCCAGGGCAACCGGCTTCACGTCGCCGACTTTCTTGTCGCCTTCGTACAGCGCCAGGCTGACTTTCACCGGGTTGATTTCACGCTCGCCACGGCCCTTCGCAGCCACGTTCGGCACCACATCGGTCTTGCCGTCGGCGGTTTTCAGGGTCAGGGCCTTGTCGCTCAGGTTCTGCACGCGTACCAGGGATTTCTGCTTGTTCTTGAACGGCGGCTCTTCGATCAGTTGTGGTGCGCCGCTGGCGTTGTTGACCAGGGTGTAATAGTGATCGCCGGCCAGTTTCACCGGCAGGGTCTGGCTACCGACCTTGGCGCTGTAGTCGCCGCCCGGCATGAAGCTGAAGTCAGTGCTGGACAGCGGCGCGACTTCATTCAGGTTGGTGGTGCCGACTGTAGCACTGACTTCAGCGTTACCGGCGTTGTAGACCCGCACGAAGGTGGAGCCTTTCGGTGCGGTCGGGCCGTAGAGGGCAGCGTCGCCACCGGCGAAGGCTTGCATCGAGAGCACGCTCATGCCGGCAACGAGAGCAAAGGTCTTGGCGAGACGGCGAGGAGTAGTAGTGAAAGTCATGGGTGTACCTCTCTTTCAGTTTTGCGCCCGGTCGGGCGTCTCGGATTTGGTGTTTACAGCTACGTTTTGTTGGCGCGCGCCGGCTTGTTTAAGCTCTGCGACCCACTGTGGGTCGGCGTCACCGATTTCGTTGTTCACAGGCAGATATCGTTCAGGGAACTCCCAGATCAGCACTTGTGGCGGGCTGTTCTTGAAGGCATCGCTTTTCAGGTAGCTGAGCATCGGCAGAATCGGGCCATGGCCGTCTTCGGCGTAATTGACCACGTCGCTGTGCAGCGCTTCTTTCAGCGCACCGACGAAGTTCCAGTTAGGGTTGGCGCTGTAGCTGGTGCCGATCAGGGCCACCGGCACTTCCGTGTTGGCGAACAACGCGTCATCACCGGCCGGTTGATCCTGGGCCGCCACGGTGTTGCGCTTCTGCAAAGGTTCTGGCGCCGGCATCAGGTTTTCGAACAGCGGGTCCAGCGGCAGGAACAACCGCAAGTCACCCTTGTGCGTCACCTTCTCGGCAGGTTCGGTGACGAAGTTTTGCGGTTCGCCACTGAGCGGTGCCTTGTCGGCAATGGTTTTGGCCAGGGTCTGGGCAGCGACTTGTGCACCTTCCGGGGTCCAGTGGGTGTCGGTGCGCAGGAACACTTGCTGACCGTCGTGCTTGGCTTGTTGCAGCGGGCCGAGCAGGTCAGGGGCGAGGATCTTGTCGGCCGCCACGCGAGCGTGGAAGTCCTTGTACAGATTGGCGTGGATACTCGCCGGCTTCACTTCACCCAGGTGTTCCGGGTACAGACGCGTCTTGGCCGGAACAATCGCCATCACCAGTTGCACGCCTCGCTTTTTCAGTTCCTGGCGCACGCCCTCTACCAGCGCGTAGTTGCCTTGCAGGTTCAACTCTTCGTTGACGATCGGGTGGAACTCTTCATCGCTGTAGAGCCACTGATCGCGACCGAGCACCACGCCCGGACGACCTTCGTTGAACAGTTTGAAATCCAGCGCGGCCCAAAGGTTGGTGCCCAGGCGCTTGATTGGGAACTCGTCGTCGTAGTGCGTCTCGACGGCTTTGGTCCAGCGTCCGTTGAGCACGGTGGCATCGGCGTTGGTACTGAAGCCGAAGAAGCTGCGTACCGACCACACGCCCAGGACCAGCAAGGTCACCAGGAACAGGGCGATGTAGAAGATGCGTAATGAGCGGGTCATGGTCAGATCCCTCAGAACTGGAAGTAAAGGAACGGCGAGAAGCTTTGCGCCGAGAGTTTGAGAATCGAGGCGATGAACAGCAGCAGTACCAGGGCGCGCATCACGTAACGGGACCAATCGGCGGTCCAGTAGGCCGGTTGCACAGTCGCTTCAACGCCGACGGTGTAACCCGGTTGGTGGATGCTGGCCGGGTTGTCGCCCGGTACGGCTTTGATCATTCCAGGCGTCGCCGCGGCCGGGCCGTCGGTTTCGATGTTCACTGCAGGCTTGGTCTTGACTGGCGGCTGGTTGGTGTAGAAATCACGCAGGCCGAAGAACGCCAGGGTCACGTAAGCCACCACCAGGGTTGCCACTTGCAGACCGGTGAGGCTGGCCTGGTTGAGTTCCGACAGCGACCATTCGCCGAAGCTGAACATTGCGCCGTACATGCGACCGGCGACGTGCAGGTTCTCTGCGCGGAAGATCACCCAGCCCATCACCACCAGCAGGAAGGTCAGGACCCAGCGGATCGGGTTGAAGCTGCGCGGCGAGGTGTTCAGGCCGATGGCTTTTTCGATTGCCAGCCACATGCCGTGCCAGGCGCCCCAGACGATGTAGGTGATGTTCGCGCCGTGCCACAGACCACCGAGCAGCATGGTCAGGAACAGGTTGCGATAGGTCATCAGCGTGCCTTTACGGTTACCGCCGAGGGTGATGTACAGGTAGTCACGCAGCCAGGTGGAGAGGCTGATGTGCCAGCGCCGCCAGAACTCGGTGATCGACTGGCTGACGTACGGCTGTTTGAAGTTTTCCATGAAGCGGAAACCCATCATCAAGCCCAGGCCAATCGCCATGTCGCTGTAGCCGGAGAAGTCGAAGTACAGCTGCGCGGTGTAGGCCAGGGCGCCGAGCCAGGCATCGCCCGTGGTCGGGTTCTGCAAGGCGAAGCAATGGTCGGCGACCACCGCCAGGGTGTCGGCGATGAACACCTTCTTGATGAAACCCTGCATGAACCGCGTGGCACCTTCGGAGAACTTGTCGAGGGTGTGGGTGCGGTTGTTGAACTGGTCGGCCAGGTCGCGGAAACGCAGCACGGGGCCCGCGATCAAGTGCGGGAAGATCGCTACGAATGCGGCAAAGTCGATCAGGTTGCGGGTGGCCGGGGTATCGCCGCGGTAAACGTCGATGATGTAGCTGATGGACTCGAAGATGTAGAACGAGATCCCGATCGGCAACAGTACGTGGGTCAGGATGAACGGCGACAGACCGACCGAGGTCATCATCGCGTTGATGCTCTCCACGCCGAAGTTGGCGTACTTGAAGTAGCCCAGGATGCACAAGTCCACCGCGACGCCGAGCAGCAGCCAGCGTTGGGCCGGTTTGGTCCGGACACCGGCGGCGCCAACTTTCAGGCCGATCCAGTAGTTCCACAGCGTGACGGCTGCGAACAGCGCAAGGAAGTCCACACGCCACCAGGCGTAGAACACGTAGCTGGCGATCAGCAGCAGCAAGTTGCGATAGCGTTGCCCGCTCAAGTAGTACAAGCCGAGAAAGATCGGCAAGAACAGAAACAGGAACACGTTGGATGAAAATACCATCCCGATCTCTCCATGTTTAACCAACAGTCAAGGGCCAACGGCCCCCCCAAACCCCCCACGAAAATCCGGGGATGTATTACTCAATTCATGCCTGACACTGACCCTGTGGCGAGGGGGCTTGCCCCCGTTCGGCTGCGAAGCAGTCGTAAAACCGGTAAACGCGTTATGCCTGAGTCACCGCGCTGTCAGGTTTTGGGGGCGCTACGCACCCCAACGGGGGCAAGCCCCCTCGCCACAATGGATAGCGCTGAGCTTTAAGAGCCCTTGTTGCCTTTCTCGTTGGCCGGGTCATAGACCTTGGTCAAATCCCCGCCGAGGCGGAAAGACTTGAACGGCTGCATCTTGTGCTTGAGTTCCAGCACATTCGGCGCGCAGGTGTAGAGCGAGCAGAACGGTTCGAGCCAGGCGAATTTCGAGTCGATCTTGAGATCGGTCATGTCCTGATCCTTGCCGTTTCTCTGCTCGAATTGATCCGGGTCTTTCACCCCGGCCAGCACGCGATCACCCAGGCGTTTCAAGGCGCCGTTGTTTTCCTGACGCAAATCCACACCGTTGGCCTGGGCGAAACTGGCGATCATCGCCAGCGGCGGCAGGGCGTAGTTGTGGTAGGCGAGGGCGCGTTGCTGGCGCTTGAGTTCGTTAGGCAGGAAGCCTTGGGCGTCGATTTGATTGGCGCCGACCTTGAATTCCTTCACGGCCCAGTCGAACAGGTCGCGGCGGTTGGTGGCGACCGACGTGGCCATCACCGACCAGGCGGCCCAATACGAGTGGTTGTTGGTCTGTTCGAGCGGCAGGTTGTCCCAATCGCTGACCACCTGGTCGGCCATTTTGCTGAACCAGGCTTCAATCACCTGCGCCTCTTCCTGGTGGGTGGCCAGTGGGTGCGAGTCAGAGAATTTCAGGCGGATATAGGACGACGCCATGCTGCCCAGCGCCCATTTGCGCATGGACTTGCCAGTGTGGTTGAAGTCCCTGGACATCAACGCGTCGGCCTTGGCCCAGGCGGTCAACCAGTCGAGGGTGCATTCCAGTTGTTCCGGGCGACCGTCACGCATGAACTGCATCACTCGCTTGCTGGTGCCACGCTCGATCTTGGTGATGTCGGCGGTGGTGTCGCGGAAGGCTTTTTCCGATGCCTCGTTCAGGGTCGAACGGGACTTGTCGGAGCCTTCGTATTTGCTGCGAAACTGCAGGGCGCCGGTGTAGGGCGTCGGCATTGCATCGCAGCCTTCGCTCTTGTCGCCGGTCTTGAATTTATCCACAGGCGCGAAGTAACCCTGGGGCGGGTGCAGTGGCGCGGCGGCCTGGGTGGCGCCAGCGAACATCGCCAGAGCCAGCAGGGAAGGCGCGAGTAACTGTTTCAAAGTTCGGGTTTGCATGCAGTTCATAAGAGGTAGCCTCATTGCCCGGCTTGAGCAGTACGCTGCCCGGTGCCGGAGAACACGTTGCGTTTGCAGATTTTCGCTTCGACTTTCTGCGGCGCGGCGCCTGGTGTTTCAGGCCCTTGGACTTCAACGGCCAGCAGATTCTGCGAGGCCCAGTCTTCGTCCGTGCGCAACTCGAAAGCGAAACGCCCGTCGGTTTCGGAGGTTTCCGGCTTCTCGATCTTGATGTCCTCATGACGCCCATTCATGTACCAGAGGGTGGCATGCAGGGTTTTCACCGACGTATCGGCGAAGCGGATATCGACCTGGTGGTCACTGTTGCGCAGGTCCAGGTTTTTGCTGTTGACCATCAGTTCGTTTTTGCCCGGCTTCAGTGCGGCGCTGCCGCTCATCTGTGCATCCTTGCCTTCGCAACCGTTATCCAGCAGCGCCATCATCTGGCGGTAGATGGTTTCCTGGTCGAGGCGATAAAGCGGCGAGAACTCCCAGATGAGAATCTTCGGTGGCTTGGTCTGGAACTCTTCGCTGCCCAGGTACTGCAGCATCGAACCTTCCAGGCCACCGCCGGGGAATGCCACGTTGAGGATGTCGGCGCCGATGGCCTCTTCGAGGAAACCGGCGAAGTTGTAGTTCTTGCCGCTGTGGCTGGTGCCGACCAGGGTGATTTGCGGGTTGCCGGATTCACCGAACAGATCGCCATCCGCCGCTTCGCCCTTGGGCTCGGTGGTGAACTGATCCATGTACTGGATCGCGTAGCTGGTGCCACAGAGTTGACCCGCCATGTTGTGCAACGTTCCGGTCTTGCCCATGCGACCCGACTTATGGGTCTCGAATTCACGTTTGGGAATGTCGGCGAAGGCCGGCATTTGCTTGACCTTCTCGGCGACGATCTTCGCGGTGCGCTGGGCGCCATACGGGGTCCAGTGCTGGTCACCGCGGAAGTAGAAATCGTGGGCGGGCAGGGTGTCGGGCAGCGATTCGTTGGTCAGCGGCGACAGGTCAGGGACGACGTAGCCCATCTGCGCGAAACGCCCGAGCATGGTTTTGTAGTTGGTCAGTGCCTTGTCGAAATCGTATTTGGCTTTTTCTTCCGGGTTCAGCTTGTTGCGGTTCACCAGGCCACGGGTCGGCTGGTAAACGATGACCAGTTCCACGCCTTTGCTCTTGAATGCATCGTGCAGCTGCTTCATGCGTTTGTAGCCGGCGGGCGTGGTATCGAATTCGGTGCGCAGGTCTTCTTGGGTACGGAACAGCCAGTCGCCTTGGGCCTGCACCAGCGTGGTGAAGTTCTGCTGATAGCGGGTGGTGTAGTTCTTCGGGTCGTGGGCTGCCGGGCACAGGCTGCAGCACGGCTCGGCGCTGAAACTCGGCGCTGCCTTGGCGTCTTCGGCACGCACGCCAGTGCTGGCCGCAAGAATGCCCGCAGTCAGGGCCGACAGGCTGAGTAATTTGATCAAGTGTGGGTGCATAAAATTATCCTCAGTCCCGCATTTCGGTCTGGCGTTCGACAGGGTCGATCAGCACGGCTTTCTGCTGGCGCACCAGCAGGTCGAGAATTTCATCCTGACGCTCGCCCAAAATCCCCGAGAAGCTGATACCGCTGGTTTTGGTCGGCGCGAGCATCGACACGCGATACAACTCCACGCTCAGCGGCGAGTCGATCGACAGCGGTCCGCTGCCGTTGGCGGCCAGTTCACCACCAACCACGATCAGCGACACTTCGGCATCGAACGGGTCGAGCTTGATGTCCCGGTCGGTGTTGGTCAGGTCTTTGATGTGCCCGTAGACGCCGGTCAGGCCGTTGGCCATCGAGACGTTTTCGTAGAGGCGAATGTTCACGCTGTTACGAATACGGATGCCGTGACGCCGGTTGCTGATCACCTGGTTGCCCCACAGCAGGTTGTCGGCACTCTCGTAGAGGGTGATGCCGTCGGTGTGGTTCTTGTAGATCTCGTTGTAGGCGATCAGGTTGTTCACACTGTTACGGTCGATCACCAGGCCCGAGAGGTGGTTGTCGTAGCTGCGGTTGTTGAAGATGAAGCTGTCGTTGACCTCACGGGAAATAATGATCCCGTGCTTCTTCTTCGTACCGTACACCGTGTTGTCGGCGATGATCAGACCGTGGGAACGGTCATGGGGGTCGATGCCGTAGACGATGTTGTCTTTGTAGGTATTGCCCTTGACCACGAAGTCGCGGGTTTCGTAGCAGTAGAAGCCGTACCACATGTCCGAGAACTCGGAGCCGACGATCCAGCCGGTCGGTTCAGGGCGCTTGAGCACCTTGGCCATGTTCGGCGTGTATTGGGAAATACTCACGCCGTAGGACTTACTGTTGGCGTAACCGAAGCTGGCAATCTTGCTGTTGGCGATGTAGGTCTCGGTGCCGCCCCAGGACAGCAGGAACGGACGGAATTCCTTGGGCGACGAGAAGGCCGCCGGGCCGTTGGCCTTCTCGCTCCAGCCGGTGATCTTGGTATCACGCACAAACAGCTGACCGTCGTTGACCAGGAACGAGCCGGCCTCCTGGGACAGGCGCAATTCCTGGGTCTGTTTGTCGATTTCCAGAATGCCGTGTCTGCCCACCACGATCGGCAACTTCGCCAGGAACACACCTGGCGACGTTTCGCTGAGGTACTGCTTGGGCAGCTGCTTGGTCAGATCCTTGAGGTTCATGTAGCCGTCGTCGACGAAGATCGCCTGCGGGATGCCGTGCTGACGCACCACCCACTCGGCCATCTTGTTGTCGCCGCCGATGAAGTCCTTCAAGGCGTCTTCCTGCATCATCCGGCGCACGCTGATCTTACCGGGCTTGGTGCGCACGATTTTCGCGGCGATGGCTTCGGCGGTGTAGCCTGAAGTGTCCGGCAGTTTCGGCTTGGCCAAGTCCAGGGGCGCGGTTGGCGCGCTGCTGACGGTGTAGGTCTTGGCCTGTTGCAGCCCCTTGGCTATGGTCGTCGATTTGCCCTGTTGCACAGACTTGGCCGGTTCGACGGTGGCGAAGGCGGCTGCGCTGGCCAGCAGCAGCGCGCCGGCCAGCAGGCTGATCGAGCCTTTCTTGGCGCTGTTCATGTCGGGCACTCCCTTCGCGGTTTGCATCAGAAGCGCCAGATCACGTCGATAAACGCACGGTGCATGTACGAGTCGACTTCTTTGCCATAGGCATCGCCGGGCTTGAACACACCGCCACGGAACCGCACCAGGGCCGAAGGCTCATCGATCGACTGGCTCAACGCTGCCGGCAACAGGCCTTGCTTGAAGTACTTGGTGACCACCAGGTCCATTTCCTGACCGAGGTCCTTGTTGCCATCTTCCAGCGGCAAGGAGGTGCTGGAGAGGATCGCGCCGGTCGCGTCGTCGGTGTTATTTTCAACAGCGTTGATGCCGTTGCTGCCCACCGGCTTGTTGCCGTCCACACGCCAGAACTTGTGGTAGATCAGGCTGGCGTCGTATTCGTCGTTGAGCATCCAGGAGCCGAACAGCGTAGCGGTCTGCATGTTGTTCATTTCGCCACGGAAGGCTTCGCCGAAACGGTGAACCCGCGAGCGCGTACCGGTGTAGTTCGAGCGGTTGCTTTCCAGGCCGTTCTGTTGGTACTCGGCGCTGGCGCGGGCATAGGCTGCACCGACTTGCCACTGTGGATCGAGGCGCAGACGAACACCCACGTCGGTAGCCCAGCCGTTCAGGTCTTCACCACGCTTGGCTTCTGCCGGGCGAGTGCCGTCGGCATTCAGCGGGTTGACCGTGTCACGGTCGCCGCTCATGCCGGTGATGCTGCCCCAGTAATTGACGGAGTTGGTGTTGCGCCAGTTATAGGCATCACTGTCGGCGGTGAGGCCGAGCCAGCTGATGTCGCCGTTCTGTTTCTTGTCCAGGGTATCGCCGGCCACACCTGGCTCCGGATAGTCGAGCTTGCCGTTATCGTGGGTGTGATGACCGCGAATGCCGACCCAGTTACCCGGCGTCCACTGATACGCCGCATCGGCGTAGGCGTGCAGGCGATCCTTGTCTTTGGGCGCCAGTTCTTTCAGGTCGGTACGGTATTCGCTGAAGCGTTCGGCGATACCGACGTTGGCGCGCAACAGGGTGGTGTCGAAGGTCCAGTTCAGGGCTTCGATGTTGGTGTCGCGCCATTGGCCGTCGTCGTTGCGCAGGCGTTGGCGACCGAACTTGAGGATCTCGCCAGGGTAAGGCGTGAGGCCCTGGTAACCGACCCAGAACTCGCGCATCGCCAGGTAGTTTTTCTTGGTCTTGCGATCACCGCTGTCGGTGGTCTGGGTGCCGCTGTTGTCGGACTGCTGCAGGGTGTCGGTTTCGATGATGTCGGTGGACGTCACGGCCTGACCCATCGCGTAGGCGCTCCACGCGCCGCTTTCGCCATAGACCCATGGGCGCAGGTCGAGGCCGACGCCGTTAACGTCGCCGCCACCGGCGGTGCCAAGGTCACTGTCGTTCTCGGACTGGCCGGTAACTTTGACTTCGAGACCGAAGTTCTTGTCTTCGGTCAGGGCCGCCAGGGTCGGGCACGACCACAGCAGGGCGAATGTCAGGCCAATACCGGCCTGCACGAATGGATTGAGTTTCATAGGGATTCCTCGCCGTCTTCTTCTTGCAAAGCGTGCAGTTCCAGCGTGTCCGGACTCACGGTGCTACGAATGGCCTGTTCTTGTTTGAGCAGGCGTTGGGCCTCGGCCAGCCGATCAGGCGGCAGTTGCGCTTCGAGTGTTTGCGCAAGCTCAGTGGCTTGCGGGGTGTCTTGAGCCTTGGCCAATTGGCTGAAGACGTAAGCGTTGACCGGGTCGGGCCGGGTGCCCTTGCCTTGGGAGAACAGTTGGGCGATGGCGAAATCGGCGCTGTTCTGGCCGTTGCGCGCAGCGGTCAGCAGGTGATCCAGGGCTTTCTGCGGATAGACCTTGCCCAGGTAACCGCGACGGTAAATCTGGCCGAGGTAGTAATCGGCGGCGACTTCCCGGCCGACGGCTTTCTTGAAGTGCTCTTCGGCGACCTTGGCGTCGGCCGGCACCATCTTGCCTTCGTAGTAGAGCTTGCCCAGCAACAGTTCGGCGCGCGGCTGGTCGGCGGCGCGGCCGTTGTCCAGGTACTTCATCATCGTGTCGACGTCGCCCAGTTCAGGGAAGTCGTAGAGCAATTGCGCCAGGCTGACCCACGACGCCGGGTAGCCCGGGGCGATGCCTTCGAGCAGCGACTGAGCGGTTTTTTCGTCGGTCTTGCCCAGGCTCGCATCGCCCAGCACGCGGGCCACGCTGTCGACCCGTTGCGCGGAGACGGTGCCACGGCTGTGAGCAGCCTGCATCTGCTTGATCAACTCGGCCTGTTGTTCGGGCTGGCCACGTTTCTGATAGACCGTGGCCAGTTCGACGTAGCAGATGTCGGTGGTATTCAACGCCGCTTTGCAGATCTTTTCCACGTCATTCAGGTGTTGGTCGTAAGTGCCTTGGGTGCGATAGAGCAGCACCTGGGCCAGACCTGCTTCCGGTTTGCCTTCGGCGCGCCATTGGCTGATCTGCTGTTGTGCGTTGACGTTGGGGAAGTTGTGCGGGAATTGCAGATACAGCATCGCCAACGGGATCAGGGTGTTGCCTTCGCCATTGGTCGCGGCTTTCTTCAACAGTGTTTCGGCTTCGTGGTGTTCGGCTTCGGTGGCGCCAGGTTTGGCCACCAGCAGGCGACCCAGGCGAGCCTGAGCCCGCGGCGAGACGCTGGCTGCGGCGCGGTAAGTCGCCTCGGCCTTTTTGATCTGCGCCGGGTCGCGGCTGTCGACCTGAATGTCGGCCAGCCCAACCTGGGCTTCGCTGTAGCCCAGGTCGGCCAGTTGCTGATAGTTCTGCGCCGCCAGCGTGGTATCACCGCGCTTGAGGGCTTCATTGGCCAGGCGCTGGTCGGGCAGGCCGGCGCAACCGGCCAGGCTTACGGCCAGTGCAACTGCACACAGTGATCCTATGTGGGTGCGCGGTGTTCTGAGGATTTGTGGAGTCGTCACGGGCATGTCCTCTTTTTAAAGACCGGCGGCCATGGCTTTGTTGATCAGCCAGTTCAGGTTCGGGCCACGGGTGCTGTTCACTTCCGCCGGGCGACCGGCGAATGCGCTGTCCAGCGGCTCGTCAGGTTTGATCTGCACGCGGATATCGGATGACAGGTCTTCGCTTTTCAGGCTGGTGCTGCTGACGATCTTGCCGGTACGGGTCTGGTCTTCGCCGGCGATCTGGAAGCTGACCGTGGTGCCTGGGCGCACGTCGCCGAACTGGCGATAGGAGAAGCGTGCTTCAACGTTGGCTTCGGTATTGCGTGGTACCAGTTGGAAGATCACGTCACCTTTGTTGGCGTATTGACCGTTAGCCACCAGTTGCTGCGCCACGGTGCAATCGCACGGGGAGGTCAGGGTGCCGGTCATTTGCTTGCCGAAGAGCTCTTCAACCTTGGACGGTTGCAGTTGGTTTTCGTCCAGATGGCCCTTGAGCACGTCGAGCATGCTGGTGCTGAAGGTCGCCAGCGGTGCGCCTTTGGCAGCAACGCCGTCAGCCTTGATCAGGCTCTGCACGGTGCCGTCGCGCGGCATGGTGATGTTCATGCCTTGCACGCTGACCAGACCGGCCTGGGCGTGGCTGACGAAGTACATGCCGTACACCGATTTGAAAATGAAACCGAACGCTACCAGGCCGACCACGAAGATGCCGGCGCTGAAGGTCACCGCTTTCAGACGGCCGAGCGCGGTCATGCCGTGGCCGCCGTCCTTGACCTTGCGCGCCTTGGTGAAGTTGTCGCGCTGCAGGGTCGCCAGCACTTCACCGATGCTGACGATGTCGCCGGCCAGGTGCGAGGTGATCAGGTGGCGCAGGGTGGAAATGTCCCGCGGTTCCAGGTTCTGGAACTGGCAACCGGTGCGACCGGTCTGGCGGTCGACGGAGCGGATCTGCAATTCCACGTCCATGGCCAGGCCAAGGTTATCGATGACGAATTGCAGGCGGGCCTTGTGCACATCGCCAACCTTCAGCGGCAGCTGACCGGCGTTGAACGCCAGGCCGCCTGCGGAAAGGTCGATGACCCGGGCTTCGACCGGGGTCCGGTCAGGGCCGAAGAAACGCAGCTTGGCCGGAATTTTCACACGGGCGTGTTGGCGCTGGGCTTCGGATTCGTGCACTACGTTGCTGTTGACGGCGGTATTCATATGGGCGATTTCCTAGTTAATTCAGGCGAGTTCGGTCAGACCATCATCAGCAGCACGGCGACAAAGATGCTGCCGGCGGAGAAGGTCATGGTCCGAGACGACCAGGTGTTGAACCAACGTTGAAAGCTGGCGAGATCACGGGTCAGAGAAGTGGGCTGGCGAGTCCAGGATTGTTGATCGAGGCGGAAGAACACGTAGATCTTCACCAGCGCGCCGACGATCTGGTTGTAATAGAGAATGGCCGGGTACGCCGGGCCGATCCGGTGACCGGAACAGGACAGCAACAGGGTCAGGATCAGGCGGGTGATGCCGATCCACAGCAGGTAAACCAGGATGAACGCGGTGCCGTACTTGAAGGTGGCGATGAGCGCCACGGTCAGGCCCAGCAGGGACGTCCACATCGACACGCGCTGATCGAACAGCACCACTGACGTGAACAGACCGAGGCGTTTCATCCCCAGGCCCAGGGCGCGGGAGTTCTGCCGCAGGTTGTTGCCGTACCAACGGAACATCAGTTTGCGACTGGCCTTGATGAAGCTCTTTTCCGGCGGGTGTTCCACGGTATGGATCGCGGCGTCGGGCACGTAGAACGTGTCGTAACCCAGGCGCATCAGGCTGAACCAGCTCGACTTGTCGTCACCGGTCAGGAACTTGAAGCGGCCCAGACGCCAGTGTTGCAGCGAGTCGCTTTCCACGTCGGCGATGAAGTCCGGGTTGGTGACCACGGTGGCGCGGAACACCGACATCCGACCGGTCATGGTCAATACACGCTTGGACAGGGCCATGGAGCACATGTTGATGTGGCGCTGGGCGAATCGCAGTTTGTGCCATTCGCTCATGATGTAGCCGCCGCGCACTTCGCAGAACTCGTTGGTGGTCAGGCCGCCGACATTGCCGAACAGCTGGAACCACGGCACGGTCTTGAGCACGACGCCTTCGGCCAGCACGGTGTCGCCATCGATCACGGCAACCACGGCGCGGTCGTCCGGCAGGTGGCGGGAGATGGCGCGGAAACCGTAGGCCAGGCCATCGCGCTTGCCGGTGCCGGGAATGCGCACGAAGTCGAGCTTGACGCTCGCCGGTGGGTTCATGCGTTTCCAGAGGCTCTTGACCAGCAGCTCATCGGACATTTCGACGATGGAGCACACCACGGTGGTCGGCAGGCCGCAGTCGATGGCCTCGCGGATGACCGAGCTGTAGACCTGCGCGGTGGTCAGCGCGTCGATACGGAAGCTGGTGACCATCAGGAACACATGGGAGGGGTCTGCCGCTTTACCCAGCTTGCGCACTTTGCGCCGCAGGTG
Organism: Pseudomonas sp. GW822-FHT07A10; assembly: GCF_058798795.1. Lineage (NCBI taxonomy): Bacteria > Pseudomonadati > Pseudomonadota > Gammaproteobacteria > Pseudomonadales > Pseudomonadaceae > Pseudomonas > Pseudomonas sp. GW822-FHT07A10. The sequence continues at coordinate 117,160 of NZ_JBXAKV010000015.1, forward strand.
CGGGTAGACCACGTACAGAAACAGCATGCCGCGCAGAAAGTGCGTGGCACCCATCGAGTAGCGCCAGATACCGACGATACCGACCAGGAAAATGAAGTCCTTCGACTCGGAGTCGAACGTGGACACAGGCAACGCAATGGCGATGCCCATCAATAAACTTAGGTAAAACAGCCAACCGGCGGCCTGAAGTAGGCCGTGCTTTAGCCTGTGCATAATCTGCATCCGTCTCGATCTCGGGCGGAGCCCGATTGGGTTAAGGCAGGCTTGTGAAAACTGGCGCCACCCGGTTTGGATAACGCCAGAATCCCTGTAGGAGCTGGCGAAGCCTGCGATCTTTTGATCTTTCGCTTGGGATTCAAGTGAGCTGGGAAAGATCGCAGCCTCGTTTCACTCGACAGCTCCTACAGGCGTGTTACCAGCAGATACCTTCGGTGCGCTTGCTGACGCTGGTGGCTTGAGACATGAAGCCGACCAGGTCGACCACTTGCTTGCCGTGCGGTGCTTCCTGCGCCAGGGCGCGGAATTTCTCGTCACGGTTACCGAGGATGATCACGTCGGAGTTGTTGATCACGTCCTCGAAGTTCGAGTTGAGCAAGGACGAGACGTGAGGGATCTTCGACTCGATGTAATCCTTGTTCGCGCCGTGGACACGGGCGTACTCGACGTTGCTGTCGTAGATGCTCAGGTCGTAGCCCTTGCCGATCAGCATTTCCGCCAGATCGACCAGCGGGCTTTCGCGCAGGTCGTCGGTGCCGGCCTTGAAGCTCAGGCCCAGCAGGGCGACTTTGCGTTTGTCGTGGCTGGAGACGATGTCGAACGCGTTCTGCACCTGGGACTCGTTACTGCGCATCAGCGAGTTGAGCAGCGGTGCTTCGACGTCCAGGGAACCGGCGCGGTAGGTCAGGGCGCGCACATCTTTCGGCAGGCAGGAGCCGCCGAACGCGAAGCCAGGACGCATGTAGTACTGGGACAGGTTCAGTGTCTTGTCCTGGCAGACCACTTCCATCACTTCGCGACCATCGACGCCGACAGCCTTGGCGATGTTGCCGATCTCGTTGGCGAAGGTCACCTTGGTGGCGTGCCACACGTTGCAGGTGTACTTGATCATCTCGGCAACGGCGATGTCCTTGCGGATGATCGGCGCGTCGAGTTCTTCGTACAGCGATTGCAGAACGTCGCCCGAAGCCTTGTCGAACTCACCGATGACGGTCATTGGCGGCTGGTCGTAGTCGGCGATCGCGGTGCTTTCACGCAGGAACTCAGGGTTCACGGCAACACCGAAGTCGACACCGGCTTTCTTGCCGGAGCAATCTTCGAGAATCGGGATGACCACGTTTGCCACGGTGCCCGGCAACACGGTGCTGCGCACGACGATGGTGTGGCGGGTGGTTTTGTCACGCAGAACAAAACCGATTTCGCGGCACACGGCCTCGATGTAGTTCAGTTCCAGGTCGCCGTTCTTTTTGCTCGGCGTGCCGACGCAGATCATCGACAGGTCGGTGTCGCGAATCGCCTCGGCGAAGTTGGTCGTGCCGCGCAGACGGCCAGTCTCGATGCCCTGTTTCAGAAGTTCGCCCAGACCGGGTTCAACGATCGGCGAACGACCGGCGTTGATCATATCGATCTTGTCTTTGGCAACATCGACGCCAACGACGTCATGGCCCCGTGCAGACAGGCAACCGGCACAGACTGCACCGACGTAACCCAAACCAAATATGCTGATGCGCATCGCATTTACCTCTCAGTTAATCAAGACTGTGTTCAACAAGCCATTACATGGCCGGAGTTAATGGTGTTCAGCGGTCATAGTGCACTCGCAAGTGCGGCCTTAAAGGCGTCACAATGCCGGGTGCAGGCATACTAAGTTCCGAGTGTCTAAATAAGTGCACTCAAGATGTGCGCAACCAGGCCTTATTGTTATGACGTGCCCTGTTATGCAGCCGACCCTCTAATCAGAGGACGTTCGTGCAAAGGTCTTGCGCGCTCAATGCCAGGCCAGAAGCCCGTAAATCAAGCGGTTGGGTGCTCGGGTGAGCACGTTTATAGGGGCGCAGCCGTGGCCTTGTAGGGGATATTAATGGTGCGTTATCTCCTGTCCTTCATGTGTTGCCCAAACAAGTGATCCATAAGTTCAAGTTAATGTGACAACTTCGCTATCGGGACCGCTTCTCTGTGTAAGTTATCTCGTACGTTCGCCGAGAGAATCGTTACGGGTGGTATGAACGGCGCATTTGGACATAGTTCCAGTCCGCCCATCGCGATTTCTGAAATTTCTTGAAATATTGAAAAAGATGGCACTGCTCTCATATTGATAGCACTTGCCGTTTCGCCCTTTATATATAGGGTGATTATTGCCTTGGATACTTTTTTGCCACTACCAACAAAAATTTTCAGTGCCACTACTGAAAAAAATCAGCAAAGTCGAGTGAAACAAAAGTTAGAAAATAGAGTGCTTGTTTTTTGGCGCCAATAAGTCGGCGAAAAGGGCGGGGATTGTTCGAGGATCGAAGGGGTAGCGCACGACGAAGTTGTTGATGTCGTGCGCGAATTGAGTGCGGGTCTGGTTACTCCGGTGCGTGATCGCGCAAGAACACCAGATTGTCCGGTTTAGACTGTTCGCTGCTGTAGCGATAACCCTGAACATCGAACTGCTTGAGGGCGATCGGGTCATTGATGCGTTCTTCAATGACGAAGCGGCTCATCATCCCGCGGGCCTTTTTCGCGTAGAAGCTGATGATTTTGTACTGGCCGTTCTTCAAGTCCTTGAACTCGGTATTGATGATGCGCGCGTTCAAGGCGCTGCGTTTGACCGCCGAGAAGTATTCGTTGGAGGCCAGGTTCAGCAGCACATCGTCGCCTTGATCGGCCAGCGCTTCGTTCAGCCATTCGCTGATCCGCGTGCCCCAGAAGGCATACAGATCCTTGCCACGGGCATTGGCCAGCTTGGTGCCCATCTCCAGCCGATAGGGTTGCATCAGGTCCAGAGGGCGCAGCAAGCCGTACAGGCCGGAGAGCATGCGCAAGTGCTGCTGGGCGTAATCGAAGTCGGCTTCGCTGAAGGTTTGTGCATTCAGGCCGGTGTACACGTCGCCCTTGAATGCCAGCAAGGCCTGCTTGGCGTTGGCAGGGGTGAAGGCCGGGGTCCAGCTGCCGAAACGTGCGGCATTGAGGCCGCCAATCTTGTCGGAGACGTGCATCAGCTCGCTGATCTGCGCCGGCGTGAGGTCGCGCAGTTGCAGGATCAGTTCCTGGGAGTGGTCGAGGTATTGCGGCTGAGTGAAGCGCTGGGTCGCCGGGGGTGTTTCGTAATCGAGGGTCTTGGCGGGGGAAATCACCATCAGCATGAAGTCGGCTCCTTTAATCGTGGGGGCGATTCTAGGGGGTTGTCTGTGTTGACTCCAGCTATGGGTGTCATAGGTGATCGGTGGCTATGTACTGTCGGAGATCGGTGCTGGTGCGGGAATGTGAGCGGGATCGGATATAGTGCCGCGCGGGTATTGTTATGGAGACATCCCATTGCGTATCGTTTTTCTATTCTTCGCCTCGCTGTTGAGTTTCGGCGCTCAGGCGGCGCCGGGCGATGTGGCGACGCTGGATCGCAGCACCTGGCCTGAGCAGCTCAGCAACCCGACCCTGTTCGACGTTGCCTCCCGGGCCGAAATCCTCATGTTCGCCCGCGTCCTGCTCGCCAGCGAATCGCTCGATGAGGCAAGCCTGGCCCAACACCTGGGCCTGCGCACCGTCAATCTGGAGTCGGTTAACCAGCTGCGCCAACGCATGTGGCAGCGGTTGCTGAGCAACTACAACTTCGCCCAGCAGAGTTGCGATCAGGATGCCTCTTTCTGTTTCCTGGTCGAGGACATGGATACCTTGCGTGAGCAAGCGGCCAAGTTTCAGATCAGCAACGACAGCTACTACATCAAGTGGGCCGAGCCGAGCCGGCTGTTCCACGCCCAGTATCTGGACGAGCAATTGCGCAAGGCCGCGCTGTTTCCGCAGACCAGCAGCGAAGTCGATCGTTTTGGCGACTATGAGCGCAATGGCGATGCGATGAATGATCGCCTGTTCCTGCTGACTTTCGACAGCGCTGCCAATGCCGTGCCGGATAACACTGCCTGGGTCACCGAGTACCTGCGCAAATCGAACATGAGCGCGACGTTCTTCGTCCTCGGCAAGGACATCCAGGCCCGTCTGGCTGAAGGTTCGGCGACCAGCCTGCAAGGGACCTATTCGCAGCAATGCGTTGGCGTGCAGGGCTGGGAGTTCCGTTCCCACAGCCATTGGCAAGACTGGCAGGACTCGGTGCGACGCAGCGCCGAGCTGGTCAAGGGCAAGCTGCCGGAGAATTACGTGCCGCTGTTTCGTCCGCCCGATGGCCAGCGTCGGTCCGATGCTGAAGGCTTCTTCAGGTCTCAGGGTTTGCAGGTGGCATTGTGGGACATCGATGCCCAGGACGGCGCCGGCAAGCTCAAGGGCAGCCAGAGTGCGCAACGGGTGCTGACGCTGATGCTGCTATGGCGGCACGGGGTGATCAATTTCAATGTGAAGCAGGATGCGCTGAAAACCGCGTTACCTTGGCTCATGACGCAAACGGCGCCGAGCGGGATCGGTTGGGAAAACTGTCAGGACGCGTTTCGCTGAAACGGGGAAAGCCCGTAAACATTGGGGCAGGGACGTTTTTGGAGGAGATTTCGATGCAGGCGGACTTCCGACTTTAGCGGGGTGCTGGCAGTCCGCCAAGTGCTATTGGTCATTCTGAAAAATAAACTTCAAAAAAACGTCAAAGTGCTTTTTTCTGTCATGTGTTTTGGAGTATTACGAAGACAGACCGCCGAAACCTGCAACACAGGTGGCGTCTTCCAAGACTCCGTTTGGGTTGCAATCACTTGAGTCTGAGCAGGTGATTTCGGTGGCCACTTCGAGGCGCAGCACTGTCATGGTATTGCGTCGACTGGCTCCCACAAAGGTGACCGAGTATGGATGATCACGGACGTAGCCCTTCCAACCAGCCAATCCTTTATGTACTCGATACCAACGTATTGATTCACGATCCAAACGCCCTGCTTAACTTCGAAGAACACCACGTCGCGATCCCGATGACCGTGCTTGAAGAGCTGGACAAGCTCAAGAGCGGGCCTCACAGCGTTGCAGCGGAATGCCGCCAGGCCATTCGGCTGATCGACAAGACCCTGGGCGATGCCAGCCCCGAAGACGTCGAACTCGGCGTTCCGATCCAGCGTGGCAAGGGTGGGCCCAAGGGCTTGCTGTCAATTCTGATGAGCAAGCGTGCCGAGCCGAACATCATTCTGCCCGAGCACCTTAACGACAACATCATCATCAACCAGTTGATCGACCTGCGCGCACGTGATGCAAAACTGCCCGTGGTGCTGGTTACAAAAGATATCAACATGCGCCTCAAGGCCCGGGCTTGTGGGATCGCGGCCGAGGACTACAGTACCGACCAACTGGTCGACGACGTTTCGTTGCTGCCCAACGGTTACCACAACATGACCGGCTCCTTCTGGGACCGGGTGAGTAAAGTCGAAACCCGGCAGGATCATGGCCGCACCTGGCATCAGGTGCAGCTGATCGACAACCTGCCTGCCGTGCACGTTAACGAGTTCATCATCGACGAACAGGGCTTTGTCGGCTGGATCAAGGAAATCCAGGTCGACAAGTTATTGATCCTCGACCTGCATCAGGAGCCTCTGTTGCACCAGGAAGCCTGGGGCCTGAAACCGCGTGACATCTATCAAAGCCTGGCGCTGTACGCCTTGCTCGATCCGGACATTCATCTGGTGAACCTGTCCGGCGCGGCCGGTTCCGGTAAAACCATCCTGGCCCTGGCGGCGGCCATCGAGCAGACCATGGTCAGCAAACGCTACCGGCGCATCATTGCCACCCGCAGCGTGCAGGGGCTCGACCAGGAAATCGGTTTCCTGCCCGGCACCGAAGCGGAAAAGATGGAGCCTTGGCTGGGCGCCATCACCGACAACCTCGAAGCCTTGCACATGGATGACGAAAACACCCATGGCAGCGTCGACTACATCCTCAGCAAAGTGCCGTTGCAGTTCAAATCCCTCAACTACATTCGAGGCCGTAGCTTCCAGCAGAGTCTGATCCTGATCGATGAATGCCAGAACCTCACGCCGCACCAGATGAAAACCATCATCACCCGTGCTGGCGCCGGTTCCAAAGTGGTGTGCCTGGGCAACCTGGCGCAGATCGACACCCCTTACCTGTCCGCGACCAGCTCCGGGCTGACGTACCTGACCGAACGCTTCAAAGACTTCCCCAACGGTGTACACATCACCCTGCAAGGGGTGCCACGTTCGATTCTGGCCGAATACGCCGAATCGCATCTGTAACCCTCACCACAGAACCGGGCGGCCCGAAGCCGCCCGGTTTTTTATGGGTGCGGAAAATTGACCCGCAGGTTTACAATCGATGCTCCTGATCAGGAGTAACGCTGTGCTGACTCATCTCGATTCCCAAGGTCGCGCCAATATGGTCGACGTCACCGAAAAAGCCGTGACGTTCCGCGAAGCGACGGCCCAAGCGCTGGTGCGCATGCTGCCCGAAACCCTGCAGTTGATCGTCAGCGGCGGCCATCCCAAGGGTGACGTGTTCGCCGTGGCGCGGATCGCCGGCATCCAGGCGGCGAAGAAAACCAGTGATCTGATTCCTCTGTGCCATCCGTTGATGCTCACCGGCGTCAAGGTCGAACTCAGTGCCGAAGGCGACGACACCGTGCGCATCGTGGCGCGCTGCAAGTTGTCCGGGCAGACCGGCGTCGAGATGGAAGCGCTGACCGCCGCCAGTGTCGCGGCGTTGACCATCTATGACATGTGCAAAGCCGTGGACCGCGGCATGACCATCGAGAGTGTGCGGCTGCTGGAAAAACTCGGCGGCAAGAGCGGCCATTTCCAGGCGGAGCAGCCATGAACGTGACCGTGAAGTTTTTTGCCCGTTACCGTGAGGCGCTCGGCGTGGATTCGGTGAAGGTTGAAGGTGATTTCGCCACGGTCGACGATGTGCGTGCACTGCTGGCCCAACGTGAAGGCGCCGAGGTGTTGAGCGAGCAGAACCTGATGTGCGCCCGCAATGAAGACCTCTGCCAGCTCGATGAACCGGTCGGCGATGGCGATGAAGTGGCTTTCTTTCCAACCGTGACCGGGGGCTGAGCCATGGCGATTCGTGTGCAGCCCACGCCGTTCGACCCGGGCGCTGAGGTCAACGCCATGCACGCGGCCAATGTGGGCGTTGGTGCGGTGGTGAGTTTTGTCGGCTATGTACGCGACTTCAATGACGGCCTGGACGTCGCCGGGATGTTTCTGGAGCACTACCCGGGCATGACCGAAAAAGCCCTGGGCAAGATTGCTGCGGAGGCCGAGCAACGCTGGCCGCTGTTGAAGCTGGAAGTGCTGCATCGCATCGGCGCGCTGGAGCCGGGCGAGCCGATCGTATTCGTCGGTGCCGCCAGCGCTCACCGTCAGGCAGCGTTCGATGCCTGTGCCTTTGTCATGGACTACCTGAAAACCCGCGCGCCATTCTGGAAGAAAGAAAACACCCGTGATGGCCCGCGCTGGGTTGAAGGGCGCGACAGCGATCATGCGGCGGCGGATCGCTGGAAGCAGTAATTTTTCTAGTGCTTTCGAATACGCCTTCGCGGGCAAGTCGGACCGCGAAGAGGCCTTCTGCATCACCCAAAACCCCACTGATTCCCCTCCCGACCAGAGGCTGGAAGATCTTTATGCGTCCGATTGACGGTTGATACATAAAAGTCCAGTATGGATTTATAAGTACAAAAAAGGCGCTCCCTGTTTCAGCTTTTTCTTCTGTCTTGCCAAACCAACAACAACCCGCGAGAGAACGAACATGAAGAAATTCCCCCTCATCACCGGTCTGGCCCTGAGCCTGTTGGCGTGCAGTAGCGTGTTCGCTGCCGAGAAAAGCCTGCGCATCGGTATTGAAGCGGCCTATCCGCCGTTCGCGTCGAAAACCGACAAAGGTGAAATTGTCGGTTTCGACTACGACATCGGCAACGCCCTGTGCGCGCAGATGAAGGTCAAGTGTGTGTGGGTCGAAGGCGAATTCGACGGTCTGATTCCTTCCCTGAAAGTGAAAAAAATCGACATGGCGCTGTCGTCCATGACCATCAATGAAGACCGTAAGAAGTCGGTGGATTTCACCCACAAGTACTACTTCACCTCATCGCGACTGGTGATGAAGGAAGGCGCGGCGGTTGATGACCAGTACGCCAGCCTCAAGGGCAAGACGGTCGGCGTACAACGCGCAACCACCACGGACCGTTACGCCACCGAGGTTTTCGAACCGAAGGGCATCAACGTCAAGCGTTACGGCAACAACGAAGAAATCTACATGGACCTGGCTGCCGGTCGCCTCGATGCCATTTTTGCCGACACCATTCCATTGAGTGATTTCCTGTCAATGCCGCGTGGCAAGGGTTACGCCTTTGTCGGGCCGGAACTCAAGGATCCGAAATACGTGGGTGAGGGCGCCGGGATTGCCGTGCGCAAGGGCAACACCGAGTTGGTCAGTGAACTGAACGCGGCCATCGACGGCATTCGCGCCAGTGGCGAATACCAGAAGATTTCGGAGAAGTACTTCAAGTCCGACATCTACGGCGATTGATCGGAAAAAGATCGCAGCCTTCGGCAGCTCCTAAAGAGGACCACATTTCTCTGTAGGAGCTGGCGCAACCTGCGATCTTTTGATTTTCAGCCTTTCAATTCCTTCAAATGCTTGTACACCGTCGCCCGGCCCATGTTCAGTACATTGGCCACGTAGTTGGAGGCGCTTTTGCCTTTGAAGGCGCCTTCGGCGTGCAGCGCCAGCACCAGTTCGCGTTTGTGGTCGCGGGTCAGCACATTCAGGCTCAACTGGCGCTCGCGCAGCCAGGCATGCAGAAAAGTGTTGATCCGTTCCTGCCAGTCATCGCGAAACAGTGAGTCCGGTTGCGGAATCAGCTTGGTCGGCGACAGGAACAAGTCCAGCGCCGCTTTCGCGTTCTCGAATAACGAGATATTCAGATTGATGCACAGCACCGCCAGCGGTTGCCCCTCACTGTCGCGCAGTACGCTGCTGAGGCTGCGAATTTTCTGGCCGTCCCAGTTGAGCTTTTCGTACGGCCCGATGTTTCGTTCACTGACCTCTTCGCTGAGCATGTCCTCCAGCGACGAGTCGTCTCCAATTTCCCGTTTGGACAGGTTGTTGGCGATGTAGTCGACCTTTTGTGTGCGCAGGTCGTGCAGCACCACCTCGGCGTGAGGGAAGAACAACGTGGCGATGGCATCGGCAATCGCGCGGAAGTTGTCCATGGACACATTGTCCAGGGCCGAGTTTTTTTCAGGTGCGTTCATACAGTGGAGCTCCAGGCCAGCGTCAGTGCCCCTTTAAAAAGGGACACTGGAAGTTTGCCGCAATCGTGTGGGCACGTCACCTGAGGATCAGGATCAACCCAGGCGGGCGGGGGAGAGCATGGCGGCGTCCAGACCGAAACGGGTGAGCTGTTCGGGCAAGGCTTCGCCGCGTACCAGTGCAGCACTGGCCTGGCCCATGGCCGGTGACGTCTGGATGCCGTAGCCGCCTTGTCCCGCCACCCAGAACAGGCCCGGTACGTGTTGATCGAAGCCGGACAGCAAATCCCCGTCGTGCACGAAACTGCGCAAGCCGGCCCAGGTGCGGGTCGGGCGGCGGATGGTCAGGGTGGTCGCCTCTTCGATCTGGTAGATGCCCATGGCGATGTCCAGTTCTTCGGGCTGCACGTCGTGCGGCTCCACCGGGTCGGCGTTGGCCGGTGAGCCGAGGAACATGCCGGCGTCGGGTTTCATGTAGAACGATTCATCGAGGCTGACCAGCATTGGCCAGTCATGGCTATCCAGGCCCTCGGGGCCGGCGAAGATAAAGGCTGCCCGACGCTTGGGCTGCAGGCCCAGAGGCCGCGCGCCAGCCAGCACGCCAACCTTGTCGGCCCAGGCGCCGGCGGCATTGATAATGATCGGGGCGCTGAAGGTTTGAGTGGCGGTTTGAACCTGCCACAGCCCTTCGGCATCCCGGGTCAGGCTCAGCACTTCGCTGTCGGTATGCACCTCGCCTTTATTGCGCCGGATACCGCGCAGATAGCCTTGATGCAGGGCATCGGTATCGATGTCGCTGGCGGTTGGGTCGTAGATCGCGCCATGGACTTTTTCCCGACGCAGGATCGGCAGGCGCGCACAGGCTTCGTCGGCGCTGAGCAGTTGCATCTGCGGCACGGTGGCTTTGGCGCTCAGGTATTGATTGTTCAGCTCGGCCGGATCGCCCGTGAAGTCGACGGTCATCTCACCGCGCGGGGTCAGCAGCGGGTGTTCGCAGAAACCGGGCGGTGGTGCATCGAAGAAATCGCGGCTGGCCAGGGTCAATGCCCGAACCTGAGGCGTGCCGTAGGCGGCGGTGTAGAGCGCCGCCGAGCGTCCGGTGGAGTGATAGGCCGGATGGGATTCGCTCTCGAGCACAATCACCCGTCCGTGCTGCGACAGCCAGAAACCGGTGGAAGCACCGGCAATCCCGCCGCCGATAATGATGAAGTCTGCCTGGCTCATGAACGTCTCCTGATGGGGCGTAAATGCCGAAATTGTTGGGGATCCCTGTGGGAACGGGTGTTAGCCCAGTAGGCGGTAAATGGCATTGGCCAGTGCGATGTCTTCCAGGCCCAGGCCGATGGAGCGGAAGAACACAGGTCGGTCGTAGTCCGGGCGCTGCACTTTTCCGCTGAGCAAGTCGGGCAGGTCGCCGACTATCGAGCGCTTGTCCCAGCCATGCTGTTCACCGGCGATCAGCATTTCGCCGGCCGAGCCCGGGGTGGTCTGGCGATAGTCGCAGAATACCTGCATGTCATTGAGGCTCTGCGGCGGCACTTCATGGGCACGCGGAGCATTGGTGCTGATGGACGTGATCAACGCCGGTTTGCTCAACATGGACGGGTCGATCACCGGGCCGGCGGACGAAGTACAAAGCATGATCACGTCGGCGTCTTGAATCGCGGTTTCGCAACTGTCGGCGAGGGTCAGCCGTGGATCGAGGCTTTTGAGTTGCGCCAGCGCTTCGGCGTTCTTGCCGCGCAAGCTCGGCGAATACAGGCTGATGCTTTGCCAGTCTCGCAGGTTCTTCACATAGTGCAGGTGCGCCTGGGCCACCTTGCCGCTGCCGATGATTGCCAGGCGTTGGGCCTTGAGCGGGGCGAGGGCATCGACCGCCACCGCCGTCGTTGCCGCGGTGCGTGCGGTGGTCAGTTCACCGGCATCGCAGAGCAGCAGCGGCTGGCCGGTCTGCATCGACATCAACAGCGTCCAGGCGGTCACCAATGGGCCTTGCTCACGCACGATGTAGGGCGATGTCTTGACGCCATACACGCCGTCTTCGGCCAGCACGCCCAAGTAGTTGATGAAGTCCCCGGCACCTTTCGGGAATTCCACCAACTGCTGGGCCGGTTGCACGGCTTGCCCGGCGGCCAGGTCGCGGAACAGCTTGCGCAGGATCTGCGGCACGTCGACTTGCGCCAGCAGTTCGCGGGCCTGGGGTTGGGTGATGACGTAAGGCGTGCTGGGCATGGTCGGCTCCGGGTGCTGAAAGTAAACTAATTTGTCCATTATGGACTTTTAGTTGTCTCGAGCAAGCTCCTGTTGAAGAAACCGGACGAAAAAAAAGCGCAGTCCGTCTCCGGCTGCGCCTTTTATTCTGCGACCCGTGTTATGGGCGCTTGCGCTCAACCGCCCGCAGCAGATGCGTCGGTGGCGTTTCACAACTGATCTTGCGACCCAACAGCGCCTCGATGGACGGTAGCTGGTAGGAGTCGTCTTCACCGGCAAAGCTGATGGATACACCATCGGCGCCGGCACGACCAGTACGACCGATGCGATGCACGTAGTCGTCCGGGACTTCCGGCAGGGTGAAGTTGATCACGTGGCTGATGCCGTCGATGTGAATGCCGCGACCGGCCACATCGGTGGCGACCAGCACCCGGATCTTGCCTTCGCGGAAACCTTCCAGGGTCTTGATGCGTTTGTGCTGCGGCACATCGCCAGACAGTTGCGCGGCGTTGACGCCATCGCGCACCAGGCGTTCTTCGATGCGCCGCACTTCGTCCTTGCGGTTGGCGAAGACCATCACCCGTTCCCAGCCGTTATCGTTGACCAGGTTATAGAGCAGTTTGTATTTGTCGGCGCCGGCCACCGCGTAGATGTGTTGCTCGACGTTTTCGCTGGCCACGTTCTGCGCTTCGATCTCGACGATCGACGGGTCGGTGGTCCATTGCTTGGCCAGGTTCATCACGTCGTCGGTGAAGGTCGCGGAGAACAACAGCGTCTGACGCTCGCTCTTCGGTGGGGTCTGGCGAATGATCTGACGCACTTGCGGGATGAAACCCATGTCGAGCATCCGGTCGGCTTCGTCCAGCACCATGACTTCGACCATGTCCAGGTGCACGTCGCCGCGCTGGTTGAAGTCGAGCAAGCGGCCCGGAGTGGCCACGAGGATGTCGCAGTGACGGGCTTCGAGGTGCTTGAGCTGCTTGTCGAAGTCCATGCCGCCGACAAACGTCATGACGTTGAGGCCGGTGTACTTGGTCAGGTCGGCCGCGTCCTTGGCGATTTGCACTACCAGTTCCCGGGTCGGGGCGATGATCAGTGCTCGCGGTTCACCCATGTAGCGTTCTTTGGGCGGCGGGGTTTGCAGCAGCTGCGTGATGATCGAAATCAGGAACGCGGCGGTCTTGCCGGTACCGGTCTGGGCACGACCGATGGCGTCTTTGCCCGCGAGGGTGAAGCCAAGCACCTGTGCCTGGATCGGCGTGCAATAAGGAAAGCCCAGGTCCTGAATGGCGTGCATCAGCTCGGGGGCGAGTTTGAAATCGTGGAAGCGGGTTTTGCCTTCCTGGGGTTCGACGACGAAGTCTTCGAGTTTCCAGGGGATGACCGGCGCCTTTGGCTTCGGTTCGCGGCGTGGTTTTGCCGGTTTCGGGGCTTCGCTGCGCGGCTGTTCAGAGACAATGGCCGGAGCAGAGGGGGCGGTCGGTGTGGTCACCGGCTCGTGTTTCGGTGCCGCTACGGTTGCGGTCCGGCCAGGCTGATTACCGTCGGTACGGTGGCTGGGGGTATGAGAAGGAGCGCTGGAGCCTGGCGCGAGCTGCTCAGCCTCGCTTTTACCGAACATTTTCTTGAGTGCTTTGAGCACGGTCATCTCATCAATTGGTTAAGGAATGTACGCCGGCCAGTGTAATGCAAGAATCGGGCGCGGCGTAGTGCGATGGATCAAAGGGTAGCTTTTAGCGCAAACGCTCGGCGATCCAGACGCCGATGTCGCGAATTTCTTCGGGTAACACTTCGTGGCCCATTGGGTATTCCTGCCATGTCACGGTGACACCATGCTGCTTTAAATACTCGTAGGCGGTCCGGCCCATGGAGTTTTGCACGACGTCATCATACTGACCATGCAACGACAACACGGGAATGCGCTGCTGGCTGGCGGAAAGCTCCAGTTCATCGCTGAATGTCGGGGCATAAGTCGAGAGCGCAAGTACACCGCCCAACGGTCCCTGCCATTTCAGGAAGGCTGTGTGCAAAACCACGGCGCCGCCCTGGGAAAAACCGGCGAGAAAGATCCGCGAGGCGTCTATTCCGCTGGCCTTCTGCACTTCAATCAAATCCACGACCCGTTGCGCGGACTCCTCCAACTGCTCGCGGCTGATGGCGCGTGCCGGGCTCATGGCCAATATGTCGTACCAGCTTGGCATCTCGTAGCCACCATTAATGGTGACAGCGCGGGTCGGAGCCTGGGGCAAAACGAAACGGGTAGTGAGCAGGTTTTCCTGTAGCGCTTCAGCTACCGGCAAAAAATCGTAGCGGTCGGCACCCAGCCCATGCAGCCAGATTACGCAGGCGTCTGCGGGCTTGACGGGTTGAAGAATCAGGGGCTCGGTCATGTCTGCTCCATTGTTGTGCGTGCGCTCTCATTGTGTGCGAGGTTCGAGTGCGCAATCGGTTGATCAGTTAAGAAGATGTCGCAAGGTTGAAAGTTTTGCTATTGACCTGTCGCTGAATCGCTTTAGCGAGCGGTCTGGTACGGGCTTTGCTATGGGGAACCCTGTGCAACCAATCTCGTGCCTGGCGGTAACACTATCAGTGTATGGCTAGTCGTGGGATAGCAAAGAATCCGGTGATGGATGTTCGCCAGTGGCCGCTACGGGCTTCGCGAACGTGAAAGGGCTACAGCCCGTTCGGCCGATTGGTGAGAAGTGAGTTATCCATGATGTGGATTTTCTCCTACTAGACTCATAGCGACGGTCCTTACGTCGGTTGACCCTAAAAAAAGCCAACAAGGGTCAGCAACGCCTCAAAAGGGTGCGACAGGGCTCAAGCTCCGACACAACAAGAGCAAAACTGGAGGTTTGAATGAAGATGTTGAAATCCACCCTGGCCATCGTGACTGCAGCAGCAGTGCTCGGTGTCAGTGGGTTCGCTCAGGCGGGTGCAACCCTGGATGCAGTGCAGAAGAAAGGTTTTGTACAGTGCGGTGTGAGTGACGGTTTGCCGGGTTTCTCGGTTCCGGACTCTACCGGCAAGATCGTTGGCATCGATGCTGACTTCTGCCGCGCTGTAGCTGCTGCAGTGTTTGGTGATGCGACCAAGGTCAAATTCAGCCAGTTGAATGCCAAGGAGCGTTTCACTGCTCTGCAATCCGGCGAAATCGACATGCTGTCGCGCAACTCCACCATGACCAGCTCCCGTGATGCGGGCATGGGCCTGAAGTTTCCTGGCTTCATCACCTATTACGACGGCGTAGGCTTCCTGGCCAACAGCAAGCTGGGCGTGAAAAGTGCCAAGGAACTGGATGGCGCGACCATCTGTATTCAAGCCGGTACCACCACCGAGCTGAACGTGTCCGACTACTTCCGCGCCAACGGCCTGAAGTACACCCCGATCACCTTCGACACTTCCGATGAAAGCGCCAAGTCGCTGGAATCCGGTCGTTGCGACGTGCTGACCTCCGACAAGTCCCAGTTGTATGCACAGCGCAGCAAACTGGCCTCGCCGAAAGATTACATCGTGCTGCCTGAAACCATCTCCAAAGAGCCTTTGGGGCCGGTCGTGCGTAACGGCGACGATGAGTGGCTGGCAATCGTTCGTTGGGTTGGCTACGCGATGCTCAACGCCGAAGAAGCCGGTATCTCTTCGAAAAACGTCGAGGCAGAAGCCAAGTCGACCAAGAACCCGGACGTTGCTCGTCTGCTGGGCGCCGACGGTGAGTACGGCAAGGATCTGAAGCTGCCGAAAGACTGGGTGGTGAAAATCGTCAAGCAAGTCGGTAACTACGGCGAAGTCTTCGAGAGAAACCTCGGCAAGGGCACTCCGCTGGAAATCGACCGTGGCTTGAACGCCCTGTGGACCAACGGCGGCATTCAATACGCACCACCAGTGCGCTGATGGTTCTATCACCCGGTGGGCCAACCACCGGGTGATGTTCTGTTCCATTATTTCCGGGGCACTTCATGCAAAATTCAATCGGCGCACCAAAGCAGAGGTTCAGCCTCAGCGATCCGCGAGTGCGTGCGTGGCTGTTTCAGATTATTACGGTTCTCGCCGTGGTCGGGATGGGTTGGTACCTGTTCGACAACACTCAAACCAACCTGCAACACCGGGGCATTACCTCCGGTTTTAGCTTTCTTGAGCGCAGCGCCGGTTTCGGCATCGCTCAGCACCTGATCGACTATACCGAATCGGACAGCTATGCCCGGGTGTTTGTCATCGGCCTGCTCAACACCTTGCTGGTGACGTTCATCGGCGTGATCCTGGCGACGATCCTCGGTTTCATCGTCGGTGTGGCACGACTGTCGAAGAACTGGATCATTGCCAAGATGGCGACGGTTTATGTCGAGGTCTTCCGTAACATTCCGCCGCTGCTGCAAATCCTGTTCTGGTACTTCGCGGTGTTCCTCACCATGCCGGGGCCGCGCAATAGCCATAACTTCGGCGACACCTTCTTCGTCAGCAGCCGCGGCCTGAACATGCCGGCAGCGTTGACAGCGAACGGTTTCTGGCCGTTTGTGGTGAGCATCGTCGTGGCCATTGTTGCGATCGTGCTGATGTGCCGCTGGGCCAACAAGCGTTTCGAAGAGACCGGCGTACCGTTCCACAAGTTCTGGGTAGGCCTGGCGATGTTCCTGGTGATCCCTGCGTTGTGCGCATTGATCTTCGGCGCGCCGCTGCATTGGGAAATGCCACAGCTGCAAGGTTTCAACTTTGTAGGCGGCTGGGTGCTGATCCCTGAACTGCTGGCACTGACCCTGGCCCTGACCGTGTACACCGCGGCGTTCATCGCCGAAATCGTGCGTTCGGGCATCAAGTCGGTCAGCCACGGCCAGACCGAAGCGGCTCACTCGCTGGGGCTGCGCAACGGTCCGACCCTGCGCAAGGTGATCATCCCGCAAGCCCTGCGCGTGATCATTCCGCCGCTGACCAGCCAATACCTGAACCTGGCGAAAAACTCCTCGCTGGCGGCCGGTATCGGTTATCCGGAGATGGTGTCGTTGTTTGCTGGTACGGTGCTGAACCAGACCGGACAGGCGATCGAAGTCATTGCCATCACCATGAGCGTGTACCTGGCGATCAGTATCAGCATTTCCCTGCTGATGAACTGGTACAACAAGCGCATTGCGCTGATCGAGCGGTAAGGAAGAGCGCATGACGACTCATACTTTCAAACCCGACATGCCTCCACCGAGCAGTAGCATCGGTGTCGTGGCGTGGATGCGGGCGCACATGTTTTCCAGCTGGATCAACACCCTGCTGACACTGTTCGCGTTCTATCTGATTTACCTGATAGTTCCGCCTCTCGTGAGCTGGGCGATCCTCGATGCCAATTGGGTCGGCACCACCCGTGCCGACTGCACCAAGGCCGGCGCCTGCTGGGTGTTCATTGAGCAGCGCTTTGGCCAGTTCATGTATGGCTACTACCCGATGGACTTGCGCTGGCGCGTGGACCTGACCGTGTGGCTGGCGGTGATTGGCGTAGCGCCGTTGTTCATCGCACGTGTTCCGCACAAGGCAATCTACGGCCTGAGCTTTCTGGTGCTCTATCCGATCATTGCCTACCTCCTGCTGCACGGTGGCGTATTCGGTCTGAGCCAGGTGGCGACCAGCCAGTGGGGCGGCCTGATGCTGACCCTGGTGATCGCTACCGTCGGTATCGTCGGCGCACTGCCGCTGGGTATCGTGCTTGCCCTGGGCCGTCGTTCGAACCTGCCGGCGATTCGCGTGGTCTGCGTGACCTTCATCGAGTTCTGGCGCGGTGTGCCGTTGATCACGGTGCTGTTCATGTCGTCGGTGATGTTGCCGTTGTTCCTGCCCGAAGGCATGAACTTCGACAAATTGCTGCGGGCGCTGATCGGCGTGATCCTGTTCCAGTCGGCCTACATCGCCGAGGTGGTGCGTGGCGGTCTGCAAGCGATCCCTAAAGGTCAGTACGAAGCGGCCGCGGCGATGGGCCTCGGTTACTGGCGCAGCATGGGCCTGGTGATTTTGCCGCAAGCCCTGAAGCTGGTAATCCCTGGCATCGTCAACACCTTCATTGCGCTGTTCAAGGACACGAGCCTGGTGATCATCATCGGCCTGTTCGACTTGCTCAACAGCGTCAAGCAAGCCGCCGCCGACCCGAAATGGCTGGGCATGGCCACAGAAGGCTATGTGTTCGCGGCCCTGGTGTTCTGGATTTTCTGTTTTGGTATGTCCCGCTATTCCATGCATTTGGAACGCAAGCTGGACACTGGCCACAAGCGTTAGGAGCGTAGTTTATGAGTGAAGCGATCAAACAGCCTGTGAGTCCTCAAGGCATTATTCAGATGCAGGGCGTAAACAAGTGGTACGGCCAGTTCCACGTGTTGAAAGACATCAACCTGAACGTCAAGCAGGGCGAGCGTATCGTGCTGTGCGGCCCGTCGGGTTCCGGCAAATCCACCACCATCCGTTGCCTCAATCGCCTGGAAGAACACCAGCAGGGCCGTATCGTGGTCGATGGCGTGGAACTGACCAACGACCTCAAGCAGATCGAAGCGATCCGCCGTGAAGTCGGCATGGTGTTCCAGCACTTCAACCTGTTCCCGCACCTGACCATTCTGCAGAACTGCACCCTGGCGCCGATGTGGGTACGCAAGATGCCCAAGCGCAAGGCCGAAGAAATCGCCATGCATTACCTGGAGCGCGTACGCATTCCAGAGCAGGCGCATAAATACCCGGGGCAACTGTCCGGTGGTCAGCAACAGCGTGTGGCGATTGCCCGTGCCCTGTGCATGAAACCGAAAATCATGCTGTTCGACGAACCGACGTCGGCACTTGACCCGGAGATGGTGAAAGAGGTTCTGGACACCATGATCGGCCTGGCCGAAGACGGCATGACCATGCTCTGCGTGACCCACGAAATGGGCTTCGCCCGTACCGTGGCCAACCGCGTGATCTTCATGGACAAGGGTGAAATCGTCGAACAGGCCGCGCCGAACGACTTCTTCGACAACCCGCAGAACGAGCGGACGAAGTTGTTCCTGAGCCAGATCCTGCATTGATAGACGCTTGGCAGTGAAATAAACCCGGACTCTGTTCCGGGTTTTTTTTGCTCCAATGAAACGCTCCACCTGCTGACCGCGAACCCTGTAGGAGCCGGCTTGCTGGCGATGGCGGCATACCAGACGCTACCGAGTATCCCGGCTATAGCCATTTGGCATCCCACAATGGGTAATCGTGCACACGTGTGACAAGCCCCGCACGCAATGGATTGGCAACGATGTATCGGGCGACCGCTTGCAGATCCGCTTCACGGCGAATCGCGCGATCATGGAAACCTCTCTGCCATACCATCCCTCTGCGCTCCAGTCGCGCGTTTACCGCCCGCGCGCTGCGCGATTTGGTTGCCAGCACCAACGCCGACAACGAGTTGTTCTTCAGTTCGACCAGCCAATGAAAATGGTCGGGCATCACCACCCAGGCGAGGGAATCGACCCATTCTTCTGTCTGCGCCTGACGAAAGTGGTCTACCACCAGACGTCCTGCCCGCCAGTCAGTAAAAAACGGGGTGCGATTCCAGGTGACAGCTGTCAGCAGGTAGATTTGGCCGGTTTGGGAATAACGTCCGGCGCGTAAGCGATTGGCATGGGGAAGATCGGGCATTCCATTGCCCTCCTGTGTTTTGAGAGAAACAGAAGGCTAGTACGCAATAGTGAGGGGCATTGCCAAAGTTCAGTTCTGAATGTGTCGGTACGATCGCCATCGCCAGCAAGCCGGCTCCTACAGGGTTTGCGTGAGCCCGTTGCCTTGTCGGACGAAGCTGACTAACATGTCAGAAAATTCATCCTATGATTGGATGAAAGGGCGAATTCTATGTCAGATATTTCTCCATTAATTAAACGGTCCTTGGTCGATCAGGCCCTGGACCAGCTGCGCCTGCGCATTAATCAAGGTGTCTGGACGGTCGGCCAGCGCTTGCCCACCGAGCCGGAATTGGCGACTGAGCTGGGCATCAGCCGCAACACCGTGCGCGAAGCCATGCGCGTGTTGGCGTTTTCCGGGTTGATCGAGATCCGCCAGGGCGACGGCAGCTACGTGCGGGCGGTAGTCGATCCTTTGGATACGATGAAGGCGCTGTCCCGCTGCTCTCAGGAACAGGCTCGGGAAACCCGGCACATTCTGGAAGTCGAAGCCATCGGTCTGGCTGCGTTACGCCGCACCGATGAAGACCTGGTGGCGTTGCGCGAGGCGCTGGGCGTCAGCGGCAGTCACTACCACGGCGATCTTGACACCTACATCGCCTGTGACCTGGTGTTCCACCGTCGTCTGGTGGACGCGGCGCACAACCCGACCCTCAGCGAGCTGTATCGCTATTTCTCCAGCGTCGTGGGCGCGCAGTTGCGTCAGACCCTGAACGTCACCCCCCGACGCCAAGCGGTGTTCGACCTGCATATCGAGCTGCTCGATGCCGTCGAACAACGCGACCCGGAACGGGCCAAAGCCCTGATGAGGCAATTGATCAATGAACCTTGAAACCGAGAGTCCGATGTCCAGTCAGCAGGCGAGCCACAGCCGCATCACCGAGCTCAAGCGGACGGCGGAGCTCGAAGAGCTGTTGATCGACGCCGAGGCCGATGATGCAGAGGTTCAGCAAAGTCACCCGATCCTGCGGCGTCCGTGGCTGTTGTTGCTGGGGCTGATTCTGGTGGCGCTGAACTTGCGTCCGGCGCTGTCGAGCATGGCACCGATGCTCAGCGAGGTCTCGAAAACACTGGGGCTATCGGCTGCCCAAGCCGGTTTGCTGACCACCTTGCCGGTGCTTTGCCTCGGTCTGTTCGCGCCGTTGGCGCCGGTGCTGGCGCGACGTTTTGGTGCCGAGCGGGTGGTGTTGGGGATTCTCCTGATGCTGGCCGGCGGGATCATTTTGCGCAGCTCGTTCGGCGAGGTCGGCCTGTTCGCCGGCAGCGTGCTGGCCGGCGCCAGCATCGGGGTGATCGGCGTGCTGCTGCCCGGCATCGTCAAGCGCGACTTCCCGAAACAGGCCGGCACCATGACCGGCGTCTACACCATGGCGTTGTGCCTGGGCGCGGCCATGGCGGCCGGCGCGACCGTACCGTTGAGCGAACATTTCGACAAGAGTTGGGCGCTGGGCCTCGGCTTCTGGGTGGTTCCTGCCTTGGTCGCAGCCATGTTCTGGCTGCCGCAAGTCGGTCAGAAACACGGCGCACATAACGTTGCCTATCGGGTCCGAGGCCTGTTGCGCGATCCGCTGGCCTGGCAAGTGACCTTGTACATGGGCCTGCAATCGTCTCTGGCCTACATCGTATTCGGTTGGCTACCGTCGATTCTGATCGGTCGCGGTCTGACGCCAACCCAGGCCGGTCTGGTGCTGTCGGGTTCGGTGATCGTCCAGTTGATCAGTTCGCTGGCCGCACCGTGGCTGGCGACCCGTGGCAAGGATCAGCGGCTGGCCATCGTAATCGTCATGGCAATGACCCTCGGCGGCTTGTTCGGTTGCCTTTATGCGCCGATCGACGGCCTGTGGGGCTGGGCAATCCTGCTGGGACTGGGGCAGGGCGCTACGTTCAGCCTGGCATTGACCCTGATCGTGCTGCGCTCGCGGGATGCTCATGTCGCCGCCAATCTGTCGAGCATGGCACAGGGCTTCGGCTACACCCTGGCATCCATGGGGCCGTTCGCAGTCGGTGTGGTGCATGACTGGACTGGCGGCTGGACCGCGCTGGGCTGGATCTTCGGTGTCATCGGCCTCGGCGCGATCATCGCCGGCCTCGGTGCCGGGCGTTCGTTGTACGTGCAGGTCGAAAGCGAAAAGATCTGATTCGCGCACACTGTCGGTATTCGGGGGGCGAATGCTGATGGTGTTTCGTCTGTTTGCAGATTATCGTGCTGGCAATCTGCCTATTTTCCGGAGCCTGCCCATGAGTGATGCCCACAACGCCTTGATCACCCGGTTCTATCAAGCCTTCCAGCGGCTGGATGCCGAGGCCATGAGCGCCTGCTACACCGACGACGTGGTGTTCAGTGATCCGGCGTTCGGCGAACTGCGCGGGCGCGATGCCGGCGATATGTGGCGCATGCTCACCACCCGCGCCAAGGACTTCTCCCTGACCTTCGATAACGTGCGCAGCGATGAGCGCACTGGTGGCGCCCATTGGGTGGCGACGTACCTGTTCAGCCAGACCGGCAATATCGTGGTCAATGACATTCAGGCGCGATTCGTGTTCCGCGACGGCAAGATCTGCGAGCACCACGACAGTTTTGATCTGTGGCGCTGGTCGCGTCAGGCACTGGGTTTCAAAGGGCTGTTGTTAGGCTGGACCCCGCTGGTAGGTAACGCCGTGCGTGCTCAGGCCTTGAAGGGGTTGAAGGCATTCCAGGCCAGTCGCTGATAAGATCGCAGCTTGTTTTCTTTCAAGCCTTGATCGTCACGTGAGCACCTCGAGCGAATCTTCCGTCATTGCCGCCGAACCGTCGGTGCCTGTCAGCAAACCCTGGTTCGTCTACCTCGTTCGCGCGGCCAATGGTTCGCTCTACTGCGGGATCAGCGACGATCCCGTACGTCGCTTCGCCACCCATCAGAGTGGCAAGGGCGCGCGCTTCTTCCTGTCGAGCCCGGCCGTGGCGCTGGTTTATACCGAGCGCTGCCGCGATAAAGGCGAAGCGCTGCGCCAGGAGCGTTTGATCAAGAAACTCAAGAAAAGCGCCAAGGAATGTCTGGTGGCGAGTGCGGCCGCGAGCTTATCAATCTGACTGATAAGCGCCCATCAGGCAGATGGGTAGGCTGCCTGCCGATTGCGCGTTAAGCTGCGGGCTCCTTATCCGAGCGGCGGAGCCGAGCATGTCCGAGTTGATTCTGCATCATTACCCGACGTCCCCTTTCGCCGAAAAGGCCCGCTTGCTGCTGGGCTTCAAGGGGTTGTCCTGGCGCTCTGTGATGATCTCGCCGGTGATGCCAAAACCCGACCTGACGGCCCTGACCGGCGGCTACCGCAAGACGCCGGTGTTGCAGATCGGTGCTGATGTCTATTGCGACACCGCGTTGATCGCTCGTCGTCTGGAGCAGGAAAAAGCTTCACCGGCGTTTTTCCCGGAAGGCCAGGAAATGGTCACGGCGACCTTTGCGGCGTGGGCCGATTCGGTGGTGTTCCAGCATGCGGTCAGCCTGGTGTTCCAGCCAGAATCGGTAGCGGTGCGCTTCGGCAAATTATCGCCGGAAGCGATCAAGGCATTTCTGGCCGATCGTGCCGGCTTGTTCAGCGGTGGCAGTTCCACTCGGTTGTCGGCCGAGCAGGCAAAGCATCAGTGGCCAACGATCATGGCGCGCCTGGAGCAGCAGCTTCAACGCGAGCAGGGGGACTTCCTGTTCGGCGAACCGTCGATTGCCGACTTTGCCCTGGCTCACTCGCTGTGGTTCCTCAAGGCGACGCACGTGACTTCACCGTTGGTGGATGCTTATCCGGCCGTGTCGGCGTGGTTTGGCCGCGTGATGGGGTTTGGTCATGGCGCGTTCAGTGAGATGACGGCCGAGCAAGCGCTAGAGATTGCCCGCAATGCTACACCGGCCGCATTGCCGGATGAGCAGTTCGATGAGCCGAACGGGTTCGAGGTTGGCCAGCAGGTGGTGATTGCAGCGACCGATTACGGGGTTGATCCGGTGGCGGGTGAGTTGATGTTTGCCGGCAGCGAAGAGTTGATTCTGCGCCGTGAAGACGAGCGGGCCGGTGTGGTGCATGTGCACTTTCCGCGGTTCGGGTTTCGCATAGAGGCTTGCTGACGTACGCACCTGTGGCGAGGGGGCTTGCCTCCGTTGGGTCGCGAAGCGGCCCCAGCATTTCGATGAGAAAACCGTATCCACGGGAAATTGCGACTGCTGCGCAGCCGAACGGGGGCAAGCCCCCTCGCCACAGGATTGTGTGAAGCTGATGGTTATTTCAATGCCGCAATCACCTGGTCCGGGTCATACCCGCGAATCAACGTTCCATTCACATCGATGATCGGAATCCCGCGTCCCCCCAGCGCCTCATAGGCTTTGCGCGCCACGGCATCCTTCTCGATATCGAATTCCTTGTACGGAATACCTTTCTGATCGAGGAAGCGCCGGGTCAGCTTGCAGTAACCGCACCAGTCAGTGGCGTAGAGCACGACGTTGGCCTTGGCCTGGGTCTGCTCGGACACCACCTGCGAGGGGTGAAGTACCCGCTCGATCTTGCCCCAGTTCTGGTAGACCACTACCACCAGCAGGATCAGCAGGAATTTTTTCAACACGCCACCGAGCATCAGTTGCGTCGCTTGAGCTGGTCGGTCAGTTGGGTCGGCAGGCCCTTGATGATCAGCGTGCCGGCTTCTTCGTCGTATTCGATCTTCGAGCCCAACAGGTGCGCTTCGAAGCTGATCGACAAGCCTTCGGCGCGACCGGTGAAGCGGCGGAACTGGTTCAGGGTACGCTTGTCCGCCGGGATCTCCGGGGACAGGCCGTAGTCCTTGTTGCGGATGTGATCGTAGAAGGCTTTCGGGCGATCTTCGTCGATCAGTCCGGACAATTCTTCCAGGCCCATGGGCTCGCCCATTTTGGCCTGGCTGCTGGCGTAATCCACCAGGGTCTTGGTCTTCTCGCGCGCGGACTCTTCCGGCAGGTCTTCGCTTTCGACGAAGTCACTGAATGCCTTGAGCAAAGTGCGGGTTTCACCGGGGCCGTCGACGCCTTCCTGGCAACCGATGAAATCGCGGAAATACTCCGAAACTTTCTTGCCGTTCTTGCCCTTGATGAACGAAATGTACTGCTTGGACTGCTTGTTGTTCTGCCATTCGGAAACGTTGATCCGCGCTGCAAGGTGCAACTGGCCAAGGTCCAGATGTCGCGAAGGGGTCACGTCCAGCTGATCGGTCACCGCCACGCCTTCGCTGTGGTGCAGCAGGGCGATGGCCAGGTAATCGGTCATGCCTTGCTGGTAATGCGCGAACAGCACATGGCCACCGACCGAGAGGTTGGATTCTTCCATCAGCTTTTGCAGATGCTCGACCGCCACCCGGCTGAAGGCCGTGAAATCACGACCACCGTCGAGGTATTCCTTCAGCCAGCCGCTGAATGGAAACGCACCGGACTCCGGATGGAACAGCCCCCAGGCTTTGCCCTGTTTGGCGTTATAGCTTTCGTTCAAGTCGGCGAGCATGTTCTCGATGGCCGCGGACTCAGCCAGTTCAGAGTCGCGGGCGTGAAGAACTGCGGGTGTGCCGTCGGGTTTTTTGTCGATCAGGTGGACGATGCAATGACGGATCGGCATGGGCTTCTCGGCTGATTGGAGAGAGGAGGGCGTGCTCCCCCGAAAAAGCGCCCAGTGTACCGCAACCACTGGTTTTGGCGTGGTCCGAAGGGCAATTCGAAGCTCTGCGGCGACCCTAATGTGATTTTTTCCCGATTTAGAGCAATAAAGCTGACCAAATGGGTAGCTAGAGGCGGATATTTCCCCGTCTCTGTGCTAGTTTTGCCCGGTCTTACGCGAAGTCACTGCGTTAAGCGTGCATTCAGCATTTGTCAGGTCGAACCAAACCCTGATTTCGGTATCTATAACCCCGACTCGTCGTGGTTATGGCCGAGGGTGCCAGATCCAGAAGATCGGGCTCGATGGCTGACACTGCACTCTGCAATCCATATGAATTTGATAGGGAAGGAACACTACAATGGCTCTTACTAAAGACCAACTGATCGCCGACATCGCTGAAGCTATCGACGCGCCAAAAACCACCGCGCGTAACGCTCTGGACCAACTGGGCCAAATCGTTGCCGATCAGCTGGAAAACGGCGGCGAAATCACTCTGCCAGGTATCGGCAAGCTGAAAGTGACTGAGCGTCCTGCCCGTACCGGCCGCAACCCTTCGACTGGCGCTGCCATCGAAATCGCTGCCAAGAAAGTGATCAAGCTGGTTGTGGCCAAAGGCCTGACCGACGCTGTTAACAAGTAAGACTTGTTAAAAAAAACCGTGCTCCGGAGCAATCCGGGCACGGTTTTTTTGTGTCTGCGATTCAGCGATTAATCAGGCTCAATCGCTGTCTCGGTTGTTACTCAGCTTTTGCGGGCCCAGCGCTCGCGCCAGACCTGCTGCTCGGATTTGGTCTGGAAGGTCCAGGCGACGAAGCGGCTTTGCTTCTGCCCTTGGGACATTTCCACGACCTGGCTTTCCAATACGCCGGCCTTTTTCAGCGCCGTCTGGATCGCCGGCAGGTTCGAGGCTTTCGAGACCAGGGTGCTGAACCAAAGCACTTTGTGTTGAAAGTGCGCGCTCTCGGCGATCAGTTGCGTCACAAACCGTGCCTCGCCACCTTCACACCATAGTTCGGCCGATTGCCCGCCAAAGTTCAGCACCGGCAGTTTGCGTTTTGGGTCGGCGCGGCCCAGCGCGCGCCATTTACGCACGCTACCCTTGGTCGCCTCGTCCATCGAGGCGTGGAACGGCGGGTTGCACATCGTCAGGTCAAAGCGTTCGCCGGGTTCGAGCAAGCCCAACAGAATGTGCTTGGGATTAGTTTGCTGGCGTAGCTGGATGGCTTTGTTCAGCCCGTTGGACTGCACGATGGCTTTGGCTGAGGCTACGGCGATCGGATCGATTTCCGAGCCGAGGAAGTGCCAGCGGTAGTCGCTGTAGCCGATCAGCGGATAGACGCAGTTGGCGCCCATGCCGATATCGAGCACCTTGACCGGCGCGCCGCGAGGGATCTCGCCGTCGTTGACGCTGGCCAGCAGGTCGGCCAGGAAGTGCACGTAGTCGGCACGGCCCGGAACAGGCGGGCACAGGTAATCGGCCGGGATGTCCCAATGGGCGATACCGTAGAACGCCTTGAGCAGCGCCCGGTTGAACACCCGCACCGCGTCCGGGCTGGCGAAGTCGATGCTCTCTTTGCCGTACGGATTGATGATCACGAACTTCGCCAGTTCCGGCGTGGTCTTGATCAGCGCCGGGAAGTCGTAACGACCCTGATGGCGATTGCGCGGGTGCAGGCTGGCCTTCTCGCGTGGCTCCACGGCTTTGGCCGGGGTCGCGGGTTTAGGCTTTTTGCGCGCAGGTTTGGGTGTGCTGGGGGCGGTCATGGGCGAGGTCGATTCGGGTATGGCTAAAAGTGGCGGGTATTGTCCCACATCCAGCTGCTGGTCACCCAATTGTGAAGATCGCTGCATGTCCCTGTGGCTGCGGGTGTTTGGGATTTTGTGGCGGGCATAAAAAAGGGAGGCCGCTGGGGCCTCCCTGTTTCATTGCGATGTGCCGTTACAAACTGGCAATCCGCGCATGCTGCTCCGCCAGCTTGCCCAAAGCCTGTTCAGCTTCAGCCAGTTTGGCGCGTTCCTTCTCGATGACTTCGGCCGGGGCCTTGTCGACGAAACCGGCGTTGGACAGCTTGCCGCCGACGCGCTGAACTTCGCCCTGCAGACGCAGGATTTCCTTGTCCAGGCGCGCCAGTTCGGCGTCCTTGTCGATCAGGCCGGCCATCGGCACCAGCACTTCCATCTCGCCAACCAGTGCGGTGGCGGACAGTGGAGCTTCTTCGCCAGCCTTCAGAACAGTGATCGATTCCAGACGCGCCAGCTTCTTCAGCAAGGCTTCGTTCTCGGTGAGTCGACGCTGATCTTCGGCGCTGACGTTTTTCAGGAACAGGTTCAGCGGTTTGCCTGGACCGATGTTCATTTCACCGCGGATGTTACGGGTGCCGAGCATCAGGCCCTTGAGCCATTCGATGTCGTCTTCGGCGGCCGGATCGATGCGTTCCTCGTTAGCCACTGGCCACGGTTGCAGCATGATCGTCTTGCCTT
Organism: Pseudomonas sp. GW822-FHT07A10; assembly: GCF_058798795.1. NCBI lineage: Bacteria > Pseudomonadati > Pseudomonadota > Gammaproteobacteria > Pseudomonadales > Pseudomonadaceae > Pseudomonas > Pseudomonas sp. GW822-FHT07A10. The sequence continues at coordinate 144,533 of NZ_JBXAKV010000015.1, forward strand.
TGATACCGGCCAGCGGTGCGACGCGTTGCCAGATTTCTTCGGTGATGAACGGCATGAACGGATGAGCCAGGCGCAGAGCGACTTCCAGTACCCGAACCAGGGTACGACGGGTGCCGCGCTGACGCTCGACCGGCGCGTTTTCGTCCCACAGCACAGGCTTGGACAGTTCCAGGTACCAGTCGCAATACTGGTTCCAGATGAACTCGTACAAGGCTTGTGCCGCCAGGTCGAAACGGAACTGATCGAGTTGACGGGTCACTTCGACTTCGGTGCGTTGCAACTGCGAGATAATCCAGCGATCCGCCAGTGAGAGCTCGTAGGCTTCGCCGTTCTGGCCGCAGTCTTCGCCCTTGTCCAGCACGTAGCGCGCGGCGTTCCAGATCTTGTTGCAGAAGTTGCGATAGCCTTCGACGCGACCCATGTCGAACTTGATGTCACGCCCGGTGGACGCCAGTGAGCAGAAGGTGAAGCGCAGGGCGTCAGTGCCATAGCTGGCGATGCCTTCGGCGAACTCGTCGCGGGTCTGCTTCTCGATCTTCTTCGCCAGTTTCGGCTGCATCATGCCGGAGGTGCGTTTCTGCACCAGATCTTCCAGCTCGATGCCGTCGATGATGTCCAGCGGATCCAGGACGTTGCCCTTGGACTTGGACATTTTCTGGCCTTGGCCATCACGTACCAGGCCATGCACATAAACGGTCTTGAACGGAACCTGCGGCGTGCCGTCTTCGTTTTTCACCAAGTGCATGGTGAGCATGATCATCCGGGCAACCCAGAAGAAAATGATGTCGAAACCGGTCACCAGCACATCGGTGGAGTGGAATTTCTTCAGGAATTCGGTCTGCTCCGGCCAGCCGAGGGTGGAGAAGGTCCACAGGCCCGAACTGAACCAGGTATCCAGAACGTCGTTGTCTTGTTGCAGCGCAACGTCCGGCCCGAGATTGTGCTTGGCACGCACTTCGGCTTCGTCGCGACCGACGTAGACCTTGCCCGACTCGTCGTACCAGGCCGGAATCCGGTGGCCCCACCACAGCTGACGGCTGATGCACCAGTCCTGGATATCGCGCATCCACGAGAAGTACATGTTTTCGTACTGCTTTGGCACGAACTGAATGCGGCCGTCTTCAACCGCAGCGATGGCCGGCTCGGCCAATGGCTTGGTGGACACGTACCACTGGTCGGTCAGCCACGGCTCGATGATGGTGCCGGAGCGGTCGCCTTTAGGCACTTTCAGGGCGTGGTCGTCGACGCTGACCAGCAGGCCGGCGGCTTCGAACGCTGCCACGATCTGCTTGCGCGCTTCGAAGCGGTCGAGGCCGGCGTATTCGGCCGGGATCTTGCCGTCGATGCTCTCGTTCAGTGTGCCGTCGAGATTGAACACTTGGGCCGCAGGCAGCACATGGGCGTTTTTGTCGAAGATGTTCAGCAGCGGCAGGTTGTGGCGCTTGCCGACTTCGTAGTCGTTGAAATCGTGGGCCGGGGTGATTTTCACGCAGCCGGTGCCGAATTCAGGGTCGCAGTAATCGTCGGCGATGATCGGGATGCGGCGGCCAACCAGCGGCAGCTCGACAAATTTGCCGATCAGGGCTTTGTAGCGTTCATCGTTCGGGTTAACGGCCACGGCGGCGTCGCCGAGCATGGTTTCCGGACGCGTGGTCGCGACGATCAGGTAGTCGTTGCCTTCAGCGGTTTTGGCGCCATCGGCCAGCGGGTACTTCAAGTTCCACAGGAAGCCTTTCTCGTCGTGGTTTTCCACTTCAAGGTCGGAAATCGCCGTGTGCAGCTTGGTGTCCCAGTTGACCAGACGCTTGCCGCGATAGATCAGACCGTCTTCGTGCAGACGCACGAAGGCTTCTTTCACCGCTTCCGAGAGGCCGTCGTCCATGGTGAAGCGCTCACGGCTCCAATCCACGGACGAGCCGAGGCGGCGGATCTGACGGCTGATGTTGCCGCCGGACTGATCCTTCCATTCCCAGACTTTCTCGAGGAATTTCTCACGGCCCAGATCGTGGCGATTCTGGCCCTGGGCTTCGAGTTGACGCTCCACCAGCATTTGCGTGGCGATGCCGGCGTGGTCGGTGCCTGGCTGCCACAGGGTGTTGCGACCCTGCATACGGCGGAAACGGATCAGGGCGTCCATGATCGCGTTGTTAAAGCCGTGACCCATGTGCAGGCTGCCGGTGACGTTCGGCGGCGGGATCATGATGGTGTAGGACTCGCCCTCGCCTTGTGGGGCGAAGTAGTTCTCGGACTCCCAGGTGTTGTACCAGGAAGTTTCAATGGCGTGCGGCTGGTAGGTCTTATCCATGCGCGGCGGGACCCTATTGGCATTTATTCAGGAAAAGCCGGGAAGTATAGCGGGGCACGGGGCGTAGGGCGAGCAGGGGCGGACTGTGGCGAGGGGGTTTACCCCCGTTCGGCTGCGAAGCAGTCGTAAAACCGATGTGTGGGTGCGCCAGATGCACCACGATGGCAGATATTGGGGCCGCTTCGCGACCCAGCGGGGGTAAACCCCCTCGCCACAGAAGCCCGCTCGGCTCAGGGTTACTCGTACTGGCTAAGCAACCGTTCCATCCGCGCATCCAGCCGGCGTTTGATTTCGGTTTCGATGTGCGGGGCGAAGTCGTCGATCACGTCTTGCATGATCAATTGCGCGGCGGCGCGCAGCTCGCTATCCAGGTGCAACAGGGCATCGGGGCCCTTGTTGGCGGCAGGAGCCGGCTGGGCGGCCGGGGCGGGTGGTGGCGGTTCGACCTGCGGCGCATGGCCGACGGTGTCGAACAGCATGGGAATCTGTTCCTGGTCGCCTTCAATGACGGCGTCGGTCAGCAACGGCGGTTGCAGGTTGTCATCGCCGAGCAGTTGGCGGATCGACTCAAGGTCTTCCAGCAGGTGCACGGACTTTTGCGGTGGTTTTGGAGTGTCCATCGGAATGCTCAGAGTCGCTGTAAACGGTGATCTTGCAGAGGATAGCCCTGTTCGCGGTAGAAACGAAAACTCTCCCGCGCAGCCGCACGAATCGCCGGGTCTTCCACCACCACTTCCGCCACGCGGGCGAACTGTCTGGCAAAGGCCGGGACTTTCAGGTCGAGATTGACCAGCAGATCCTGATGCTGACCGCAGTCATCGCCAAGACCCAAAACAATCAAGCCGTCCGGCTCGCTTTCGGCAGGGCCGTGGGGCACGAAGCTTTCGCCTTTGAACGCCCACAACCGCGCATCGAGCGCATCACGCTGGGCGGCATCGCTGCAATGCAGGTAAATGCGGTGGCCCATGCGCCAGGCTTTTTCGGTGAGCTTGCAGGCGAAATCCAGCCGCGCCGAAGGATCGGCGCTGGGCAGGATATAGAAGTCGACTTTGGTCATTGCGGTTCCTGAGCCACGAACGGCGTCACTCGAAAGTGACGCCGTCCGAGGTCATTGGTTTCAGGCTTTGGCGCGGTCCAGCAGGTATTGGGTCAGCAGGGGAACCGGACGGCCAGTGGCGCCCTTGTCCTTGCCGCCGCTGGTCCAGGCCGTGCCGGCGATGTCCAGGTGCGCCCAGTTCAGGTTCTTGGTGAAGCGTGACAGGAAGCAAGCGGCGGTGATGGTGCCGGCTTTCGGGCCGCCGATGTTGGCGATGTCGGCGAACGGGCTGTCCAGCTGCTCTTGATACTCATCGAACAGTGGCAGTTGCCAGGCGCGGTCGTCGGCGGATTGGCCGGCGCTCAGCAGCTGGCCGATCAGCTCGTCGTTGTTGCCCAGCAGGCCCGAGGTGTGGGCGCCCAGTGCCACGACACAAGCACCGGTCAGGGTGGCGATGTCGATCACCGCTTGCGGCTTGAAGCGTTCGGAGTAGGTCAGGGCATCGCACAGCACCAGACGGCCTTCGGCGTCGGTATTGAGGATTTCAACTGTCTGGCCGCTCATGGTGGTAACGATGTCGCCCGGACGCGAAGCGTTGCCGCTCGGCATGTTCTCGGCGCAGGCCAGGATGCACACCAGGTTGATCGGCAGTTTCAGCTCAAGCACGGCACGCAGGGTGCCGAACACGCTGGCGGCGCCGCCCATGTCGTACTTCATCTCATCCATGCCGGCGCCCGGCTTGAGGCTGATGCCGCCGGTGTCGAAGGTGATGCCTTTGCCGACGAGGGCGTACGGCTTCTCGGATTTCTTGCCGCCGTTGTATTGCATGACGATCAGGCGCGGTGGCTGGGCGCTGCCCTGGCCGACGGCGTAGAACGAACCCATGCCCAGGTCCTTGATCTTCTTCTCATCAAGGACTTCGACTTTCAAGCTTTTGAACTCTTTGCCCAGGTTCTTGGCTTGTTCGCCAAGGAACGTCGGGTGGCAGATGTTCGGCGGCAGGTTGCCCAGGTCACGGGTGAAGGCCATGCCGTTGGCGATTGCGGTGGCGTGGGCCACGGCGCGTTCGACTTCAGCCTGTGCCGCCTTGATGGTCACCAGAGTGACTTTCTTCAGGGCGCGCGGGTCGGCTTTCTGGCTCTTGAACTGTTCGAAGGTGTACTCGCCGTCCACCAGGGTTTCGGCCAGCAGGCGGGTCTTGCCATAGCTGTCACGGCCCTTGACCACCACTTCGTCCAGGGCCAGCACTGCATCGCTGCCGCCCAGGCCTTTCAGGGTATTGAGGATGCCGGCGATGATTTTGCGGAACGGGCGATCGCCCAGTTCTTCATCCTTGCCCACGCCCACCAGCAGCACGCGTTCGGCCTTGAGGTTGGGCAGGCTGTGCAGCAACAGGCTTTGGCCGACTTTGCCGGCCAGGTCGCCGCGCTTGAGCACTGCGCTGATAGCGCCGCCGCTCAGTTCGTCGAGCTGCTTGGCAACGGTGCCGAGCTTGCGGCCTTCGCGGACGGAGACCACCAGGGTGGCGGTCTTCAACGTTTCCGGGCTAACGCTTTTTACAACCAGTTCCATGTCCGGGTCCCTGAATTAATGGTCAAACTGCGCGACGCGCAGAGGCTTGCTTATAAGTAGAAAGGCGCCGGTGTGTTGCCAGCGACAAAGGCCGCAGTTTGAACCTCGCTGCCTGCGCCTGACAACCCTCGGTTATGCGAACTTAAGCGGTTCAGGTGCCTGCTTGAGCATGCGCAGTGACAGGCGCACTCAATCACAGGATAATGCGCATCTTTTTCGGCGGCTCTGCCCTGCGGGCCGGCTGATATGTTTGCTTGTTTGGCCGCTTAGCCTGACAACCCTGGAGTGTCTGGTTTGATTGTCTTCCGTTATCTATCCCGCGAAGTCCTGTTGACCTTGAGCGCCGTCAGCGCCGTGCTGCTGGTCATCATCATGAGCGGACGCTTCATCAAATACCTCGCCCAGGCGGCCTCTGGGCTCCTGGACCCGGGCTCGCTGTTCCTGATCATGGGCTTTCGTCTGCCGGGTTTCCTGCAGCTGATTCTACCTTTGGGGCTGTTTCTCGGGATCCTGCTGGCCTACGGTCGTCTGTACCTTGAAAGCGAAATGACCGTGTTGTCTGCCACAGGCATGAGCCAGCAGCGTCTGTTTGCCATGACTCTTTTTCCGGCGACCCTGGTTGCCCTGGTCGTGGCGTGGCTGAGCCTGAGCCTGGCGCCACAAGGTGCCAACCAGTTCCAGCTGCTGCTGAACAAACAGGATGCACTGACCGAGTTCGACACCCTCGAGCCGGGTCGCTTCCAGGCCTTGCGCGACGGCACTCGGGTGACCTACACCGAGCAACTGTCGGATGACCGCATCAATCTGGGCGGCGTGTTCATCTCGCAAAAGAATGTCAGTTCCGACAACAAGGATCGGGGGATTTCCGTGCTGGTAGCCGAGAAGGGCCGTCAGGAAATCAGGCCCGATGGCAACCGTTACCTGATTCTCGACAACGGCTACCGCTACGACGGTAATCCGGGTCTGGCCGACTACCGCGCCATCAAGTACGACGAATACGGCGTATTACTGCCAAAACCGGACGTCAGCGACGAAGTGACCGACCGTGATGCGATGACCACCAGTTCCTTGCTGGCCAGCGACGACATCCGTTCGCGTACCGAATTGCAATGGCGCCTGTCCCTGCCGTTGCTGGTCTTCATCGTGACCCTGATGGCGGTGCCGCTGTCGCGGGTCAACCCGCGCCAGGGCCGTTTCCTCAAGCTGCTGCCGGCGATTCTTCTTTATATGGCTTACCTGACCATCCTGATTGCCGCTCGCGGCGCCCTTGAAAAGGGCAAAATCCCGGCCGCATTGGGCTTGTGGTGGGTGCATGCGGTTTTCCTGGTGATCGGTCTGGGCTTGCTGTACTGGGAGTCGCTGAGCTTGAAGATGGCGAGTCGCCGCAGCGCGCTGGAGGTGGCCCGTGGATAAGCTCGATCGCTACATCGGTAGCAGCGTGTTCATCGCGATCCTGGCGGTGCTGGGGATCATTCTGGGCTTGGCAACGCTGTTCGCCTTCATCGATGAGATGAGCGAAGTCAGCGATACCTACACGCTGATGGATGTCCTGAGTTACGTGTTGCTGACCGCGCCGCGCCGCCTGTACGACATGTTACCGATGGCGGCGCTGATCGGTTGCCTGATTGGTCTCGGCAGTCTGGCCAGTCACAGCGAGCTGACCATCATGCGTGCCGCCGGTGTGTCCATCGGTCGGATCGTCTGGGCCGTGATGAAGCCGATGCTGATCCTGATGGTGGTAGGGCTGGTGATTGGCGAGTACGTCGCGCCGGCCACGGAAATCACCGCTCAAGCCAACCGTTCGCTGGCCCAGGGCAGTGGCGATGCGCAAAGCGCCAAGCACGGTTTGTGGCACCGTCAGGGTGATGAGTTCATTCACGTCAACTCCGTGCAACCCAACGGTCTGCTGTACGGCGTGACCCGTTATCGTTTTGACGATCAACGCCACATGCTGTCTTCGAGCTTCGCCAAACGTGCGGAATTCGATACCGATCACTGGCAACTGACCGATGTCACGACCACGCTGTTCCATGACAAAAGTACCGAAGTGGTGACTGCCCCTGTGGAACGCTGGGAAATCGCCCTGAGCCCGCAGCTGCTGAGTACTGTGGTGATGGCGCCCGAGTCGTTGTCGATCAGCGGTCTGTGGAATTACATCCACTACCTGGCTGACCAGGGCCTGAGCAACGGTCGTTACTGGCTGGCGTTTTGGGTCAAGGTATTGCAGCCGCTGGTGACCGCTGCATTGGTGTTGATGGCGATTTCCTTCATCTTCGGTCCGCTGCGTTCGGTGACCCTCGGTCAGCGGGTCTTCACTGGTGTACTGGTGGGCTTCACCTTCCGTATCGTCCAGGATTTGCTCGGGCCTTCGAGCCTGGTGTTCGGTTTCTCGCCGCTGTTTGCGGTGCTGGTGCCGGCCGGTGTCTGCGCCCTGGCCGGGGTCTGGTTGCTGCGCCGGGCCGGTTGATTGTAGGAGCCGGCTTGCTGGCGATGGCATCGCTGCGGTCATCCAGACCCACCGCGGCGTCCCCATCGCCAGCAAGCCGGCTCCTACAAAAGTCGCCCAAAACGCCCCTGTCGCAAGACCGGGGCGTTTTTGTAGGCGCCGTCTGACCTGCAAACGTGACGCTTGCGCCGTGGATCAGGTACAATTCCCGGCTATTTTTCGGCGGGCTATGCCTGCAGCCTTTTTGAGTGTTGATCCGTGAGTGATTTGAGTCATATCCGCAATTTCTCCATCATCGCCCACATTGACCATGGCAAGTCGACGCTGGCCGATCGCTTCATCCAGATGTGCGGCGGCCTTGCCGAGCGCGAAATGGAAGCCCAGGTGCTGGACTCCATGGACCTGGAACGTGAACGCGGGATCACCATCAAGGCCCACAGCGTCACCCTGTATTACAAAGCCCGCGATGGCATCAACTACCAGCTGAACTTCATTGATACCCCGGGCCACGTCGACTTCACCTATGAAGTCAGCCGGTCGCTGGCGGCGTGTGAAGGTGCGTTGCTGGTGGTCGATGCCGGTCAGGGCGTCGAGGCGCAATCGGTTGCCAACTGCTACACGGCGATCGAACAGGGCCTGGAAGTCATGCCAGTGCTGAACAAGATCGACCTGCCACAGGCCGATCCGGAGCGCGTCAAGGAAGAAATCGAAAAAATCATCGGCATCGATGCCACCGACGCTGTCGAGTGCAGTGCCAAGACCGGCCTGGGCGTCGATGAAGTGCTCGAGCGTCTGGTTCACACCATTCCTGCGCCGACCGGCAACATCGAAGATCCGCTGCAAGCGTTGATCATCGACTCCTGGTTCGACAACTACCTGGGCGTTGTTTCCCTGGTTCGTGTGCGCCACGGTCGGGTGAAGAAGGGCGACAAGATTCTGGTCAAATCCACCGGCAAGATCCACCTGGTGGACAGCGTCGGTGTATTCAATCCAAAACACACTCCTACCGTCGACCTGAAGGCCGGTGAAGTGGGCTTCATCATCGCCAGCATCAAGGACATTCACGGTGCGCCGGTGGGCGATACCCTGACCTTGAGCTCGACGCCGGACGTCGACGTGCTGCCAGGCTTCAAACGCATTCAACCGCAGGTGTACGCCGGCTTGTTCCCGGTCAGCTCCGACGACTTCGAAGACTTCCGCGAGGCGCTGCAAAAGCTCACCCTCAACGATTCGTCGCTGCAATACACACCGGAAAGCTCTGACGCACTGGGCTTCGGCTTCCGTTGCGGCTTCCTCGGCATGCTGCACATGGAAATCATCCAGGAGCGCCTCGAGCGCGAATACAACCTGGACCTGATCACCACGGCGCCGACGGTAATCTTCGAGCTGCTGCTCAAGACCGGCGAGACGATCTACGTCGATAACCCGTCCAAGCTGCCAGACTTGTCTGCCATCGAAGATATGCGCGAGCCAATCGTGCGCGCCAATATTCTTGTGCCGCAAGAGCACCTGGGTAACGTCATTACCCTGTGTATCGAAAAACGTGGCGTACAGGTCGATATGCTGTTCCTCGGCTCCCAGGTACAAGTGACCTACGACCTGCCGATGAACGAAGTGGTGCTGGACTTCTTTGATCGTCTGAAGTCCACCAGTCGCGGCTATGCTTCTCTGGACTACCATTTCGATCGTTACCAATCGGCCAGCCTGGTGAAACTGGACGTGCTGATCAACGGCGACAAGGTCGACGCTCTGGCGCTGATCGTGCACCGTGACAACTCGCACTACAAAGGTCGCCAGTTGACCGAGAAGATGAAAGACCTGATTCCGCGGCAGATGTTCGACGTGGCAATCCAGGCCGCCATTGGCGGTCAGATTGTGGCGCGTACAACCGTCAAGGCACTCAGAAAGAACGTATTGGCCAAATGCTACGGTGGTGACGTCAGCCGTAAGAAAAAGCTGCTGGAAAAGCAAAAGGCCGGTAAAAAACGCATGAAGCAGGTCGGTAACGTGGAAATTCCACAAGAAGCCTTCCTTGCCGTGCTCAGGTTGGATAGTTAGGTCCTATGTCACTAAATTTCCCGCTGTTGCTGGTCATCGCCGTGTTCGTCTGCGGCCTGTTGGCGTTGCTCGATCTGCTGTTCCTGGCGCCACGGCGCCGGGCTGCCATCAACTCCTATCAGGGGAGCGTCAGCCAGGCTGACATGGTAGTGATCGAGAAACTGAACAAAGAGCCGCTGCTGGTCGAATACGGCAAGTCGTTCTTCCCGGTGTTGTTCATCGTGCTGGTGCTGCGTTCGTTCCTGGTGGAACCGTTCCAGATTCCTTCCGGCTCGATGAAACCAACCCTGGATGTCGGTGACTTCATTCTGGTGAACAAGTTTTCTTACGGGATCCGCCTGCCGGTGATCGACAAGAAAGTCATCGAAGTCGGTGATCCGCAGCGCGGCGATGTGATGGTGTTCCGCTACCCGAGCGACCCGAACGTCAACTACATCAAGCGTGTAGTGGGCCTGCCGGGCGACCAGATTCGCTACACCGCCGACAAGCGCCTGTTCGTCAACGGTGAGTCGATTGCCGAACAACTGGTCGGCTCCGAGCCGGGCACGTTGGGTAGCGCCGAGCTCTACAAGGAAAAACTCGGTGCCGCCGAGCACCTGATCCGCAAGGAAATGAGCCGCTACCGCGCAACGCCGGACCATTCGTGGACCGTGCCGGCCGGGCACTACTTCATGATGGGCGACAACCGCGACAACTCGAACGACAGTCGCTACTGGGATGATCCGAGCATTCCCAAGGATCTGCTGGGCATGGTTCCCGACAAGAATATCGTCGGCAAGGCCTTCGCAGTCTGGATGAGCTGGCCGGAACCCAAACTCGGTCACCTGCCGAATTTCTCGCGGGTTGGTCTGATCAAGTAATCACACACGGCGCTGTTGAACACAGCGCCGAATGCATTTCTGGAGTCGGCACAATCGGCGACAGGAGCATGAAAACAACGATATTCAGGACGTTATTTTTGAACACAGCGTTAATTGTCCCAAGCCTGCGCCGCATCAAGGCCCTGGCGGTGGAATCCAACCACGAACTCAGCGTGGGTAAACCGTGAGCGTCTCCTTAAGCCGTCTCGAGCGTCAGCTCGGTTACACCTTCAAGGATCAGGAACTGATGGTCCTGGCCCTGACTCACCGCAGTTTTGCCGGGCGCAACAACGAACGCCTGGAATTCCTCGGCGATGCCATCCTCAATTTCGTTGCTGGCGAGGCGCTGTTCGATCGCTTCCCGCTGGCCCGCGAAGGCCAGTTGTCGCGTTTGCGCGCACGCCTGGTGAAAGGTGAGACCCTGGCCGTACTGGCCCGTGGTTTTGACCTGGGTGAATACCTGCGCCTGGGCTCCGGCGAATTGAAAAGTGGCGGTTTCCGTCGCGAGTCGATTCTGGCCGATGCCCTCGAAGCGCTGATCGGTGCGATCTACCTGGACGCCGGCATGGAGGTGGCGCGCGAGCGTGTGCTGGCCTGGCTGGCCGGAGAGTTCGAAGGCCTGACGCTGGTCGACACCAACAAAGATCCGAAAACCCGCCTGCAGGAATTCCTGCAGTCCCGTGGTTGTGAGCTGCCGCGTTACGAAGTGGTGGATATCCAGGGTGAGCCGCATTGCCGGACGTTCTTCGTCGAATGTGAAATCATCTTACTGAATGAAAAAAGCCGAGGTCAGGGTGTGAGTCGTCGTATTGCCGAACAGGTAGCGGCCGCCGCAGCACTGATTGCCCTGGGTGTGGAGAATGGCAATGACTGATTCAACCGCAACTCGCTGTGGCTATGTTGCCATCGTCGGCCGTCCCAACGTGGGCAAGTCCACGCTGCTGAACCACATTCTGGGTCAGAAACTGGCGATCACCTCACGCAAGCCGCAGACCACCCGCCACAACATGCTCGGCATCAAGACCGAAGGTGACGTCCAGGCGATCTACGTCGACACCCCGGGTATGCACAAGGGCGGCGAAAAGGCCCTGAACCGTTACATGAACAAGACCGCTTCGGCGGCGTTGAAAGACGTCGACGTGGTGATCTTCGTGGTTGACCGTACCAAGTGGACCGACGAAGACCAGATGGTCCTCGAGCGCGTTCAGTACGTGACCGGTCCGCTGATCGTGGCGCTGAACAAGACCGACCGCATCGAAGACAAATCCGAGCTGATGCCGCACCTGACCTGGTTGCAGGAACAGCTGCCGAACGCGCAGATCATGCCGATCTCGGCCCAGCACGGGCACAACCTCGACACGCTGGAGCGAGTGATCGCCGAGCACCTGCCGGAAAACGATCACTTCTTCCCGGAAGATCAGATCACCGACCGCAGCAGCCGCTTCCTTGCCGCTGAACTGGTACGCGAAAAAATCATGCGCCAGTTGGGTGCCGAGCTGCCGTACCAGATCACCGTGGAAATCGAAGAGTTCAAGCAGCAGGGCAAAACCCTGCACATCCACGCCTTGATCCTCGTCGAACGTGACGGCCAGAAGAAAATCATCATTGGCGACAAGGGCGAGCGCATCAAGCGCATTGGCACCGAAGCGCGCAAGGACATGGAGCTGCTGTTCGACTCCAAGATCATGCTCAACCTGTGGGTCAAGGTGAAAGGCGGTTGGTCTGACGACGAGCGCGCCTTGCGTTCGCTGGGTTACGGCGACTTGTAAATCGTCCAGCAGCACATCGATTCAATTGTAGGAGCGAGCTTTTGTGGCGAGGGAGCTTGCTCCCGTTCGGCCGATCCGCGCCCGGGCGAAGCAGTCGTAAATCCTGGCATCGCGGTTTTACCTGAAACACTGAGGTGCATGGTTTTGGGGCCGCTTCGCAGCCCAGCGGGACGGTGCGGCGTTCCGACAAGCTCCTTCGCCACAGTGGATCTCCAGAGATTCGGAAACTGATGTCATCCAGCCCGCCCATCGGCCAACCCGCCTACGTGCTCCATTCCCGCGCCTACCGCGAAAGCAGTGCGCTGGTGGATTTCCTCACGCCGCAAGGTCGGCTGCGGGCGGTGTTGCGCAGTGCGCGGGGCAAGGCCGGGACGTTGGCGCGGCCGTTCGTGCCGCTGGAAGTCGAGTTCCGTGGCCGGGGCGAGCTGAAGAATGTCGGTCGCATGGAAAGCGCCGGCGTTTCCACCTGGCTCAATGGCGAAGCGCTGTTCAGTGGTCTCTACCTCAACGAATTGCTGATTCGCCTGCTGCCCGCCGAAGATCCTCATCCCGCGGTTTTCGATCACTACGCCGCGACCTTGCTTGCCCTGGCCGAAGGTCGACCACTGGAACCATTGCTGCGCTCCTTCGAATGGCGACTGCTCGATGATCTCGGTTACGGCTTTGCGCTGAATACCGACATCCATGGCGACCCCATCGCACCGGACGGTCTCTATCGCTTGCAAGTGGATGCCGGCCTGGAGCGGGTCTATCTGCTGCAGCCGGGCCTGTTCAATGGTACCGAACTGCTGGCCATGGCCGATGCCGACTGGTCTGCACCCGGTGCGCTGTCCGCCGCCAAGCGCTTGATGCGTCAGGCGTTGGCCGTTCACTTGGGCGGGCGTCCATTGGTCAGTCGTGAGTTGTTTCGAAAGCCGTAGTCTCCCCGTATGCTGTGCACCGAACTTCCCCCTTCTTCAGGAGCGTTTCCGTGACCACCAGCAATCGCATTCTTCTTGGCGTGAACATCGACCACGTTGCCACCCTGCGTCAGGCCCGGGGTACTCGTTACCCGGATCCGGTCAAGGCAGCGCTGGACGCGGAAGAGGCGGGTGCTGACGGCATCACCGTGCACTTGCGTGAAGACCGCCGGCACATTCAGGAGCGCGATGTACTGCTGCTCAAGGACGTGCTGCAAACCCGCATGAACTTCGAAATGGGCGTCACCGAAGAAATGATGGCGTTCGCCGAGCGTATCCGCCCGGCGCACGTTTGCCTGGTGCCGGAAACCCGTCAGGAGCTGACCACTGAAGGCGGTCTGGACGTAGCGGGGCAGGAAGCGCGGATCAAGGCGGCGGTGGATCGCCTGGCGAAGATCGGCTGCGAAGTGTCGCTGTTCATCGACGCTGACGAGCGGCAGATTGAGGCGTCCCGTCGTGTCGGCGCGCCGGCCATTGAACTGCACACCGGGCGTTACGCGGACGCCGAGACGCCAACCGAGGTCGCTGAAGAGCTCAAACGCGTGGCCGATGGCGTGGCATTCGGTCTGGCCCAAGGCCTGATCGTCAACGCCGGCCACGGTTTGCACTATCACAACGTCGAGGCTGTTGCGGCAATCAAGGGCGTCAACGAACTGAACATCGGCCATGCGCTGGTGGCCCATGCGTTGTTCGTCGGGTTCAAGTCGGCGGTGTCGGAGATGAAGGCGCTGATTCTGGCTGCTGCACTAAAGGGTTGAGATCGGCGGTGCTGCCTTCGCGGGCAAGCCTCGCTCCTACAGTTTCGTGTCGATACGCAATTGTGTGTTCGACGCAAACCTGTAGGAGCGAGGCTTGCCCGCGAAGGCGTCGTCGGAGACAACAATAATTTAAAGCTGTGGGGTTTCCTGGCTCGGCTTGGTCTTGTCGACCCCCGGCACATGCAGGTTGCCCTCGGCGACCTGGGTGCCTTCGAGCTGCGGCTGCGTGACCCACGTCAGGATGTCGTAGTAGCGACGGATGTTTGCCACGAAATGCACCGGTTCGCCACCACGGGCGTAGCCATAACGAGTCTTGCTGTACCACTGCTTCTGCGACAGGCGCGGCAGTATTTTCTTCACGTCCAGCCACTTGTCCGGGTTCAACCCTTCCTTGGCCGCCAGTTTGCGCGCGTCATCCAGGTGACCGCTGCCAACGTTGTAGGCTGCCAGCGCGAACCACGTACGATCCGGCTCCTGGATCGACTCATCCAGTTGATCCTTCATGTAGACCAGGTATTTCGCGCCGCCCATGATGCTCTGCTTGGGGTCCAGGCGATTGGAAACGCCCATGGCTTGCGCCGTGTTCTGGGTCAGCATCATCAATCCGCGCACGCCGGTCTTGGACGTGACTGCCGCTTGCCACAGCGATTCCTGATAACCGATCGCCGCCAATAGACGCCAGTCGACCTTTTCTTCCTTGGCGGACGCCTTGAAGTGCTTCTCGTACTTGGGCAACCGCTGCTGCAAATGCTGGGCGAAGGTGGTGGCGCCCATGTAGCCGAGTACGTCGACATGCCCGTAGTAGCGGTCTTTGAGGCGTTGCAGGGTGCCGTTTTTCTTCACCTTGTCGAGGTAGGCGTTGATTTCGTTGAGCAGGCTGTTGTCATCGCCGGCGGCCACGGCCCAGCTCTGGTTGCTGGCATCACCGAGGTCGAAGGCGACCCGCACGTTGGGGAAGTAGACCTGGTTCATCGCCACTTCGTTGGAGTCGACCAGGGTCAGGTCGATCTGACCTTCGTCGACCATGCGCAGCAGGTCGACGACTTCAACCGCGTCGGACTCTTCGTATTCAATGCCGGGATATTTCTTTTTCAGCGCTGCCAATTGCTCGGCGTGGGTGCTGCCCTTGAGCACGATGATCTTCTTGCCGACCAGATCGCCTGCGTCGGTCGGCCGCGACTGGCCGTTGCGATAGATGATCTGCGGGGTGACTTCGAGGTAGGAATGGGAAAACCGCACCTGCTTTTTGCGGTCCTCGCTGCTGACCAGGCCGGCAGCAGCCAGCACCGGGCCATTTGGCTTGCCCACCTGATTGAACAGGTCGTCGAGGTTGTCGGCGGTTTCGATCTTGAGTTCGACCCCCAGATCGTCGGCGAAGCGCTTCACCAGCTCGTATTCGAAGCCGGTTTCACCGTTGCGATCCTGAAAGTAGGTGGCGGGGCTGTTCCGGGTAACCACCCGCAGCACGCCATCCTCCTTTACGCGCTCCAGCGTGTTGGGTTTATCAACACAGCCACTGAGCACCAGGAAGAGTCCGGTTGCGATCAGCCATTTGGCGTACCGCGGACGCAAAGCCGTTGGGGAAAACATCTGCGCAGTATACGCAAAGGACCACGAGCGCCATATCTCGACAGCGAAGGGCTTGTCTGCTAGGGCGTCAAAAACCCGCTTGGAGCCCGCAGGAATGGGCCAGAACAGCATTTTGTGACAGAAAAAATAACCCCCGGCGCGCACCTGTTCAGGGCCCGAACACCCGGCCCGACGTTCGGGTGCAACCGCGTGTACCGTTTCGGGTGATGTCGCGGGCGGTTTAGGCTAGAATGCACGGCCTCAAAGCACACCCCTTCCCGAGGCTGTCCCGAAGATGTTGATCCTGCGCGGCGCTCCTGCCCTTTCTGCCTTTCGCCACAGCAAACTCCTTGAGCAACTGAGCCAGAAGGTTCCAGCTGTCAGCGGCCTGTATGCTGAATTCGCTCACTTCGCCGAAGTTACCGGCGTCCTGACCGGCGACGAACAGCAGGTGCTCGCGCGCCTTCTGAAGTACGGCCCTAGCGTTCCGGTACAAGAGCCCACTGGTCGTCTGTTCCTGGTATTGCCGCGTTTCGGCACCATTTCGCCGTGGTCCAGTAAAGCCAGCGACATTGCTCGCAACTGCGGCCTGACCAAGATCCAGCGCCTTGAGCGTGGCATCGCGTTCTACGTCGCCGGCCAGTTCAGCGACGCCGAAGCGCAGCTGATCGCAGACGCGCTGCACGACCGCATGACCCAGATCGTGCTGGGCAACCTCGAACAAGCCTCCGGCCTGTTCAGCCACGCCGAGCCAAAACCGCTGACTGCCATCGACGTGTTGGGTGGCGGCCGCGCCGCGCTGGAAAAAGCCAACACCGAGCTGGGCCTGGCCCTGGCCGAAGACGAAATCGACTATCTGGTCAACGCCTTCCTTGGTTTGAAGCGCAACCCGCACGACATCGAACTGATGATGTTCGCCCAGGCGAACTCCGAGCACTGCCGTCACAAGATCTTCAACGCCAGTTGGGACATCGACGGTCAGAGCCAGGAAAAAAGCCTGTTCGGCATGATCAAGAACACCTACCAGATGCACAGCGAAGGTGTTCTGTCGGCTTATAAGGACAACGCCTCGGTCATCGTCGGCTCCGTGGCCGGTCGTTTCTTCCCGGACCCTGAAACCCGCCAGTACGGCGCGGTGCAGGAACCGGTGCACATCCTGATGAAAGTCGAAACGCACAACCACCCGACCGCGATTGCCCCGTTCCCGGGCGCATCCACCGGTAGCGGCGGCGAGATTCGCGACGAAGGCGCCACCGGTCGCGGCGCGAAGCCAAAGGCTGGCCTGACCGGTTTCACCGTGTCGAACCTGCAGATCCCGGGCTTCGAACAGCCGTGGGAAGTGCCGTATGGCAAACCCGAGCGCATCGTTACCGCGCTGGACATCATGATCGAAGGCCCGTTGGGCGGCGCTGCGTTCAACAATGAATTCGGCCGTCCGGCGCTGACCGGTTACTTCCGTACCTTCGAACAGTCGATCACCACCCCTCATGGTGACGAAGTGCGCGGTTACCACAAGCCGATCATGCTGGCTGGCGGCATGGGCAACATCCGTGAAGAACACGTCAAGAAAGGCGAAATCGTCGTTGGCTCCAAGCTGATCGTGCTTGGCGGCCCGGCAATGCTGATCGGTCTGGGCGGTGGCGCGGCTTCCTCCATGGCCACCGGCACCAGCTCGGCAGACCTGGACTTCGCTTCCGTACAACGTGAAAACCCTGAGATGGAGCGTCGTTGCCAGGAAGTCATCGACCGTTGCTGGCAACTGGGCGACAAAAACCCGATCAGCTTCATCCACGACGTCGGCGCGGGCGGTCTGTCCAACGCCTTCCCGGAACTGGTCAACGATGGCGACCGCGGTGGCCGTTTCGAACTGCGCAACATTCCAAACGACGAGCCGGGCATGGCCCCGCACGAAATCTGGAGTAACGAATCCCAGGAGCGCTACGTTCTGGCGGTCGGCCCGGCGGACTTCGAACGCTTCAAGGCGATCTGCGAGCGTGAGCGTTGCCCATTCGCGGTAGTCGGCGAAGCCACAGCCGAGCCGCAACTGACCGTGACCGACAGCCACTTCGGCAACAGCCCGGTGGACATGCCGCTCGAAGTGCTGCTGGGCAAAGCCCCGCGCATGCACCGTTCGGTGGTTCGTGAAAACGAGCTGGGCGACGATTTCGATCCGTCGACCCTCGACATCGCCAACTGCGTCGAGCGCGTCCTGCATCACCCGGCCGTGGCCAGCAAGAGCTTCCTGATCACCATCGGCGACCGCACCATCACCGGCCTCGTGGCCCGTGACCAGATGGTCGGCCCGTGGCAGGTTCCGGTGGCCGACGTTGCCGTTACCGCCACCAGCTTCGACGTTTATACCGGTGAAGCCATGGCCATGGGCGAGCGCACTCCGCTGGCGCTGCTGGACGCTCCGGCGTCGGGCCGTATGGCCATCGGCGAAACCCTGACCAACATCGCCGCCTCGCGCATCGCCAAGATCTCCGACATCAAACTGTCGGCGAACTGGATGTCCGCTGCCGGTCACCCAGGTGAAGACGCACGTCTGTACGACACCGTGAAAGCGGTCGGCATGGAACTGTGCCCTGAGCTGGGCATCACCATTCCGGTCGGCAAGGACTCGATGTCCATGGCCACTCGCTGGAACGACGAAGGTGTCGATAAGGCGGTTACTTCGCCGATGTCGCTGATCGTGACCGGTTTCGCGCCAGTGGCTGACATCCGTCAGACCCTGACCCCGCAACTGCGCATGGACAAGGGCACCACCGACCTGATCCTGATCGACCTCGGTCGCGGCCAGAACCGCATGGGTGCCTCGATCCTCGCTCAGGTTCACGGCAAGCTCGGCAAACAGGCGCCGGACGTCGATGACGCCGAAGACCTGAAAGCCTTCTTCGCGGTGATCCAGGGCCTCAACGCCGACGGTCACCTGCTGGCTTACCACGACCGTTCCGACGGTGGTCTGCTGACCAGCGTGGTGGAAATGGCGTTTGCCGGCCACTGCGGCCTGAGCCTGAACCTCGACGGTCTGGCAGAGACTTCCGCCGATATCGCCGCGATCCTGTTCAACGAAGAACTGGGCGCTGTGATCCAGGTTCGCCAGGACGCCACCGCGGACATTCTCGCGCAGTTCAGCGCTGCTGGCCTGGGCGACTGCGTATCGGTGATCGGTCAGCCGATGAACAACGGCGAGATCAGCATCACGTTCAACGGCGATACCGTATTCGAAGGTCAGCG
The DNA here is from genome assembly GCF_058798795.1 of Pseudomonas sp. GW822-FHT07A10. Classification (NCBI taxonomy): domain Bacteria; kingdom Pseudomonadati; phylum Pseudomonadota; class Gammaproteobacteria; order Pseudomonadales; family Pseudomonadaceae; genus Pseudomonas; species Pseudomonas sp. GW822-FHT07A10. The sequence continues at coordinate 163,102 of NZ_JBXAKV010000015.1, forward strand.
TCGTTTGCTGCAACGTCAGTGGGCTGAAACCAGCTACCAGATCCAGCGTCTGCGTGATAACGCCGATTGCGCCGAACAAGAGTTCGACGTGCTGCTGGAAGAAGACAACCCGGGCCTGAGCGTCAAGCTCAGCTATGACGTCAACCAGGACGTCGCCGCGCCTTACATCAAGAAAGGCATCCGCCCACAGGTTGCCGTGCTGCGTGAGCAGGGCGTCAACGGTCAGGTGGAAATGGCGGCCGCGTTCGACCGTGCCGGTTTCAACGCGATCGACGTGCACATGAGCGACATTCTGGCCGGCCGTGTCGACCTGAACGACTTCAAGGGCATGGTCGCTTGCGGCGGTTTCTCCTACGGCGACGTACTGGGTGCCGGTGAAGGCTGGGCCAAGTCCGCGCTGTTTAACAGCCGCGCTCGCGATGCCTTCCAGGGCTTCTTCGAACGTACCGACAGCTTCACCCTCGGCGTGTGCAACGGTTGCCAGATGATGTCCAACCTGCACGAGCTGATCCCGGGCAGCGAGTTCTGGCCGCACTTCGTGCGTAACCGTTCCGAGCAGTTCGAAGCCCGCGTGGCCATGGTTCAGATCCAGGAGTCGAACTCGATCTTCCTGCAGGGCATGGCCGGTTCGCGCATGCCGATCGCCATCGCCCACGGTGAAGGCCATGCCGAATTCGCCAGCGAAGAAGCGTTGCTGCAAGCCGATCTGTCGGGTTGCGTGGCGATGCGTTTCGTCGACAACCACGGCAAGGTCACCGAAAAATACCCGGCCAACCCGAACGGCTCGCCGCGCGGTATCACCGGTTTGACCAGCCGCGACGGTCGCGTGACCATCATGATGCCGCACCCGGAGCGTGTGTTCCGCGCGGTGCAGAACTCGTGGCGTTCGGAAGACTGGAACGAAGACGCACCTTGGATGCGTATGTTCCGTAACGCTCGCGTCTGGGTGAACTAAGAGCGGGGAGCTGATTGCCGTGTACAAGCTTTGCTTTTTTGTTCCGGCCAGTCATGTTGAAGTGGTCAAAAGCGCTGTATTCGCCGCCGGTGGCGGGCGGATCGGGGCTTATGACCACTGTGCGTGGCAGGTGTTTGGCTTGGGTCAGTTTCGTCCACTGGAGGGCAGTCAGCCGTTCATGGGTGAGGCTGGGCAGGTCGAGCAGGTTGAGGAGTGGAAGGTTGAGCTGGTGGTCAGCGATGAGTTGATTCGGGCGGTGGTGGTGGCTCTGAAAGAGAGTCATCCCTATGAGACGCCGGCTTATGAGGTATGGCGGTTGGAGGATTTCTGATCTTCCTGGCCGCTGAAATGAGAAACCCGCTGAAGTGATTTCAGCGGGTTTTTTATTGACTGCGATTTAGGGCGTGGCGGCCTTAGGGCCGACCAGGTTCTTGTTGATTGAGTACATATCCATTGCTGCGGTAACGGCGGCTTATGGTTTCGCCCTTACGGCCATCCCTTTCAAGGTCTTAGGTAAAATCTTCTGAAGTTTCTATCAGGGATACCCGAACGATGTGGGCCGATGTTC